>CANJNJ010000052.1 GCA_947474995.1 Opitutaceae bacterium | reverse complement strand
TGGCGGTCTGACGACCAAACCGGATTTCCTGGCGCGCGACGTCGAGGGTGATTTCCAAGGCGGGATTCGTTTCGATGGCCGCCGCGATCTTGGCGATATCCTCGCGCGCCGCTGTGGCGCACGGCACGCCCAGCGTCGTGCAATTACCGAAGAAAATTTCGGCAAAGCTCTCCGCCACGACCGCTTTGAATCCATGCTTCTGAATGGCCTGGGGCGCGTGTTCCCGCGAAGAGCCACAGCCAAAGTTGGCGCCGGACAGAAGGATCTCGGCCTCTTTGAAGCGCGCTTCGTTCAGGGGATGAGGCTTCTCCGAACCGTCCGGATTCTTGCGGACGTCATTGAAGAGGAATTCACCGAGCCCATCAAACGTGACGCACTTGAGGTAGCGCGCCGGGATGATGCGATCGGTATCGATGTCGTTGCCGGGCACATAGACGCCGCGGCCAACAACCTGGGTGATTTTTTCGAGAGCCATGGGAGAATTCGCTCGGAGCGACGTTTTAGGTTTTGAGATTTGGGTTTTAGGCGGCGGCGACGCTGAAGACTTCGCGGGCGTCGGCAATGGTGCCAGTGACCGCGGCGGCGGCCACCATGAGCGGGCTCATCAGAACCGTCCGACCGGTCGGGCTGCCCTGGCGGCCCTTGAAATTGCGGTTCGAAGAACTCGCGCAGAGTTGATCCCCGACCAGCTTGTCGGGATTCATGGCGAGGCACATCGAGCAGCCGGCTTCCCGCCATTCAAAGCCCGCCTCACGGAAGACCTTGTCGATGCCCAATTCGGCGCAAAGTACGCCGACGCCTTGCGAGCCGGGCACCGCGATCGCCTTGACCCCGGCCGCGACCTTCTTGCCCTTGAGGAACTTGGCGATCTCCTGGAAATCGCTCAGCCGGCCATTGGTGCAAGAACCGACGAAGGCCACATCGATCTTGGTTCCTTTGATGGGCGCACCCGGTTTCAGCTTCATATAGGCGAGCGCTTCCTCAATGGAGCTCTTCTCGTCGGCAGACTTGGCCTTCGCTGGATCAGGAATGTTCTCGTTGATCGCGATACCCTGCGCCGGGTTGATGCCCCAGGTGACGGTCGGCGCGATATCCGCCGCGGCGATGTTTACCACGTCGTCGTAACGACAGCCGGGATCGCTGGCGAACGACTGCCAGCGCACGACCGCCGTGTCCCACGCCGCCCCTTTGGGCGCGTAAGGCCGGCCCTTGAGATAGGCAAAAGTCGTGGCATCCGGATTGACGTAACCCGCGCGGGCGCCCCCCTCGATGGACATATTGCAGACCGTCATCCGCTCTTCCATCGTGAATCGGTCGAAAACCTCGCCGCCGTATTCGTAGGCAAACCCGGTGCCCCCATTAACGCCCAGCGTGCGAATGATGTGCAGGATGACGTCCTTGGCATAGACGCCGGGGCGCAACCTTCCGGTCACGTTGATTCGCCGCACCTTCAGCCGGCCCAAGGCCATCGTCTGCGTGGCCAGCACATCGCGAATCTGCGTGGTGCCGGTGCCAAAGGCGATCGCGCCAAACGCGCCGTGCGTGCTGGTGTGCGAGTCGCCGCAAGCGATCGTCATGCCGGGCTGCGTGATGCCCTGCTCCGGCCCGATGATATGGACGATGCCCTGCTTGCCCGACGCGCGGTCGAAAAACGTGATGTCAAATTCGGCGCAATTCTTCCGCAGCGCATTCATCATCTCCTGGGCCATCGGATCGCGAAACGGCTCCGCAAACTGATCGGTCGGCACGATGTGATCCACCGTCGCAAACGTGCGATGCGGCATCGCGACTTTCAGGCCGAGATCGCGCAGCATCCCGAACGCCTGCGGGCTCGTCACCTCGTGAATGAGATGCGTCCCGATCAGCAATTGCGTCTGCCCACTGGGCAGTTGGCGGACGGTGTGGGTGTCCCAGACTTTTTCGAAGAGGTTTTTAGGCATGAGAAATGAGGTTGAAATTCCCCGGTGGGCGTTGCGAGCTAGGAGCCCGCACTCGGGGCCGGACCGCCGGTCCGCAAAGAACCAGCACGCCCATTCCCAAACTTGAACTCCCATTCGCACGTGCAGTGTAGCCGACCATGGCCATGCCGGGAAATACTTTATTGGGCCTCCGTGATGCCGCTTAAGTATCAGCCGTCCGCCCCGCCCGACCGGCGCTGACGCCTCACCCTTGATGCAAGCCCTGGTATTCTGGGAGCCGAATGGACTCTCGCTGGATCGCGCCAATCCCTATGCCGCGTTGCTCGCCCGGGCGATGGAGGCCCATGGCGTTCGCTCCGTCGCCGGTTTCCGGGAAAATCTCACCCCCGAATGGTTGCGCGCCCATCGGGACAAATTCGACCTCCTCCACCTGCACTGGCCTTCGGGGCTCTATCAGGGCGCCACGCCAGAGGAGACCACCCGGCGTTGCGCCTCCCTGGTCGATGCCCTCTTTTTCGCGCGTTCCCTCGGGTACAAGGTCGTGTGGACCATGCACAACCTCTACCCCCACGACAGCACGACCCACGAGCTCGACCATCTCGCCCGGCTGGGTATCAGCGCGTGCGCGAGCGCCGTGATTGTCCATTGCGAACATGCCCGAGGATTGCTCGCGCGAACATTCCATCGCTCACACGGGGTGTTTCTGGCGCCGCACGGGCATTTCTGCGACGCCTACCCGAACGTGGTCAGTCCGCCGGAAGCGCGCGCCCGCTTTGGTTTCGACGACCGCCACTTCGTTTATCTTTTCTTCGGCAATGTCCGCTCCAACAAAGGCGTCGACCAGCTGCTCCAAAGCTTCCTCGGCCTCGAGGGCGATCATCTTCGCTTTCTCTTCGCCGCGCGTATCTGCAGCGACTACGGCGCCCAGGTGGTCGACCGAGCGCGCCATGCCGACCCGCGCATCATCCTGACGGAATCAAAATTTTATCCCAACGAGGAATTCCAGTGGTTCTTTAACGCGGCCGACGTCGCGGTGTTTCCGTTCACCGATATCCTGACCTCTGGTTCGGCCATCACGGCTTTATCGTTTCATTGCCCGGTGCTGGTGCCCGCGATCGGCTGCCTGCCCGAGTTGGTCGACGCCTCGGTTGGGGCCATCTACGAACCGGCCGGACGTGACGCGCTGGGCCAGGCTCTGGCCAACGCGCGCAGCATCCGCCGCGCCGCGCTCCGGCCCGGAATTGAGCAAAAGCTGCGCGAATTGTCTTGGGATGGCATCGCCCGTACCACGCTGGAGGCCTATCGTGCCTAGACCCATTCTCACGCCGGCGGAGTTGGAGAATCTGGCCCGTCGCGCCAAAAGCGCCGCATTTCGCCCGGCCCTCGTACGGCTTCGACGCGAGGCCGATGAATTTTACGCCCGGCGGCTAAACGTACCGGAAAGGCCCGGCGGTTACTATCACGACTTCATTTGTCCCGAACACGGCGTCGAACTGCGTTTCGATCCGCATCGCCCGACCGAGCACCGCTGCCCGGTCGACGAGGCTTTGTTCACGGCCGAGAAGTTCGACTCCGCCTGGCGTTGGTTCGTCAATCATCACCTCGCGGAATCGGCCCTGCGTTTGGCGGTGCTCTGGAAGGCCGAGGGAGAATCGAAACATCGGGAAGCCGTCCGCGGCATCTTGCTCGGCTATGCCGAGCGCTATGCCTTTTACGCCACCTGCGCGCGGACCGGTCAGAATCCCGGTGTCGCCACCTATACCACGCTGGACGAGTCGGTCTGGATCATTCCGCTCGCCTGGGCGTACACGTTGATTGCCGAAACCCTTCCCGCCCGCGAATCAGACGGAATCATTTCCCGCCTCCTCGTGCCCGCTGCGGAACACCTGATGCGCCGCCGCTACGGCGCCATCCACAACTTCACCTGCTGGCACAATGCCGCCATCGCGACGATTGGACACATCGCGGATCGCGACGACTTCATCGCCTTTGCGCTCGAGGGCAAATTTGGCCAGCGGGCCCAGCTACGGGAAGGCCTGCTGGACGACGGGCTGTGGTTCGAGGGCTCGATGAGTTATCACTTCTACTCGGTGTGGGCGATCTTGATGTCGGCGCTGGCTTTTCGGCATGACGCCCGCACAGAAATTACGAGCGATCCCGCGGTGGCGAAGAGTCTCCTCGCGCCGATCCTCTGTGCCTATCCCGACGGCACTCTTCCCGCCACGAACGACTGCTGGTACTTCACCAGTGTGCTCGGCCCGTGTTGTCACGGCGTGCCGCCGGCGCCCGCTTTTTACGAGTTGGGCTTTGAGCTTTTTCCAGCGCCCGTCTTTGCCGCCACGCTCCGCCAGGCTTATCGTGCCGTGCCGCGCGATAACGTCTTCGCTTTTCTCCTCGGGGCCGAGGCCCTGCCGGAAGAAGCCCCCCGGGCAAGGGTGAGTGTCAATCTGCCCGCGTCCGGCCTGGCGGTGCTGCGCCCGTCCGAGGACGTCGATCTCTTGGTGAAATATGGGCCCCATGGCGGCCACCATGGGCATCCCGACAAGTTGAGTCTCACCGGTGCGGCGTATGGCTGGCGATTTTCTCCCGACCTCGGCACGCCGGGCTATGGCGTCGCCTCGCTCGAGACCTGGTATCGGCAGACACTCAGCCACAACACCGTGCTGCTTGACGGCGAATCCCAGCCAGCGGCCCAGGGGACCCTCGTGGCGTTCACCCGCGATTCCGCAGTCGTTGCCGTGGAATGGGAAGGCGTGAAACTCCGTCGCGCCGTTCATACCCGGCCGGAATATTTCGTCGACGTATTTGAGGTCGAGTGCACGGTCCCACGGCAGATCGACTGGGTTTATCACAACGCGGGCGTGCTCACGACCGACTCGCCCGGCCGGCCGGCGGCGTCAGTGACCGGCGGAATCGCTTATCAGCATTTGAGCCGCGTCTCCGCGCGAGTCGCAACGGGCCCTGCAACGCTCCAGTGGCAAGAGGGCCGGTTTGGCCTGAAGTGCTGGCTCCCGGAAGCCACCGGCGAGCAAGTCTTCACCGGCACTTCGCCGGCCAATCCGCCCACGACGGAATTCGGCTTTTTGCTGCGGCGCCGAAATGGTTCCCGGACCATTTTTCTGGCAGTCTTTCACCCGTACCGCGCCACGGCACGGGTGCAGCGGGTGGAATTTCCCGCGGCAGGCGGACTGGTGGTCCATCTTTCGGATCGCTCTGATCCCTGGGACGCGACTCAACTCCTCGCCGCTCGGTGACGCTTCCGCGGCGTCCGCCCCTTCCCCTCCCCTTGCCTGCCACGCTAAAACTTCCGCCCAAAGCCTGGCTGGTCGTCGGTCTCCTCTGGGTAACCGGCTGCCTGAATTACCTCGATCGGTTGATGATCACGACCATGCGCGGTTCGATCAAGGAGGCGATTCCGATGACCGAGGCGCAGTTTGGCCTGCTGACGTCCGTCGTGCTGGTGGTGTACGGGATGGGCAGTCCCTTCGCCGGCTATTTTGCCGATCGCTTCAATCGTTCCCGGGTAATTTTTGGCACGGTGTTCCTGTGGTCGGTGGTCACCTGGCTGACGACCTACGTCCGCACGTATGACCAACTCCTCGCGTTGCGGGCCCTCCTCGCCGTGAGCCAGGTGGCCTGTGTTCCGGCGGCCGTGGCTCTGGTCGTAGACTATCACCGCGGGACAACGCGGTCCCTCGCTTCGGGAATACTGCTCAGCGGCGCAATGGCGGGAGCGGGTTTGAGCGGCCTCGGCGGCTGGCTGGCGGAAGGCCCCGGTTGGGCCTACGCGCTCAAGGCCTTTGGCCTGATCGGCATCGGCTACTCGCTCGTCCTGCTGCTGCTGTTGCGCGACCCGCCCGTCGCGGAAGTGACCGCCGTGCCGGGCGGCACGGACTCGCCGCCGGTTCGCTTGGGAGAAGCCTTCCGCAGCCTTTTCACCAATCGCGGCTATCTCGTGATGCTCCTGTACAACTGTGTGCTCGGGATCGTCGGTTGGTCGATGATTGGCTGGATGCCCACCTACATCAAAGAGCAATTCAACGTCAGCCAAGGGACGGCCGGTATGTCCACGACGATTTATCTGAATTCGGCCGCTCTCTTCGGCCTCGTGCTAGGCGGAATCTGGGCGGATCGCTGGAGCCGTACCGACGAGCGGGGCCGGATTTTCGTGCCGATGATCGGGCTTTGCCTCGCGGCTCCCGCCGTGCTCCTGCTGACCAACGCTCCGACGCTCAACCTGGCCATGGCTGGTCTCGTGATTTACGGGCTGGGCCGCTATTTTGCCGACGCCAACATGATGCCCATCCTCTGCCTGCTGGTCGATGCCCGCTACCGGGCGACCAGTTGGGGCATCTCCAGTTTCTTCAGCGCCATCGTGGGCGGTATCGGAATCTACGCCGGCGGAATCCTGCGCGATGCGCATATCGACATCAGCCGCATCTTCCAGTTTGCCGCGGGGAACCTCCTGGTTTCCGCCTTCCTGCTTTTTCTCGTGCTCAAGCGTCTCCAAAAGACCGGCGGGCTGCCCCCGCCTCGCGTCGCGCAAACCACCGGAGCTTGAGCGGCTGCCAGCGTCGGCAGCCTGGCGTTGCCATAACAATAAATGCTCCTTTAGCTCTCAGTGATGCCGCGGGAGTATCAATTCCCTTTTGAACTGCGCCACCTGGTTTACTTCCGGGAGGTCGCCCGCCAGCTGCATTTCCGGAAAGCCGCCGAAACGCTCGCGATCGCCCAGCCGGCACTCAGCCGCGCCATCGCGCAACTGGAAACCGCCCTCGACGCCGACCTGCTCAATCGCACCCGCCGGGGCGTGGAAGTCACGGCCGCCGGCCGCCTCCTGCTCGAGCAGAGTGAGCCCCTCTTGCGGGGTCTCGCCGCCATCCCGGCTGACCTGCAAGCACTCGCCGGCGGCCAGACGGGCCGCGTCCGCGTCGCTTTCACGGGTCTGGCCATGGCAACGGTCCTGCCCCGCATCCTCCGGGAGTTTCACCAGCGTCATCCGGGCATTCGCCTTGAACTCACGGAGTCTCCCACCTCGGTGCAGTTGGTGGCGTTGCAATCCGGCGAGTTGGGCTGCGGGTTTTTCCATCCCGACGCACCCACCCCCGGACTGCGGACCCGGGTGCTTTTGCGCGAACGCAACGGCGTGCTGCTGCCGGCCACGCACGCGCTGGCGCGACGCGCCAAGTTGCGCTTGCGCGAGCTGGCGGCCACGCCCTTCGTGCTCTTTCCGCGTGCCCACAACCCCGGTTTTTATGATCGCATCCTCGCGGCCTTTGCGGCTGTGGGGGTCACACCCCGCATCGCCGAGGAGATCTGGCCGCGCGCGAATGGCATCGGCTTGGTCCGCGCCGGACTCGGTGCCACGTTCATGACGCCCTCGGAAGCGCAGCACTTGCCGCCCGAGGTCACGTTTCGCCCGCTCAGCGGGCCCGCGCCGGAAAGCCGGCTCGTGCTGGGCTGGCGCCAGCCGCCGGAGCCGGAACCGCCACTGGCGGCCTTCTTGGCGGTCGCCGGGGCCTGACGGGCACAGGCGACCTTCGGGCATCGCCTCCGACAAACGGAAGCCCGGGTGAACGGTGTTTACCGGCAATTAGGTTTTAGCCCGGCCGCGTCCGTCGGACCGGCTTTGGGCCGTTCGTGGCCGGCCTTAACCACCCGCACGACCCCGCGGAACTTTCACTTCGTTTCGCAATCGCGTGAATTCCGATTCGAGCTGGCTGTTCGCCTCCACCTTCAACGTGCGGCGCGCGCGCTCAATGGCGCTGGTGGCTTCCGCCGTTCGCTGCAGTTGCAGGAGGTGCTCCACGAAGACCGTCACCACCTCGTCAACAAATCCGATGCCTGCGTCGTGGCCGTACATGTCGACCACGGAATTATAGGTGCGAATTTGCTCGGCGAGCGGCTGTGTGGCCATGGCGCGGAGCACGAGGTCCCGGCTCTGCTGCACACTGAGGTCAATCCGGGTGCTCTTGTTCTGCATGGCGATCCGCCGCACTTCCGCATCGGCCTCGCTGGTTTGCCCGCGGCCCCGCAGGCTCTCAGCGGTACGATTCACGTAAAAGGCCTCCAGATCCGGGTAGCGTTGAAACGCCAGCGCGGCTTCGCGCAGGAGATTCTCGATAGTCTTTGCGTCCCGGCCCTCCGCTTTCGCCGCCGCCAGGAGAAGTTCCCAGCCCGGCTGATTGCGCCGTTCCAAGGTCACCGCGCGGCGGGCCGCCGCCGCCGCCGCCGGGAACTGCCCGGCGGCCAGGTAATCGGCCGCGAATTCCGCGTGGACGCGGGACTGCCGGTAAGCGGGTAGTTCGCGAAAGCGCTCCGAAAGAAATTTTAATTCATGATCGGAAAATTCCCGCCACGTCTGCGGGTCGCGGGCAAATCCCGTGACAAATCTTTGCTCCGCGTAGCGACCGGCATCGAGCTGCCATTTCTGATTGCCATCGAGGTAGCCGAACCACGCGTGGCGGCCGTCATTGCCCGCCCCGTAGATGAGTAGCGTCGGCACGCCACGGGCTTTCCCCACCTGCGTGGCAAAATAAGCCTGGTCCGCGCAGATGCCGCCCGCGGAAAGAATTTCCGGCAGCTTGTAGGTGCGTCCCGGCCACACGGGGCGGGCGTTGGCCACGCGATCGTTGCGGTACCGAATCATCGTATACGCCTGGGCCAGGGCACTGAGCGGATAGTCCGCGACCCCCTGCGACCATTCGAGTTCGGCCAGGGGCGCCGCCGCATCGACCACAAAACGAAGTTCGTCGGCCCCCAGCCGCGACAACCGGTGGTAGGTCTTCCCCAGTTGCTCCTGCTTGATCCACCAAGTGAAGGCGCTCAGCGGCACTGGCAGTTTCCGCGGCAAAGCCTCGGCCGTGACCTGGCCGTGCGGCCAAATGGGCGGCGGAGCGACGTCGTAGACCACCGCAATCGCCAGCGCGAGGTTGGCGTAGGTTTTGAAACGGGCCGAGTCCGGCAGGTACAGCGCGTTGAGAATTCCGAAGACGTTCGGCAGGTAATCGACGGGACTGAGCAACGCGAAAAACTCCTGGGAAAAAGGCGTGTTCCCGATCAGCCAGCCCTGGAGCTCCGGCGCCAGCGCGGCCCCGAGCGGCTTGGGGCCAGCCGGGTAGTGCGACGGCATGTTCGGATTCGCCACCTTAGCCGCTTCCACGGCCTTTACCCATTTGGGCAAGAATACACTTTCGGGTTGGCCGAAAAGCTCCGACCAACGGTACACGAGGAACCACGCTTCCGCGGCACCGAGCTTTTCGCGTTCGTAGGCGCGGTTGGCCGCGGCGCGCAGTCCCGCTGTTTGCGGCGCCCAGCCATCACGCTGCGCCGCCGCCTGAATCGCCGCCAAGCGCTGGAGGGTCGGGGGCAGCAGCACCTCGGCTTCCGGCAGCCGCAGGCCTTGCGCGGCGGCAGCCGCGGCCACCGCCAAAAAACACGAGGCGGCCACCCATCTTTTCATCCGGAAAAACCCCGTGCCCTGAAAATTCGGGACACAGGGTCGATTAAAGCCACGGCCAGCTCGCCAAGGCTACAGCGTCACATTGCTCGGAGTCGTCGGCGGCGTCTTCTGCTTGAAGACAATCTTGTCCCCATCGCGCGTCACCAGGCAGGGCTCGCCGTCCTTGACCTCGCCGCGCAGGAGCGCCTCGGCGAGGGGATCCTCGAGATAATGCTCGATCGCCCGCCGGAGCGGACGCGCGCCATATTTTTCGTCGTAGCCCTTCTCGATGAAGAGCTCCTTGGCCTCGGGGGCGAACTCGAGCGCGATCTTCCGCTCGCTGATCCGTTTGACGAAATTCGCGAGCTCGAGCTCGACGATCTTGGTCAAGTCGTTCCGATCCAGCGGCCGGAAGAAGACAATGTCCGAGATGCGATTGAGGAACTCGGGCTTGAACACCCGCTTGGCCTCCTCGAGCACCTTCTCGCGCATCTTTTCCGCGTCGTTGAAACTGGAACCGGCAGCGGCAAACCCCATCGACGTCTGCCGTTGCAGCAGCGCAGCCCCGACATTCGACGTCATGATGATGATCGTGTTGCGGAAATCCACGGTGCGGCCCAGCGAATCGGTCAGGCGCCCATCCTCCAGGATCTGCAACAGCAATTGAATGACATCCGGGTGCGCCTTTTCGACTTCGTCGAAAAGCACCACGGCGTAGGGCTTGCGCCGGACGGACTCGGTGAGCTGGCCGCCTTCCTCGTAGCCGACGTAGCCCGGAGGCGAGCCGACCAGTCGGGAAACCGCGAACTTCTCCATGTACTCGGACATGTCGATCTGGATGATCGCGTCCTGGTTGCCGAAAATCTGCGCGGCGAGTTGCTTCGCGAGCATCGTCTTGCCGACGCCGGTCGGACCGACAAACATGAACGAACCAATGGGCCGGCGCGGATCCTTGAGATCCGCGCGCGAGCGCTTGAGCGCCCGGGCGATGGCACTGGCGGCAATCTCCTGACCGATGACGGCCTTCTGGAGTTCACCTTCGAGCGCGAGCAGCTTCTCGCTCTCCTTTTTCTCCATCCGGTTCATCGGGATGCCGGTCCAGTCGGCCACGACCTGCATCATCAGATCCTCGTCGATCGCGATGCGCTTCTCGTCGCGCTGCTTTTTCCACTGCTCGGTGATTTGCTCCTGTTTCAGGCGCAGCTGCTTTTCCTGATCGCGGAATTTCGCCGCTTCCTCGAAGTGCTGCTCGCTGATGGCTTTTTCCTTCTGGGCGCAGATCGCCTCGATCTCCTTCGTCAGGCTTTCGATATCCGGCGGCCGGCTGAGCGCGCTGATGCGGGCCCGCGACCCCGCCTCGTCCATCACATCGATGGCCTTGTCGGGCAGGAAGCGACCGGTGATATACCGGTCGGAAAGCTTCGCGGCGGCCTCGAGTGATTTGTCCGAGAACGTCGCCTTGTGGTGATCCTCATACTTCGAGCGGATGCCCTTCAGGATGAGGATCGTGTCGTCGACCGACGGCGCCTCGACCTTCACCGACTGGAACCGACGATCGAGCGCCGAGTCCTTCTCGATGTACTTCCGGTATTCATTCAGTGTCGTGGCCCCCACGCACTGGAGTTCGCCGCGGGACAGGGCGGGTTTGAAGATGTTGGATGCGTCCATGGCGCCCTCGGCGGCCCCGGCTCCGACGATGGTGTGCAATTCGTCGATAAAGAGGATGATGTTCTTCGCCCGCTTGATCTCGTCCATCACCGCCTTGATGCGTTCTTCGAACTGTCCACGGTACTTCGTGCCGGCGACCATCAGCGCGAGATCCAGCGTGATGACTTTTTTCTCGAAAAGAATTTCGGGGACGTTGCCGGCGGCAATTTCCTGCGCGAGGCCTTCGACGATCGCCGTCTTGCCGACCCCGGCTTCACCGATGAGGACCGGGTTGTTCTTCGTGCGGCGGCAGAGAATCTGGATGACCCGCCGGATTTCGTTTTTGCGGCCGACCACCGGGTCCATCTCCCCCTTGCGGGCGAGTTCCGTGAGATCCCGACCAAACGCCTTGAGGGCGGGCGTCTTCACTTCCTTTTTGTCCTCGGGCTGGGCGCCGGGGCGCTGCGGGTTGCCCGCCGTCGCTTCTTCGCCGCCTTCGCCACCCTGGCTGCCGGAAAACTGCGGATCCAATTCCCGCAGAATTTCGTTTCGCGTCCGTTCGATATCAATGTCCAGCGACTTGAGAACCCGCGCCGCCACGCCCTCGCCTTCGCGCAGGAGTCCGAGCAGGATATGCTCCGTACCGACGTAGGAATGATTGAGCGTCTTCGCTTCCTTGCCGGCCAGCGCGAGGACTTTTTTCACGCGCGGCGTGTAAGGAATGCTGTTCTGCGTCTTCGTTTCCTGGCCCGTGCCCACCTGCTTTTCGACGGCCGAACGGACGGTCTCGAGGTCGAGCCCCATCTTCTGCAGGACGCTGACCGCCACCCCCTGGCCCAATTTGATCAACCCCAGCAGGATGTGCTCGGTGCCCACATAATTGTGGTGGAAGCGGTCCGCTTCCTTGCGGGCCAACTGGAGCACTTGCTGCGCGCGGGGCGTAAAGTTGTTCATCGGTTCCTGCGACATGTGATGGGTATAAAAGTCAGATCAGTTGTTGCCGTTCAGGGTGAAATTAAAATCGGGTCGGACGAAATTGGCAAACTCGGAACGCAGTCTGGCAGCCCGGAGCACGTCCCGCTTGCCGGGCTCAATCTCGCTTTTTTGCGTGTGCTGGAGGTGCCCCGGCTGGGCTTCGATAAAGAGCCGATCGATCATGGAGCGATACGAATCGGAGAACGCGCCCAGGTCGATGCCGAGGCGGATCAGGGACAACAGGTTCATGGCCTCGCCCGAGCTTAGCAGATGGCTGTTCTGGAGAATACCGTAAGCGCGACCCACCTTGTCGAGCAGCTTGCCCGCGTCCGCCTCCAGCAGCTTTTGGCGCGCGTTGACTTCGTGTTCGATGATCGACTGCAGCACGCTGCCGAGCCGCTTGATGATGCCCTCCTCGGACTCGCCGAGCGTGGTCTGGTTGGAAATCTGAAAGATACTGCCGCTGGCATCCGAGCCCTCCCCGAACAGTCCGCGCACCACCATCCCGAGTTGGTTCACGGCGCGCACCACTTTCTCCATCTGGTTCGAAATCACCAGCGCCGGCAAATGCATCATGGCCGAGGCCCGCATGGCCGTGCCCAAATTGGTGGGACACGCGGTGAGGTAGCCGAGCGCCGGGGAAAACGCGAAGTCGAGGTGTTCCTCGAGGGTCGAATCAAAGTCGTTGATCGCGTTCCAGGCCTTCTTGAGCTGGAAGCCCGACCGCAGGACCTGAATACGCAGGTGATCCTCCTCGTTCATCATCACCGAAAACGCCTGATCCTTGCTAATCACGACGCCGGCGCCCGCCTTGGCTCCGCTCAGTTCGCGGCTGATGAGATGGCGCTCGACCAGGATTTGTTTCTCCAGCTCGGACAATTCGCCGATCCCCACATTGAAGCAGCGTTTCATCTGCGGCGTCGCGGTCACGGCCGTGCGGCAGGTTGCGAGAATTTCCTCACGCTGCCCGGGCTTGGCCCAACCGGGAAACGAAAAACCCGTGAGATTTCGCGCCAAGCGCACCCGCGTCATCAGGACGATGGCGGACTTGCTGCTCGTCGAATCAGTCAGCTCGGACGGGGAGTCGATGAGTGACGAGATCGTCATGGCGTCAGCGCGTGAGCTTCGGGGTGACCGCTTGTTTGACTTGGTTGATTTCATCGCGGGTGCGGGCAGCGTCTTCGTAGCGCTCGGATTTGATGGCGTCCGACAGGTCCAACTCGAGCTTGGTCAGCCGGTCATAAAGGGTTTTCCGTTCGAGGGCCCGGTGCGGGATCTTTCCCGTGTGCGTGATGCCGTGGTGCATGTTCTCGAGCATCGGTTCGACCAGGACGCGGAAGGTCTCGTAGCAAAGCGGGCAGCCAAAGCGACCGTGTTTCTTGAAGTCGTTCTGCGTGAAGCCGCAGTGTTCACAGCGCACACCCGCCGCCGTCGCCTCGGGGTTAAGCGAGGCCTTCAGCAACAAATCGGCCAGCGAAAATCCGCTCGGGTCCGTCACCCCTTTGGCTTGGGCACAGGCTTCGCACAGGTCCACCTTGTGAACCTTGTTGTTCACGATTTGGGTTAGGTGCACCGTCGCGGGCTTGGAGCAAAGGTCGCATTTCAGCGGGTTGGCCATGGAATTAAGAAAAGAGTGTTGCCCGGAACATGCCACAGAGTTCCACGCTGGCAAGTGCGGGCATGTTCTATCCCCGCCTGCGCCGAAAGAACCCGTTGACCTGCGCCAAGGGTGCAATCGTGACGCGCCGCAAAAACTTGAGCGCGCGAGCGCCGGAAGTCGCGGCGCCTCGGCCGGCCATTAGATGCGGGTGCCTTCGACCAGCACGCGTTTGCGAAACGCCGCCAGCACGCGCTGCGTGATCGGCCCGGGGCGACCCGTGCCGATTTCGCGGCCGTCCAGCTTCACCGCCGGTATTACCTCGGCGCCGGACCCGGTAAGGAAACATTCGTCCGCGCACCAGATATCATAGCGCGTCATGTTGGTTTCCCTAATCGGCACATTAAGCTCTTTCGCCAGATCAAAAATCGTTGAACGCGTCACGCCCTTCAACGCCCCCTGGGACGCCCCTGGAGTCAGGAGTTCACCCTTGTGTACGATAAACACATTGTCGGCGGTACACTCTGCCACGTAGCCCTGATCGTTGAGCATGATTGCCTCCAAGGCTCCAAATTGGCGGGCCTCGATCTTGCCGAGGATGTTGTTCATGTAGTTTAACGACTTGATCGTCGGCGGCAACGCCGCGGCATTGATGCGGCGTGTCGGTACCGTGACGATGGCCAGGCCGTTCTCGTAGTGCTCGGCCGGGTAGAGGGATATCTTGCTGGCAATGATAAAGACCGTGGGAGTCGGGCAGGACCATGGCGCCAGGCCGAGGTCGCCGACGCCGCGGGTGACCACCAGCCGAATGTAGGCATCCGTCAGGCCGTTCTGACGGCAGGTTTCGCAGGTCGCCTCGCTAAACTGCGCCCGGGTCAACGGCAGCTGGAGCATGATGGCCTTGGCCGAATACTCGAGCCGCTCGAGGTGCTCTTCGAGGCGGAAGATGTTCCCTCCGTAGAGACGAATACCCTCAAAGACGCCGTCACCGTAGAGCAGGCCGTGGTCAAACACGGAAACCTTGGCGTCGTTGCGGTCGACGAACTTACCGTCGAGATAAATCTTCATTCCCCCAGCCTAGGGGTGCAAAAAAAGTTTTGTCGAGCCCGCGGCAGGATAATCTGCTTGTGCCCGACATTTTTCGCCGAAACTGTCTCGGCGTTTGCCGCGTCTCTCCCAGCTGCCTGCCCCTAACTTCTTAACATGCGAATCCCATCAAGTCGCGTCTCCCCTTCCCGCAAGTTTGCCTCTGGCAGCCGAGTTAAACTCGGCACCCCGTCCGCCCGCCCGAGCCCAGGCGGCTTTACGCTGATTGAGTTGCTGACGGTCATCGCGATCATCGGAATCCTCGCGGCCATTGTGATTCCGACGGTCGGTTCCGCCCGCGACAAGGCGCAGCGCGCCGTCGATGGCAACAATCTGCGCGAAATCGTCAAAGCCGCCCAAATCTACGCCGGCGAGAACAACGATCAGCTGCCCAACCCGCGCACGATTCCCGCCACCACGCTGACCAACGCCACCCAGGCCCTGCTTTGGCCGGGCATCCTCGCCCGGAGCGGCATCCTGACCGATCCCACGTTCTGGTTTTCCAAGACCGATCCGTTTTTCGCCGGGGTCTATCCCGTTTCCATTATCAATACCACCGACGCCACCAAGCGCACTCTGGATCCGAGCATGACCGGCAAGTCGCTCGCCTGGGAGTTCGCCAGCGGGCTCAAGATGAGCGACACTCCGGCCACGCCGATCGCCTGGACTCGCGGACTTCAGACCAACGGCACCTGGAGCCTCACCAGCGGGACCTATAAGGATTCCGGCGGCTACATCGGCTTTCTCGGTGGCAATGTCGCTTTCTACAGCAACGCTGGCGCCAACGCGACGGCCGGGATTTTCACCTCAAACAACAGCGCGCGGAAGACAAACAACGTGCAGCAGGCCATTCCCGTCGCCGGCTTTATCTTTGGCATTCCTCCCACCGGGCCCGGCGCCGGCACGATTCTCGGTCGGGCCGCCGGAACCGCGGCCGCTCGTGGTCCGTAACTTCATCCCAATTATAATTATACCGCCCGGTCGCGCGCGACCGGGCTTTTTTATTTCCCGCTTCCCCCGGTCGGCGGGGCCGTTCATGTTTACCCGTCCATGACTGCCTCCGCGCCCTCCGGCTTGCCCGGCCAGACCACCTTTGTCGTCGGGCACAAGAATCCCGACGCCGACGCGATCTGCTCGGCGATCGCCTATGCCGCCTACAAGGAGGCGCGCGGCGAAAAGGGTTTCATGGCGGCGCGCTGCGGCAACTCCAACGCGCGGATCGACACCATTCTCGCCCGGTTCCGCCAGCCCCTGCCCTACTACCTCACGGACGTATCGCCCCGGGTGCGCGACATGATGGCCACGGAAGTCATTTCCGTTTCGGAAACCGCCACCTGTGCCGAAGCGCTCGAGATCATCGATCGCCACCACATCCGCGTGCTCCCCGTCACGTCGGCCGATCGGGTCGTCGTCGGAGTCGTCTCCCTTTCGGCCCTCGGCGGCGTCTTCATTCCCCGGGTCAGCGATCCCCGCACGATGCGGCAGGTCACCACGTCGCTCGCCCATATTACGCGGGCGCTTCACGCCCGCCCGCTGCACCTCGTGGGCGAGGAAAAAATTGAGCAGCTCTTTGTCCGCCTCGGCACGATGGATATTCGTTCCTTCTGGAGCGTTTCCATCCGCGAAAGCATCCCCGCGTCCCAGGCCATCATCATCGTCGGGGATCGCCGCGACATCCAGCATCGCGCCATCGAGCTCGGCATTCGCGCCCTCGTCATCACGAGCGATCTCGCCGTCGACGATGACACGCTCGCGCTCGCCCGCGCCAAAGGCGTCAGCCTGATTGTCAGCCCCTACGACTCCGCCACGACGTCGTGGGTCGTCCGCACGGCCTCGACCATCGAGCACATCATCGAGCGCGATGTCGCCACCTTGAGTGCCGACACCCGGATCGCCGACGTGCGAAAAAAATTCTCCTCCGGCACGATCCACGCCTACCCGGTGACGTCAGACAACGGCACGTTGATTGGATTTCTCACCAAGACCGACGTACTCAAGCCACCCCCCGTGCGGCTGGTCCTGGTCGACCACAACGAACTCACGCAGGCGGTTCCCGGCGCCGAGGAAGTCACCATCGTCGAGATCATCGACCACCACCGCCTCGGAGCCGTCCAGACCGCGCAGCCCATTCTCTTCATCAACGAGCCCGTGGGCTCGACCTGCACTATCGTCGCGGACCTCTTTCGCCGCGACGGGCTGCAGCCTTCGCCCTCCATTGCCGGGATCATGATGTCCGGATTAATCTCCGACACGTTGCATCTGAACGGCCCGACCGCGACGGGCAAGGACGCCATCCTCCTGGCCTGGCTCTCCGAGATCGCCGGGGTGGCCTCCAAGCAACTCGCCGATGAAATCTTTAATTCGGGTTCCGTCATCCTCGCGAGTCCGCCCGAGAAGGTCGTACGCTCGGATTTCAAGATTTACGAAGAAGAGGGCCTCCGCTTCGCGGTGTCGCAGGTGGAGGAACTCGGCTTTGGCAATTTCTGGCAGCACGCGAAGCCCATCACCGAGGCCGTGGCCGATCTGCGCGAAGACGAACGTCTCTTCTTTGCCGCGCTCCTGATCACCGACATCAACACCCAAAACTCGCTCCTCATCGTCAAAGGCGATCCGGAGTTAATCCGCCGGATTACTTATCCCCACGTCGAGCAGAACGAAATCTTCGACCTGCCCGGCATCGTCAGCCGCAAAAAGCAGCTGATCCCGTATCTCACCGGCCTCGTAAAAGAAATGGCCGCCGAAGGAGTGTTGCCGACCTCGCGCAGCGCCGCGCCCTTCCGCAAGCGGCGGTGAAACGCGTCCACCATTTCAGCGCCACGGACGCGCCGAGTTCGTCGTCCCGCCTTTCGGCGGATGATTGTCGGCCCCGATTCCGCCTAACGGCGGAACGACGAGCGCCAGCCTGCTTCGATCCGGACCATCTCCGGCCATTTCCTATTCCACGCTCACCCCCGCCAGCAACGCGATCGCGCTCAGCGTCGTCTGCGCGGCGTTCAGCCCCAGAAGAAAATCCTTTTCGCTGTAGGCGGCATAAACGTCCGTTGGCTGGTGCCACTGCGGATCCCAGCCTGCCCCGATGTGCATGCCGCGCTCATTTTCGCGCAGGCTGATCGCAGGCACCAGGTCCATAAAGGGGGTGCTGTCGGTGTTGGTCATGTGCGGCCCGACCGTCACCGGATAATCGGTCGCATACTTTTCGTTGGCCGCCTGGAAAAACCACGCGAGCTTCATCGCCCCATCCGCCATCTTGGCGGTGGATTGAAACTCCACGTTCACGTCGGCCTCGGGCCGCTGCTCCGGGCTCATCGTACCGTCAGGGCGCGGCATGCCGTGATCAAAAAGCAGCATGTCGTGCTGAATCATCCCGAGCCATCTGGGCTCCGGATATTTGCCCGAGCCCGCGGGAACTTCCCGACCCTGCCCTGTCGCGCGCTGATCGACGTAGGCCCGCGCGCCCTGGAGCCCGGTCTCCTCATTGTTCCACAGACAAAAACGAATCGTGCGCTCCGACTGCACGCCCGGCGCACCGAGAATCCGCGCGATTTCCATCACCAGCGCCGTGCCGGAGCCGTCGTCGTTCGCCGCTTCCCCCCAGCCGATGCCGTCCAGGTGCGCGGCGATGATATACATTTCCTCGGGATGCGTCGTGCCGACCTTCGTGCAAAAAACTTCTTCCCGCGCCCCCGGGACACTCCCCGGCTTGTTCAACGCGCGCAATTTTTCGTCCGGCTGCTTAAGGGGATCGGTGTTGACGCCCAAGCGGGTGCGTTGCCCGCGAATCTTTCCGCCTCCTTCCGCCACCCCCGGACGAACCACCGGGCCGCTCGGCCGGCGGGGGTCGGTCGGAAAGTAGTCATATTTGATTCGCTCGGTCGCATAACCGTAGCTCCGTAACTGCGCCTCAATCCAATCAACCGCGGCCCGGTTCCGCTCGGTGCCCTCGCGGCGATCACCAAATTGCGTCAGCGCCTTGATGGTCGCCTGGTACTTATCTAAGGCCAGTTGCGCCACGAGCGCTTTGACCGGATCGGGCGCCTCCACGGCTCTGGCCGTGCCCTTCACTTCGGCCGCCTCGCCAAATACCACGCCGGCGAGAACGGCCATCAGACCCGCTTTGGCCTGACGGAACACCCGCCTCGTTCCGCCCTCTGGCACCCTGCACCAAAAATTCAGTTTGTGCATGTGCCCATAAATAACCGGCCCGCTCCGGACGGCCAGCCTTACCGGTTGCTCCTCGGTCAAAGGCCGCCGGTTAAACAGTGCCCCAACACCGGGGAGCCAGCCGGCCGGATTATCCCGTCAAAAAACAATGATTTCGCGCCGCGAAAGCCTCTCAGATGTGGATCGCCTCGCCACTTGTCGCCGCCGCGGCCTCCATCAGTGCCTCGCTCAGCGTCGGATGGGCGTGGATCGAGCGGTGCACCTCGTCGACCGAAGCCTCCAGGTTCATCGCGAGCACATATTCCGCAATCAACTCCGGCGCCTCGTGGCCCAGAATGTGCGCGCCGTAAATCTCCCCGGTCTTGGCGTCGCTGACGACTTTGACAAAGCCCTCGGTATCGCCCGCCGCCACCGCCTTGCCCGAGGCCGTGAACGGAAACTTGCCGACCTTGTAGTCGAGTTTCTTTTCCTTCGCCGTCTTTTCCGTCAGACCCACGCTGGCAATTTGCGGCTGGCAGTAGGTGCAACCGGGGAAAATCTTCACCCGCCCGGCGTGCGGATGGCCGAACATGCCCGCCACCGCGTTGACCGCCTCAAACGTCGCCACGTGCGCGAGCCAGGGTGGCCCGATGATGTCTCCCGCCGCGTAGATGCCTTTCACGCTGCTCTCGTAGTTGTCGTTTACCTTCACGTAACCGCGGTCGAGTTCCAGGGTCAGGTTCTTCGCCAGCGCGCCCTCGAGATTCGGCACGACGCCAATCGCCACCAGCAACGTCTCGGCCTCGAGTTCGGTGGAGTTGGTCTCGCCGTTTTTCACGAGCGAAAGCTCCACCTTGGTTTTTCCGACGCGCACGTTTTCGACCTTGGTGCCGACGTGAACCGTGATGCCCTGCTTTTCAAAGGAGCGTTGCAGCGCCCGGGCCACATCCTCGTCTTCCACCGGCACAACCTGCGGCAGCATTTCGACGAGCGTCACTTTCGACCCGAAGGCATTGTAGAAATAAGCGAACTCCACGCCGATCGCGCCGGCCCCGATGATGACGATCGACTTGGGCGGATTCGGGCGCGGCTCGAGCGCTTCGCGCGAGGTCAGCACGCGGGCGCCATCGACCGCGATCCCGGGCAGTTGCCGCGGTTTGCAGCCCGTGGCGAGCAGGACGTTCTTCGTCTTGAAGAACTTCCCCTTGTGCTCGCCCGCGGTGATTTCGACCATGCCGGGGACGGTGACCTGGGCCCGGCCGACAAAGTAATCCACCTTGTTTTTGCGCAAAAGGAACTCGACGCCCTTGGTCATCTGGCCGGCGACGCCGCGGGAACGATCCATCACCTGGGCAAAATCAAACCCCACGTCCTTCACGGAAATCCCAAAAGTCGCCGCCTTCTGGAGCGAGCGGTAGAACTCCGCGCTCTTGAGGAGCGCTTTCGTCGGAATACAGCCCCAGTTCAGGCAGGTGCCGCCGGCGCGTTCGAGTTCGATGCACGCAACTTTTTTCCCCAGCTGCCCGGCGCGAATGGCGCCCGCGTAGCCCGCCGGTCCGCCCCCGATGACGATGAGATCGTATTCCACAGTTTCAGCCATTCGGCCAACGTCGCCACCCACCAATCAACCGTCAAACGGAAATTAGGTCGGCTCGCGAAGTTGAAGGTTGAAGAGGGAAAGGGGAAAGTTGAAGGCAATGGAGCCTCTGGCCGTCCGGTCCTTCAACTTTCAACCTCCAACGCTCAACTCAATCAGATATCGATCACATCATCCCGTTTTGCTTTGGCGGGCGGCCGCGCGGCCGGCTGGGATGGCCGCAGGAACGAACTAATGAGTAGATTGGTAATACTGATGACCAGTGAACCCCACACCGCCGACCAGAACCCCGCCACGTGAAAGCCCTCCACCAGTTTTGCGACCAGCAGGAATAACAAGGCATTGATCACCACGATACCCAGGCCCATCGTCACCAGAATGAATGGCAGCGTAAACAGCACCAGCAGCGGCTTCAGAATCGCGTTGAAGAAGCTCAACAGCGCCACGACGGCGAGGAGCGTGACGCCATCGTCGCAGCTGATGCCATGCACGACTTTCGTCGCGAGCGTCACCCCCAGGGCGAGCACGACCCAGCGCACGAGCAGTTGTTTCAAGGAGGAGGTCACAGCGTGAGAATCCAACCATCGCCCTGTCGTTTCACCGGGCAATGAAAATCCTCACGGTCCAGGACTACCTCCGCAGTGGCGGCACCGAGCGCCAGACGGTGCTGCTCTCGAACGCGTTTGCCGCCGCCGGTCATGCCGTGACCCTCGCCACCTTTCGCCCGGGCGGCCCCCTGGCGGGGACGCTCAGCGAGCGCGTGGCCCACCACGTGCTGCAGCCGTTCAACCTGGGCCTCGATTGGTTCGCTCCCGGCCTCGCGCCGTTCAGTGCGAAGCTGGCACCCGACGTGATCCTTTGCATGGGCCGGATGGCCAATTGTTATGCCGGCCACCTGCAGGCCCAGCGCCCCGGACCCGTTGTCGCCACGATGCGCACTGGCAAAAAGTTGCCGTGGCTCTTCCGTCGCTCGCTCCAGCACTGCCGGCACGTGGTGGCCAATGGGCACGAGGCCCGCGAAACCCTTGTCCGGGACTACGCCCTTCCCGCGGAGAAAACCTCCGTCATCCCCAACGCCCTGGTGTTCCCGCCCGCCTCCAGCGCGACCGGCGGCGAAGTCGCGGCCGAGCGCGCCAGCGTTCGGACCCGGTTCGGCGCCGGCCCGGCCACGCTGGTGCTGGTTTGCGTCGCGATGTTTCGTCCGGAGAAGAATCAGCGTGAGTTGATCGAAATCGCGGCGCGCTTGCCCGCCGGACTCGACTGGCAGCTCTGGCTGGCGGGCGACGGACCGGCGCGCCGGACCTGCGAGCGCCTGGTGCGCGCCCGCGGCCTCGGCGACCGAGTAAAATTTCTCGGCTTTCAGCGCAATCCGTCACCGCTCTATGCGGCGGCCGATGTCGCGGTGCATGCTTCCTGGAGCGAGGCCCTCTCTAATTTTCTGATTGAAGCCCAGGCCCACGGCGTACCCTTCGTCGCTTATGAGGCGCAGGGCATTCGCGAGTGCGGCATCCCGGGACGCACCGGCTGGCCCATCGCCCGGAATCATCGGGACGAATTTGGCGCGGCGATTGTGCGGCTCACCGCACGGTCCGCGACCGCCCGCGCCGCGCTGCAGGGGGAAGCGCGCGCCTATGCGCGCACGACGTTCGACCCCGAACGGCAAGTCGCGGCGTATCTCGAACTCTTTCGCCGCCTGGGTTGACCACTCCGCCCCCGCGTGGCGCCCTTGCTTGCGCTTTCGTGTCGATTCGGCTGTTCTTGCCGAGCGGTTTCCGATCATGACCAACAAGCAGCGCACCGACCTCATCGAGCGGCACATCCTCGAGCACAAGTACGCCGACCTGCGCACGCTCGCGACGCATTTTGGCGGTTCGATCTCCACGGTGCGCCGGGTGCTCGATACGCTCGAATCCCGCGGCCTCGTGCGCCGGCATCATGGCGGCGCCTCGTTGATCGAGACGGACGCGCTGACCCAAGAGTACGATTTTCTCACCGGCATCCAACGGCAGGCCGACCAGAAATTTGCCATCGCCGGCTTGGTCGCCGAACAAATCCAACCCGGCATGACCGTCATCCTCGACGCCGGCACCACGACCTACGCCGTGGCGCGACTGCTCGCGGAGAAGCGCGTGCGCGTCATCACCAACTCCCTGCCCGTCGCCACGCTTTTCGGTGAAATCGGCAACGTGGAAACCCTGGTGACCGGCGGCAGCATTTGCGGCCGGCTCGCCGTGCTCGTCGGCCCGCAGTGCGAACAATCGATTGAGCAGATCCATGCCGATCTCGCGATTCTCGGCGGCGCCGGGATTACGGAGAACGGCATCTGGAACCACAACGCGCTCATGATCGCCGTGCAGCGCAAGATGATCGCCGCCTCGGAACGGACGATCTTCGCGCTTGATGGCACGAAGTTCGGGCGCAAGGCGCTCAGCCTGATCGCGCCTTTCGGGCCCCGCTTTACGATTGTCACCGATACGCGCCCGTCGCCAGAGGTCATCAAGGCGATCAATTCGGCCGGCGCCAACCTGACGCTTGCGGAGTCCCGCCGCAGCCGGGCGCAGGAGCGGGCTTGACGCCGCCACGGCCCAAGTCGTTTCGCCTTTCACTTGGGCCCGGCTCCTCGCCCGATCGCGGGCGGCGCCCGTATTCTTGCGCATCGGGTTGCCTTCCGTTCCGCTCTTCACTTCGTGAGACGGGTGCCCAAGTCCGTTCCTGCTTCCCGACCGACCAGACCTGAGTGCATCCGCCTGCGCGGCGTCCGCCAGAACAACCTCAAGGGTTTCGATCTCGACGTGCCGCTGGGCGGGTACATCGCGGTGACCGGCCTGAGCGGGGCCGGCAAATCGTCGCTGGTTTTTGACACCCTCCACGCCGAGGGACAACGCCGGTACGTCGAAACCTTCAGCGCTTACACGCGGCAGTTTCTCGATCTCCTCGACAAACCCAAGGTCGACTCGATTGAGAACATCCGGCCGTCGATCGCGATCGAGCAGACCAACACGGTCAAGACCTCGCGCTCGACCGTCGGGACCATGACCGAACTGGCGGACTACTGCAAAGTGTGGTTCAGCCACGTGGCGGAGTGCTTTGATCCCGAGACCGGCGAAAAAATCGCAGACGGCAATCCGCAGTCCATCTGGCGGAAAGCGCGGGCCGCGCTTTCCGGAACGACCGTCGTCCTGGCCTTTCGCGTCCGCCGCCCGGCGAGCCTGCCGTGGGAGGAAATGCTCCCCAATCTCAAAAATCAGGGCTACACGCGCGTCCTCGTTCCCGCCGCGAAGACCGGGAACCAGGCGTTCCGCATTGACGATTTGCTCGGCGCGAAACCCGCCGCGGAACTCAAGACCGCGGAGCATATTTTTGTCGTACAGGATCGGCTCGCCCTGACCGAGGCGAACCAGGCCCGTTTTCTCGAAGCCGCCGAAACGGCGCTCCACTTCGGGCAGGGCGAGGTCTTCAGCTTTGGCGAGGTCGCGGACGGCCATTTGGCCGAGACCGGGCATCACGCGCGCGGCCTGCGTTCACCGAAGTCGGGCCGGACTTTCCGGCCGGCGACCCCGGCCCTCTTCTCGTTCAACTCGCCGCTCGGCGCCTGCCCGAAGTGCCGGGGCTTCGGCCGGGTCATTGAGATCGATTACCGGCTCGCGATGCCCGATCACGGCCTTTCGATCGATCACGGAGCCATCAAGTGCTGGGAAAGCGAAGTCTACGGGGACTCGAAGAAGGATCTGCTGGTTTTTGCGAAGAAGAAAAAGATCCCCACCGACGTTCCCTTCGCCTCGCTCACGTCGGAGCAGCAGACCTACGTCATCGACGGCGAGCCCGGCTACGGCGAAGAAAATGGCAAAACGTGGCCCAAGTTTTGGTATGGACTGAAGGGCTTTTTCCGGTGGCTCGAAAAGAACACCTACAAGATGCACGTGCGCGTCTATCTTTCGCGCTATCGGGCCTACAATCCTTGTCCGGATTGCGGCGGACGCCGTCTGCAACCAGAAGCGCTCTGTTGGCAATGGCAGGGCCTCACCCTCCCCGAACTCTACCTGCTCCCCGTCGCGGATTTCCTGCAGCGCCTCGCCACTTGTCATCTATTAGATGACAAACCGGCGGGGTCGACCGAGGGGCGGAGTGGGACGATTGCGTTCGAGTCGATTCTCACCCGGTTGCGGTATCTCGAGCAGGTGGGACTCGGCTATCTTACGCTGGACCGCACCTCGAAAACTCTTTCCGGTGGCGAGGTCCAGCGCGTCAACCTGACCGGCTGCCTCGGCACGTCGCTCGTGGACACGCTCTTCGTCCTCGATGAACCGAGCGTGGGACTGCATCCCCGCGACATCAATCGCCTGATTGCCATCATCCGCACGCTGGCGGATGTGGGTAACACCGTCGTCGTGGTCGAGCATGACGAGGCCATGATCCGCGCCGCCGATCACGTGATCGAAGTCGGCCCCGAACCCGGCAGCCGCGGCGGAAACATCGTGTTTCAAGGCCCCGTGGAAGAACTGCTCATCGCGCCTCGCAGCATCACCGGCGCCTATTTTTCGGGACGCGAGACGATCGGTCTGCCACCACAACGACGCCCGGTGGCGTTGCCCGGCAAAAATGACGCCCAGAAGTGGCTCACGTTCACGGGTGTCACAAAACACAACCTCACCGCTCTTTCCTTCCGCCTCCCGCTCCAGCGTTTTGTCTGCCTCAGCGGCGTGTCCGGCTCCGGCAAGTCGACCCTGCTGGACAACGTCATCTATCAGGGCCTGCTGACGCAGCGCCTCCAACTCACGGAGGATCCCGCCACGATCGGCTCGATCACCGGAGCCGAGGGCTTGAGTGAGATTGTCCTCGTCGACCAGTCGCCGCTCTCGCGGACGCCCCGCTCCAATCCGGCCGTCTACACCGAGGCGTGGGAACTCATCCGCGAACTTTACGCGGAAACACCCGCCGCGCAGGAGGCCGGCTTCAGTCCTTCGAGTTTTTCGTTCAACAGCGGGGAGGGTCGCTGCGACCATTGCCTCGGGCTCGGTTACGAGCGCGTGGAAATGCAGTTTCTCTCGGACGTCTTTGTACCGTGCCCCGTGTGCGAGGGCCGTCGCTTCAAGCCCGAGGTGCTCGCCATCCAGTGGAATGGCCGATCCGTGGCGGAACTTCTGGCCACCAGCGTGGCGGATGCCCTTCCCCTTTTTGCCGCACACGCGGCAATCCGGAAACGCCTCGGCAGTCTCGATTCGGTCGGACTCGGCTACCTGACGCTGGGGCAGCCGCTGAATACGCTGAGCGGCGGTGAGTCCCAGCGGCTCAAGCTCGTCCGGTACCTCGGCGGCTTTGTCGCCGAGGAATCGCAGATTTCAGCTCTCAAATTGCAGAATTCCGGTGGCGCGCTCCTCTTACTCGACGAGCCGACCACGGGATTGCATCGGCACGACGTGAAGCGGCTGCTCGAAGTGCTGCAGGCGCTCGTCGCGCGCGGGCACAGTCTGATCATCATCGAGCACAACCTCGACGTCCTGAAATCGGCCGACTGGTTGATCGAAATCGGTCCCGACGCCGGCGCCGAGGGCGGGCGCATCGTCGCCGAGGGTTCGCCCGAGTCCGTCGCCGCGACGACCACCGCGACCTCGCCATTCCTGCGCGCGGCCCTGGGTCACTCGGACGGTGACGCGGCGGAACCCATCGCCGCCGAAGCGGCCGCGTCTTATCAATCGGCCCTGCCGCTCACCACCGGCGCTCTGGTGATCACCGGAGCGCGGGAGAACAACCTGAAGAATCTTTCCCTCTCGATTCCCCACCGCCAGCTCAACGTCGTCACGGGCGTCTCGGGGTCCGGCAAGTCCACCCTCGCCTTCGACATCGTCTTCGCCGAGGGGCAGCGCCGGTTCATGGAATCGATGTCGTCCTATGCCCGGCAGTTCGTCGAGCAGCTGCCGCGCCCGGCGATCGATCGCATCACCGGCATTCCGCCCACCGTCGCCATCGAACAGCGCATCACGCGCGGTTCCCGCAAGTCCACGGTCGCGACGATCACCGAGGTCGCCCAGTATCTCCGCCTCCTCTACGCACGCCTCGGCATTCAGCATCATCCCGAGTCGGATCGACCGGTCACGCCGCTTTCCCCGGGGGCCCTCAAGCAGCTGCTCGCCCGCGTGCTCGCCACGCCCAAGGCCCGGCGCGCCCGCCATCTCTACCTCTGCGCGCCCCTTATCCGCGGACGCAAAGGCCACCATCAGCCCATCGCTACCTGGATTGGCCGCCAGGGCTACGAACTGATGCGGGCCGACGGCCGGCTGACCCGCGTCGATGCCTTTCAAAAACTGGATCGCCACAGCGAGCACGATATTGAGGTCGTCGTCGCCGACCTGCGGTCGGCGACGACCAGTTCAGGGAGTAAGGTTTTAGGGGTAAGCAAGAGGGCTTCCCCGACCTTACCCCTTAAACCTAAAACCTTAAACGCTCCTAACGACGCCCTTGAGAGCGCTCTTCGTTTGGGCAAGGGTTCGTGCTTTCTTCTGACGGAGCTCGGCGACGTGCTGTCGTGGTTTTCAACGACCCGCACCGACATCGAGACCGGCGAGAGTTTTCCCGAGCTCGACCCGAAAAATTTCTCCTTCAACTCGCCGCGCGGCTGGTGTCCGACCTGCCGTGGACACGGACGCGTTTTCCCCTGGATGCTCGAGCCGGTGGACGATGACGAGAGTGATCCCGCGGTACGCTTGCGCGAATTTGGGGTCACCTCCATCGACGAGGTCGCCGAAGAGGGTCAGTCGTGCCCCGACTGCGCCGGCGCGCGCCTCAACCGGATCGGCCGGGCCGTGAAACTAAATGTGCGTGGCCGCGGCCGCCAAACGGTCGCGCTGTCCCTGCCCGAATTACTGCGCAGCACGCCTTCCCAGCTCCTCACTCACCTGGCCCGGCTCAAGCTCGATGCGCGCGGCCGGTTGATCGTGCAGGACATCGTCCCACAAATCAGCGAGCGGCTCAAATTCCTCGACCACGTGGGACTCGCCTACCTTTCGCTGGATCGTCCAACGGAAACGCTTTCCGGCGGTGAGGCCCAGCGCATCCGGCTGGCCGCGCAACTCGGCTCCAATCTCTCGGGCGTGCTCTACGTGCTCGATGAGCCGAGCATCGGACTGCACGCCCGCGACAACGATCAGCTCATTGCCACGCTTCGCACGCTGCGGGAAAAGGGCAACACGCTCCTCGTGGTTGAGCACGACGAGGGGCTGATGGAGCAGGCCGACTGCATCATCGATCTCGGCCCCGGTGCCGGCATCCACGGCGGCGAACTGCTGATGATGGGGACGCCCGCCGAGATCAAACGCAGCCAGAAATCCCTCACCGGTGTCTTCCTGGCCAAAGGCATCGCGCACCCCCTGCGCGGTGAATACCGCCAGCTCGAGTCGCCCGGAGCCAAACGGACGTGGCTCGAGTTGAAGGGCGCCCGCTTTCGCAACCTCAAGGGCTTCGATCTCCGCTTTCCCCTCGGCCGCCTCGTGATGGTGGCGGGCGCGAGTGGCGCGGGCAAATCCACGCTCTTTCGCGACCTCCTCAATCCCGCCATCGCGCAGGCCATCACGTCGCAAAAGCCCCTTCTCCCCGGCCGGACTTTTGTGAAGGCGACGGGTTTCGATTCTTCCGACGCACAACTCTCCGTCCTCAACGCTCCACCGCCCTTCACCGAGTTGCGCGGCGCCCATGGCTTCAAGCAAGTGATCGAGGTCGACCAATCGCCCATCGGCAAGACGCCGCGCTCCACGCCCGCGACCTACCTGGGCATCTTTGACATCATCCGGGAATTTTTCGCCTCGCTGCCGGAGTCCAAAATCCGCGGCTATTCCGCCTCGCGCTTTTCCTTCAACACCGCCGGCGGCCGCTGCCCGACCTGCTCGGGCGCCGGCCGGATCAAGCTCGAGATGGCGTTCATGGCCGACACCTATCTGCCGTGCGACGATTGCCGCGGTTCGCGGTACAGCGCCGAACTTGCTGACATCGGATGGAAGGGAAAAAACATTGGCGAGGTACTGCAGCTGACGTTCGAGGAGGCCGCGACGTTCTTCAGTTTTCATTCGCAGCTCTCCCAGGTCTGCCAACTCATGGTCGATTGCGGCCTGGGTTACCTCACGCTCGGTCAGAGTTCGCCCACGCTTTCCGGCGGCGAAGCCCAACGACTGAAACTTGTCACGGAGCTCTCGACGGGCCTGGCCACCTATCGGGAACGCAGCCGCGGCGAGCGGCCGCGAAATTTCTATTTGCTTGAGGAGCCGACCATCGGGCTGCACCTGAGCGACTGCGAAAAGCTCATCCGCGTGCTGCACTCCCTCGTCGACCAAGGCCACACGGTCGTCGTGATTGAGCACCATCTCGATCTCCTGGCGGAGGCCGACTACATAATCGAACTCGGCCCGGTGGGCGGTCCCGACGGTGGCGAACTCCTTTATCAAGGTCCGCTGGCTGGCCTGCTCAAAGTCCGCGGCAGTCCCACCGCGCCTTACTTGCGCGCGAAATTATCGTCGGCTTCATAGCCGCCCCCCTGCCGCCTTCGCGGTTCTCAGGTGCCTTCGTCCCGGCCCAGTTCGTCGCCAGCGCGCGGCCGGGGGCGCCGGTCTTTTCCGCGGAGGAAGCCGACAAGTGCACGGACCCAGACTGCTCCATCGTACACCGCGATCTCTTTTCGCGGCAAAATAGCCCCCATCACGGGGCCGGCGGAGCGCCGACCGGTTTCATTGCCGCGCGAATCGCCGTCGCCAGTTCCGCGGCCCGAACCGGCTTCAAAATGCAGGCCGACAGGCGGGCCCGCGCCACGCTGCGCGAAAGCAACTCGGGGTTCATGTAACCCGTGATCAGGATACGCGCCGTCCGCGGAAAGCGTTCACTCGCGCGGCTGAGAAATTGCAGCCCCTCTTCGCCCGGCATCAGGTGGTCGCACACGACCACCCCGGATGACCGCGTCGCCATCAGGAGTTCCGCCTCGGCCGCCGAACTCGCGAGATCCAGGTCGAATTCCCACTCGAGGCCGAGCCGGAGGGACTGGAGCAGCGCCGCCTCATCATCCACGAGCAACACCGCGCTCGGCGCCTTGCCGGCAGTCCCCGCGTTCGGATTCACCATGGGACGCTGCCGCGTTAATTCTTCGCGGCCACGCTGGCGTTGTACGCCCTGGCGGCATCCTGCACGACTTTGATCAACTCGGTCATCGCCACCGGCTTCAGCAGATAGCGAAAGAGCGCCGCCTCATTCACACTGCGCAACAGCATTTCGGGCTTCATGTAGCCCGTGACCAGGATGCGCTGCATGTGGGGAAATTCCTCCCGCGCACGCACGAGAAAATTCATGCCGTTGCCGCCGGGCATGAGGTGATCCGCCACGACGACTTTGAAATTTTTCTTCTGCAGCTGAAAGTCCGCGTCGCGGGCGTTCGACGCCGTCGAGACATCAAACAGGGGGGAAAGCGCTGCCGAGAAAACCTCCAGCAGCGCCGCTTCGTCGTCCACCAGCAGGATCGCATCTTTCGGTTGCGCCGCAGCTTTCGCGGACACCGTGGGAGCTGCCACCTTCGGATCAGTCTCGTTCATCACCCCCGACTCTGTTTTTGTCCCCCGCCTTGGCAAACCGAAACCATGGGGGGCGCCGGGGCCCCTCCCCTCGGGTCCCTGGGTGAAACTACGCCAGAGATTTGGTTGCCTCGCCGGGCGGGTTGCGTTTCCTCTGGGGTGAGCGAGATGGAAAACGTCGATTTGAATGCCGCCATTCGGGACGGCTCCTTTACCAGTCTGCCCGCCACGGCCTTTACCGCCGAACGGCTGACGGCCCGCAATGCCGCGGGGAACACCCCGCTTCACGTCGCCGCTAAGTGCGGCCGGCTGCGCGACCTGCCTGCCGCCGCCCTCACGGGCGAAAACCTGGCATTCAAGAACGACGCGGGCTACACGCCGCTCCACCACGCGGCCATCGGTGGCCACCTGGATCAAATCCCCCCCGCCCGCCTGACGGAGGAAACCCTGGCGATTCGCAGCAACGCCGGGATTAGCGTCTTTCATCTCGCCGCCGCCCATGGTCACCTGGACCAGCTTCCGACGGGGCTCCTGACGGCCGAGGTCATTCTCCGGCGGACCGATGTCGGCAACACGCTGCTGCACGAGGCCATCGAAAACGGAGCGCTCAATCGGATTCCGGCGCAGCACCTCACGGCCGAAAATTTCGCCCAGAAGAATCTCGGCGGCGAAACCGTCCTGCACGTTGGCGCCTTCAACGGCCACTTGGACCAAGTGCCGCCCGCGTTTCTGACTCAGGCGGCCCTGCGGGAAACGACGAGCGCCGGCGACACGGTTTTCCACGCGGCCGCCATTTCCGGGCACCTCGAGCAAATTCCGTCGCCGCTTTTGAGCCACGACAATCTTGTGCTCGCCAGCAAAAGCGGGTTCACCGCCATCCACGCGGCGGCGGAAACCGGCCAACTCAACAAGATCCCAGTCAAGCAGCTCACCGGTGACCTGCTGCTGACCCGGAACGACAACGGGGACACCCCCTTGCATGCGGCCGCCTACGAAGGCCATTTGGATCAGGTACCGCTCGAACTGCTGAGCTTGGAAACGGTCAGCACCCGCAATTACGACGGCGTCTCCGTGGGCAAGACCGCCTCGGACCGGGGATTTCACAAGCAGATCCCGGACGGTGCGCGACCGAAGACCATGAGTCCGTTCCGGCGTTTCCTGCACAATATTGGTGCATCCAAAGTGCCGTTTTGACGGCGGCCATTGGCCGAGCCTGCTGACCTGTCGCAGCTGGGACGGCCATGTCGGTCAGGTTCAGTCGCGACCAACTTCGCCGTTCAACGCGGTCGGCCGATTTGCCGGCCCCGTTCACTTTCTTGCCGGCAGCGCCCTGGGCGCAGGAGCGCGGCCGCGAACCTGCGCTCCGCCCCGGACGCAAGGCAAATCCGCCCCCTTCAGCATGACCAAATCCATGTCGCGGCCGCGACATGGATTTGGCATCCTAGTTGGATCCGGGGAGCGCACCACCGGCGCGGCTGGACTGATAATAAAGGTGCGTCCGGCATTGTGATCGTGACACGTTTTCGCCTTCCCCTCGTCTCGCGGCGTGGTTCACTCACCGTTCGGCCTCTTGCCAATGACCGTCTGATCTGACCCTCCCTCACCAACCTTATCGCATGAACACCACCATCACCGCCATCACCGCCCGCGAAATCATCGACTCCCGCGGCAATCCCACCGTCGAGGTCGACGTCCGACTCGCCTCCGGGGTCCTCGGCCGCGCGGCCGTGCCCTCCGGCGCCTCCACCGGCGAACACGAGGCCATCGAACTGCGCGACGGCGACAAGGCCCGCTTCGGCGGCAAAGGCACGCTCAAGGCCGTCGCCAACGTGAAGTCGAAAATCGCACCCGTTTTGCTCGGCCACGATGCGTGCGATCAAATCGGCATCGATCACGCCATGATCAAGCTCGACGGCACGTCGACGAAGGCGAAGCTCGGCGCCAACGCGATTCTCGGGGTGTCGCTCGCCACCGCCCACGCCGCCGCCGCCGCCCTCGGCCAGCCCCTCTACAAATACCTCGGCGGGCCCAACGCCAAGGTGCTCCCGGTGCCGATGATGAACATCATGAACGGCGGCGCGCACTCCGACGCCCCGATCGACTTCCAAGAATTCATGATCATGCCGACCGGCGCCAAGTCCTTCTCGGAAGGCCTGCGCATGGGTTGCGAAGTGTTTCACGCGCTGAAAAAAGTCCTGAAGGACAAGGGTCTCGCGACCGCCGTGGGCGACGAGGGCGGCTTCGCCCCCAAGCTCGCGTCGGCCGAAGCGGCCCTCGATGTCATCGCCCTCGCGGTCAAGAACGCCGGCTACAAACTGGGCAAGGACATCAATCTCGCCCTCGATGTCGCCGCCTCGGAGTTCTACGTGAAGGAAAAGAAGCACTACGTCTTCAAGAAATCCTCCGGCCAGATCCTGAGCGGCGACGAGATGGTCGCCTTCTACAAGAAGCTCACGTCGAAGTATCCGATCATCTCGATCGAAGACGGCTGCGCCGAGGGCGACTGGGACACCTGGAAGAAGCTCACCGACGCCATTGGCGATCACGTCCAGCTGGTGGGCGACGATCTGTTCGTCACCAACACCCAGTTCCTGAAGCGCGGCATCGACACCGGCACCGCCAATTCGATTCTCGTGAAGGTCAACCAAATCGGCTCACTGACGGAAACGTTTGACGCCGTGGAGATGGCCAAAGAGGCCAACTACACCGCGGTCATCAGCCACCGTTCGGGCGAAACCGAG
>CANJNJ010000051.1 GCA_947474995.1 Opitutaceae bacterium | reverse complement strand
GCCACGACGCTGATGCCGTTCTTGTTCATGCAGGGGTCTCGACGGGGACGACGGGTAAAAGTGGCGAAGGAAAAGCCCCAAACGGCGATGGCTGTTTGTCATCTATTAGATGACAAACGGGCAGGGGGGCGGCCCTTTCCATGCGGGGAGGTTGAGGGGGCGGGGCGGGTTAGGGGCGTTCGACCTTGACCAAGACGTACGGCGTTTCTTTTGCGAGGTCGGGCCAGGTGGCTCCGTTGCCGGCGGCGTCGATGACCTCAAGGTAGTACATGAAGTCGTATAGCGGCGAGAACGCCGTGGCCGGAATCGACACGGAGTATACGCCGGCGGCGCTGGTCGGTAGCAGGTCAAGCGACGCATAGTCTTCGAACTGGGTGACCGGTCGGTAACGCACGCGGACGCTCTGCACGCCGGACGGATCCGTCACGCGCGCCGTGATAATCAGTGGTTGCCCGGGCTTCGCCCTGCGGGCGCGTTCGTGTTCCACGCGGGGTGGCGTGCGGTCACCGGTGGTGGCGGGTTGCCAGATTTTTTCCTTCACCACGGCTTCGTCCGGCGGACAGCACTGCGCTTCGAGCTCCTTGAGATCGTACTCGAGGTTTGCGAGCTCGTTGCGCCAGTGGCCGCAGAGATCGAACTTTCGCGCCCCCATCGCGAGGTCGAAGGTGTAGCGATCGCCGGCGGCCGTGACCAAATCGCGCCACGCGGCGACGGCGGCTTTCTCCTCGGTGGTGGCGGCGAGCAGTTCGGCCAGTCGCAGTCCGCGCTTGAAGAGATGGTAGTGCACGGCCGCGATCGCGCGCCGCGCATGAAAGCGGGCGAGTTGGGCGAGAATACGCAGGTCGGTCATCGTGGCGTCGAATTCCTTGCCACGCTGATGGCCGATCGCGGCCTCGGCCTGCTGCACCGAGACGAGAATCGCGTCCGCGGTCGCGTCGAACCATCGGCTGGTGGCGTCGGGGGTCCGCTTGGCGGTCGTTCCCCCGGCGAGGAGGCGTTTCGCGGCCTCGGCAAAATTCTCGAACTGCGCCGTGTCGGTGCCCTCGTTGTTGGCGTAATCGGCCAGCGCCGCGCCGAGGCTTTGCCGTTCGGCCCAACCGCGAGTGGTGGGAAAGGCCCGATACGGGTAGACCGCCGCGACGATCATGGGCAGAACGTCGGACGCGCGGTGGAGGCCCGCTTCCACGTGCGGCGCGGCGGCCCCGAAGCGTTTTTGGAACTCGTGCTGCCACACGTCGGCCGGCGTGTCGGGATTGTAACCGACACGGCCCCACACCTGGAAAAAATGCCAGTAACGCTCGAACTCGTAGTCGTAGTAGCGGTACTTCGCCGGCATCAGATCGAACACGGGCATGTCCGGCCGCTGGGCTTCCATCTTGGTTGCGAGCGGTTCCTGCACGTCCCAATTCGGACTGTCGTAAAGTGCCGTGCCCGCCGAGTAGCGCCGCACGTACTCGGGATCGGCCCAAAGCAGGACCCGGGCGGTGCCGCCGTTCCAGAGGCGCCAGTCGATTTGGAAACGCTGCGGGTACCGGAGCAGGTCCGCGTAGCCGTGGCGGCGCTCGCGCTGGTTGGGCGGATTGATGTGCGTCGGGTGGTAGGGCAGTCCCATCTGCTCCATCCAATGCTTCGTTTCGACGCGCAGATTGACGCCCTGGGCGAGCGCCGTCTCGAGCACGCTGTCGGGGGTGCCCTTGGCCCGCGCCTCGAGGAGCATTCCGGGTTTCTGTCGCTGCACATGTTCGAAAACCACGCGCCAGAAATCATCCATCTCCTCGCGCTTCAGGCCGGACTCCTCGTGCACGCGAAACTGCAGCGCATCGAGGGCCGGCACGCGCACGAGCAGCTCCTTGAGCGACGCCAGCGTGTAGGTATTGAGATTCTCGGTCGTGACGCCTTCGACGGTATTGGGGATGGGCCGGCCTTTGTAGACATCGAGCCATTCGGCGCCGCCGGTCTGCACGCCAGCGCGGTAAATGTGGTCCCAGATTCCCAGGCTGACCGCGATGCCGCGATCGTGGGCGAGTTCGATTAATCGATTCAGCGCGGCCAGATTGCGGCGCTGCTGCTCGGGCGTGAGGTCCACCATGTGCACGCCATCGAAACCCGGCGTGTCGAAGAAGTAGGGGTAGGGCGGGGCGAGAAATCCGCCGTTCTCGTAGCCAAAAATGATCAGGAAGCGGTTGAACCGATTGGCTGCGAGTGTGTCCAGATAGCGGCTCCAGTAGCGCTCGTCGTAAAATCGGCTCTCCCAATACGCGCGATTCATCGTGTAGACGGACAGCGAGCGATCGAGGACGCTGGGCTGCTCGCTCACCTCGTGAATCTCGCTGAACGGCAGGCTCGGATCCGCGGCCCAACTGATTCGCTCGGCCGCGTCGAGGAGCGCGTACATCAGGCCGCGATCGTCGGCGCCGCAAAGCACGAGGGTCGGCGCCGCGCCGCGCACGGATTTCTTGACGGCGAGAGCCTCGGCGGACGTCGGGAGCGCGCCGCCGAGTTCACGCAACGTCTGGGCGGCGGCGCCACCGCCGGCACTCGTGCCGGCGACGATGAGTTGCTGGCCGTGGGCGGCGGCCCCGCTGGCTGGATTCTCCACGGTCCAGCCCTGGGCGCGGAGCGCCGATTCGAGTTTGCCGAGACCGTGCTGGACGGCGCGACCGGGCGTGGCATCGCGCACGATGGAAATGGTCCGGCGGCTGTCGACCGCGGCCGGGGCCGAGACGATCAGCAATGCGAGCGTGGGCAGAAGGAAAACGCGGTGCATGGGATGGGGGGGCAGGGCGCGGCGAAAAGCGGGCGCAGGCGAGGTATGGCGGGGCGCGCAGGGGTTTTCAAGACGCCGTGATTTTCCCGGCCCTGCATTTCACCATCGCTTCAGGCTAACTCCGTGCCTACGATCCGGAATGGCCAAGTCACAAAACTCCCAGAAACAGGTTAAGAAACAGCCCTTGAAGTCCGCGAAGGAGAAGAAGCTCGCCAAGCAAGAGAAGAAAGCGGGCCGGTAAAAGTCAGTCGCCCGATTCGCGTCGGGACCCTTGGTGCAGTTGCCAGGAATTCCAGAGGTTGTGCCAGAGCACATAGCAGGTCGGCCCGAGCGCGACCAGAGGACTTGCGTAGCTCAGCGCGAGATAGATGGCAAACGTCGTGTTTTTTTGCCCGAGCGCCTGGCTCGCTTCACGCCCGAATTTGGGGCCGCCGATCAGCCGGCCCACGCCAAAATTCACCGCGGCCATGAGCAGCGTGAGCAGCGCAATTTTCGCGAGGAGAAGATGGGGCGTGTCGGCGTGCTGGCGGAGAAATTCCGAGGCGTTGGCGGTGACGAGGAACATCGTGGTCACCCAGAGCGCGAACGAGAAGTTGCGCAGGCGGCTCGGCCACTCGGCCGCCGCCGGATGGAGCGCGCGCAGCAGCCAGGCGCCGAGCATGGGCGCAAAGACCACGAAGACCATGCTGCCCAGTACCTGGACCATGACATCCGGGGTGGTGCGACCGAGCACCAGAGGGAGGAGCACGGGTAACAGCACGGGAATCGCGACATTGGAAAGCAGGAACGCCATGACGACGTAGTCAACGCGGCCGCGCAGGAAGCTGATGATGACCGGCGCGGCGATGGCCGTCGGCGTGATGCCGGCAAAAAATCCCACCAGGGCCAGGTCCCGTCCGCCCGCCAGCCAGCCGACGCCCCAGCCGAAGTAGCCCAGGCCGATGTTAACGGCGAGAAGCGTGAGGTGGCTGCGCTGCAGTCCGGTTCTCGACAGCCGGGTCTGCAGGAAAACAAGGAAAAGCATCACCACGATCGTCCAGCGGATGGCCCACGAGAAGGCATGCGCCTGCGGCACGAGGGCGCCGAGGGCCATGGCGATCAGGATCGAGAGGGTGCGGGCAAAACCAGAGGTCACAAGGGCAGAGCCTCGGGGCAATCGCCGCGGCAGCGCAACGCAATGATGCGGGGGAACGATCGGTCGCGGGATAAACCCGCTCCTACCGAGGGGTTTCGAGTCCGCGCCGTTTGAGCAGCGGCTCGACGTACGGGTCGCGTCCGGCGAAATTGCGGAAGAGGGTCAATGCCTCCTCACTGCCGCCGCGCGACAAGAGGGTTTGGCGGAAATAATCGCCATTCGCGCGCGTGAGCCCGCCGTGCTCCTTGAACCATTCGACCGTGTCGGCGTCGAGCACCTCGGCCCAGATGTAGGAGTAGTAGCCGGCGGAGTACTCGCCGGAGAAAGCGTGCAGGAAATACGTGCTGTGGTACCGCGGCGGCACTGGTGCGAAATCAAGGCCGGCCGTGCGCAGGGCCGCGGCTTCGAAGGCGTCGACGCCATCCGCGCCGGGAACGTCGTCGGGTTTGAGTTGGTGCCACGCCTGGTCGATCAGCGAAGCCGCGAGATATTCCGTGGTCTTGAAGCCCGCATTGAAATCCTCCGCGGCGATCACCTTGTCGAGCAGTGCTGTCGGAATCGGTTCGCCCGTCTGGTAATGCTTGGCGTAGTTCCGGAGCACCTCCGGCCAGATGGCCCACATTTCGTTCACCTGCGACGGGAACTCCACGAAGTCGCGCGGGACCGCCGTGCCGCTGAAGCGCGGATATTTCACGTTGGAAAACATCGCGTGCAACGCGTGCCCGAATTCATGAAACAGGGTCTCCGCCTCGCGCCGGGTCAGGAGCGTGGCCTCGCCGTCCGGTGGCCGCGCAATATTGTGGTGGTTGGCGATGACCGGCCGGGTTCCGAGCAGGCCGGATTGGCTGACATAGGCATTGGCCCACGCCCCGCCGCGCTTCGAGGGGCGCGCGTAGAAATCCTCGAGGAAGATCGCGAGTTGGGAACCATTGGCGTCGAAGATGTCGAAGACCCGCACGGTCGGTTCATAGACCGGCAGATCGTGGCGTTCCTTGAAGGTGATGCCATAGAGCCGCGTGGCGGCGTAAAACAGGCCGTCAAACAAGACGTGATCCAGCTCGTGATAGGGTTTGAGCGCCGCGTCGTCGAAGTCGTAGCGCGCCCGGCGGACTTTCTCCGCATAAAAATCCCAATCCCAGGGCGCGAGCGGGAAGCCGCCCTTTTCCTGGTCGATGATCGCCTGCATGTCGGCCGCTTCCCGGCGGGCATTGGCCACGGCGGGGCCGGCGAGTTTCGCCAGAAGTTCGTTGACCCGGGCCGGCGTGCCCGCGGTTTGGTCCTCGAGAATGTAGGCGGCGTGGTTGGGGTAGCCGAGCAGCCCGGCCCGCTCCGCCCGGAGGCGCGCGAGCCGGGCCACGATGGCGCGGTTGTCGAATTCACCGCCCTGGCGATTGCGGTGGACGGACATCTTCTGCACTCGCTCGCGAATCGCGCGGTTCTCGAGGGACACCAGCGAGGGCTGGCCGCTGGTGTTGAGCAGTCGCAGCACGAACTTGCCGTCCTCGTGGTCGGACTTGGCGGCGGCTTGAGCGATGGCGATGGCGCGGGCGGACATGCCGGCCAGGTCGGCGCGATTGGTGACCACGACGGCCGACGCGTTGGATTCCTGCTGCACGTTTTGGTTAAACCGGGTTTGGAGCACGGCGATCTCCCGGTTCAAGGCGGTGTGGCGGGCCTTGTCGGCCTCCGACAGCTTGGCGCCGGAACGGACGAAATCCTTGTAGAGGCGCTCGAGCAGGCGCTTGGACTCGGCATCGAGACCGAGCTGGTCGCGCCGCTGATAGAGATTCTCGAGCCGGGCAAAGAGCGGGCCGTTCAAGCGGATGGCGTCGCCCTGCGCGGCGAGCTTGGGCGACATGACTTTCTCGATCGCGCGCAAAGCCTCGTTGGAGTGCGCCCCAGTGAGGCTGGAAAACGTCCGGTTGGCGCGGCCGAGCAGCCGGCCCGAGCGTTCGTAGGTGACGACCGTGTTTTCAAAGGTTGGCGGCTCGGGATTGTTGGCGATGGCTTCGATTTCCTTCAGTTGCTCCGCCATGCCGAGTTCCAGGGCCGGGATGAAATGTTCGTTCCGGATCTGATCGAACGGCGGGTACTGCAGAGGCAGGGTGCTTTCGCGGAGAAAAGGGTTCTCGGCGGCGGAAGGTGACGCGGGGGCCGCCCCGTCCGCACCGCGGAGCGGGGCCCCGGGTGTCGTGAAGGTGAGGAGCGCCGCGACCCAAAGGGTGATCGCGTGCCACGGCGCCGAGGCAGGTTGCGGGGGCCGAGACAAATCAGGCGGTCGAGACATGCGCGAGTTGGTTTTGACTCGATGGTAGCGCGGGCGGCGCGCCGGGCAAGCGTGCTTCCGGGTGCTGCCGCGCCGCCGGAACGGGAGAACCGAGGCGCAACACGTTTGGCGCAATTCTGCCGAGTATTTCGCCTCGCCGATGGCGGCGGCAATCAAGTTGGCTGCGCCGCGCCCTGTCGGCGCGTGACAGCAACGGCGAGGCAAGCCAGGCCGACAAAGGCGGCATAAGTCGAAGGTTCGGGGACGGCGCTGACAGTGGCAGAGAGAGCGGACTGGTCACCGCTATATTCACCGTTGGAGCCCACGACGAAATAGAGCACATCCGCGGGACCCACCGCGATGTTGGTGCTATAGGGGATCGGCGTGCTCCCGCTGGTTACTCCGGAAGAAAACAAAGCCACCCCGTTCCGCCAGATATCAAGAGTCACGCCATTGCCGGAGACGCCCAGGTCTCGAAACGCGCCCGCTAGACCGACGGTTCCGGTATAGCCGGAGGTCCACGCGGCGATGGCATATTGCGGGTCGGATCCCCCGGGATGCACCGCGAGTTCGTTGGCGGAGGGACTCCCCTCGGTGCCGGCCGGCGAGATCAAGTTCGCGTTCGACCAGGCGGGGAGGTCGAAGGACTGACCGATCGTCGCGTAGGCGTTGGCGGTGCGCACCCCGTTGCTCGACGTGGAGTAAGTGAGCAGGGTCAGGTTGGCGCCGCCGGCGGTTGGGTTGACCGTGCTGGAACCGTAGAAATTCCATGAGCCACTGGCGAAAGTGTCGCTAATTTTTCCCACGGAAGTGGTGCCATTCGAAAACCCTCCTGCCGCGGCGTCATAATTGGCGCGCAGGTCGGCGACGGTCTGGCTCCGGAGGGGCGGCGCGCAGAGGGCGGTCATCGCCAGCAAGGCGCCGAGAAAATTACGCGAGGCATGGGTCATGGGCGAGCCGAGGATGCGGAACGCTGGAGTCGTCGTGCCCAAAGTAAAACCCATTTGCGCCTCCCCGGAGGCTGACCCCTCTCGCCCAAGCGGGCCTCGAGGAGACAACGCTACGCGCCAGTAAGCCCACCGGAAGACTATTTCACGATGGGTTGTAATCCAAATATGGACCGAGCCACTTTTCGACTTCGGCGACGGACATTTTCTTTCGCGCGGCGTAGTCTTCAACCTGATCTTGGCCGAGCTTGCCGACGGCAAAATACTTTGAATCGGGGTGGTTGAAATAGAATCCGCTCACGCTGCTCGCGGGGTGCATCGCGTTGCTCTCAGTGAGGGTGATGCCGGTGGCGGCTTCGGCGCCGAGGAGTTGAAAGAGCGTGGGCTTCTCCGTGTGGTCGGGGCACGCGGGGTAGCCGGGGGCGGGACGGATGCCGCGGTATTTTTCGCGGATGATATCCTTCATCTCCAGATTCTCGGTTTTGCCGTAGCCGGAAAAATCACGGACTTTCTTGTGCATCAGTTCGGCCAACGCTTCAGCCAGGCGATCACCCAGGGCCTGGGCCATAATCGCGGAGTAGTCGTCGTATTGGGCGCGGAACGTGGCGGCGAATTCCTCCACCCCGTGGCCCGCGGTGACGGCAAAGCCGCCGAGGTAGTCGATCCGGCCGCTTTCCTTCGGCGCGAGGAAGTCCGCGAGGCAGTGGTTGAACTGTCCGGCGGGCTTATCCTGCTGCTGCCGCAGGTGGTGGAATTGGGTGACGACCTGGAGGCGCTTTTCGTCTTCGTACACCTCGATGCTGTCGCCGGTCGCGTTGCCGGGCCAAAAGGCGATGACCGCTTTCGCCGTGAAAATATTTTCGGCGACGATCCGAGTCAGAAGTTTTTGTGCGTCGTCAAAGAGTTTTGTGGCTTCGACCCCCACGACGGCGTCGGTGAGGAGGTCAGGATAGCGACCGTGCAGTTCCCACGCGCTGAAGAACGGGCCCCAGTCGATATAGGCGACGATGTCGCCGAGGTCTAAGGGGTAAGGTTTAAGGGGTAAGGAGTCGGCGTTCTCGGTGGAGTAGACCCGGGGGCCGAGGAATTCGGGGCGGGGAATGTCGATCGTCGGCCAGTCGCAGGGCTGCTTGCGGGCGCGAGCCTCGGCGAGAGAGAGGAGCGGGCGCTTGCTGCGGCGCTCGGCGAACTCGACGCGCTGCTTCTCCTGTTTCGCGACGGTCTCAGCCAGGAAGGCCGGCTTTTGCTCGGCGGAGAGGAGCGCACTGACGACGTTGACGACGCGCGACGCGTCCAGCACGTGGAAGACGCCGGGCGCGTACTCCGGCGCGATTTTCACCGCGGTGTGCGCGGGGCTGGTCGTCGCACCGCCGATGAGGAGCGGGACGGTGAAGTTCAACCGGGTCATTTCCTTCGCGACGTGGACCATCTCGTCGAGCGAGGGCGTGATGAGGCCGGAGAGGCCGATGATGTCGGCCTGCTTCTCGCGCGCGGCCGCGAGAATTTTTTCCGCGGGCACCATCACGCCGAGATCGGTGACGTCGTAGTTGTTACAGGCGAGAACGACCCCGACGATGTTCTTGCCGATGTCGTGCACGTCGCCCTTGACCGTCGCCATGACAACCCGGCCGTTCGGCTTGGCGGTACCGCCGCCGGCCACGAGCAGCCGCTTTTCCTCCTCCATGAACGGGGTGAGGTACGCCACGGATTTCTTCATCACCCGCGCGGATTTCACGACCTGCGGCAGAAACATTTTGCCCGCGCCGAAGAGATCGCCGACGACGCGCATGCCATCCATCAACGGACCTTCGATGATATGGAGCGGGCGCGGATACTTGTCCTGGTTGGCGCGGGCTTCCTCCGTATCGGCCTCGATGAACTGGTCGATGCCTTTCACCAGCGCGTGCTTGAGGCGTTCCTCGACCGGCAGGCTGCGCCAGGCTTCGGCGGTTGGGAGTTTGGAATTGGATGTTGGGAGTTTGCCGGCGTCACCGGCCTTGAGTTCGTCGGCGTACGTGACGAGCCGCTCGGTGGAATCGGGCCGGCGATTGAGGAGGACGTCTTCGACGAGTTCGCGCAACTGGGGCGCGATTTCCCCGTACACGCCGAGCATGCCGGCGTTGACGATCGCCATGTCCAGGCCCGAGCCAATCGCGTGATAGAGGAAGGCCGTGTGCATGGCTTCGCGCACGGGATTGTTGCCGCGAAAGGAGAACGAGACGTTGGACACGCCGCCGCTGACCTTGGCGCGCGGGAGCGTGTGCTTGATGATGCGCGTGGCCTCGAAGAAATCGACGGCGTAGTTGTTGTGCTCCTCGATGCCGGTCGCGACGGTGAGGATATTCGGGTCGAAAATGATATCCTCCGCCGGAAACCCGGCCCGCTCGGTCAGGAGGTGGTAGGCCCGGGAGCAAATGCGGACCTTTTCGTCGCACGTGGCGGCCTGACCCTTTTCGTCGAAGGCCATCACGACCGCGGCGGCCCCGTAGCGGCGCACCAGCCGGGCGCGGCGGAGAAATTCCGCTTCGCCGTCCTTGAGCGAGATCGAGTTGACGATGCCCTTGCCCTGAATGCACTGCAGACCCTTCTCGAGCACGCTCCACTTGGACGAGTCCAGCATGATGGGCACGCGGGAGATCTCCGGCTCGGCGGCGATCAGGTTGAGGAACTTCGCCATTGTCGCCTCGCCGTCGATCAGCGCCTCGTCGACATTGATATCGAGAACGTTCGCGCCGCTTTCCACCTGCTGGCGTGCGATCGCGAGACAGGCGTCCCAATCGCCGGCCTTGAGCGCCTTGGAGAATTTGGGCGAACCGGTGATGTTCGTGCGCTCGCCGATGACGAGAAAGGTGGAGGCAGCGGACGTGGGAGAATCGGTGGACACGGTTAGGAAGCGAAGGACCAAAAGCCCGTCGTGGTCAGGCGACGATGGTCGTCCGGGCAGCGACGGCTAACATAAAACTTGTTCACGCGACGGCCATGGCCTCCAGCCCGCTCAGGCGCAGCGCCGGGGTCGTCGTGGGCCGAAGGCGGGGAGCCGTGCCTTTGACGGCCTGGGCGATCGCCGCAATGTGGGCTGGGGTGGAGCCGCAGCAGCCACCGACGAGATTGACCCAACCGTTGGCTGCGAAATCGCCCAGGACTCTGGCCATGTCGGCCGGGGTCTCGTCGTAGCCGCCGAAGGCATTGGGCAGTCCGGCGTTTGGATAGCACGTGACGTAACAACCGGCGATGCTGGCAAGTTCCTCGACGTAGGGTCGCATCGCGTCACCGCCGAGCGCGCAGTTGATGCCGACTGAAAAGGGCTTCGCATGGGCCACGCTGGTGTAGAAGGCACCGACCGTCTGGCCGGACAGGGTGCGCCCTGAGGCGTCGGTGATCGTGACGCTGATCATGACTGGTACACGCGCCGCGTCCCCGCGTTCGTCAAAGACGGACTCAATGGCAAAAAGCGCGGCCTTGGCATTCAGGGTGTCGAAGATCGTCTCGACGAGCAGCGCGTCGACGCCGCCATCGAGCAGCGCGCAGATTTGTTCGGTGTAGCCGGTCACCACCTGCTCCCACGTCACCGCGCGATAATCGGGGCGATTCACGTCGGGCGACATCGAGAGGGTGCGGTTGAGCGGCCCGATCGCGCCGGCCACGAAACAGCGCCGGCCGGGAGCGGCGGCCTCGGCCCGTCGGGCGGCGCGACGAGCGCAGGTCACCGCGGCGAGGTTGATATCGCGTATGGCCGCGGCGAGTTGGTAGTCGGATTGGCCGATGGCCGTGGAACTGAAGGTGTTGGTTTCGACAAGGTCGGCGCCAGCGGCGAAGTAATCCCCGTGGATTTTTTCGATGACGTCCGGACGCGTGAGGCTAAGGAGGTCGTTGTTGCCCTGGAGATCATGCGGATGGGACTTGAAGCGCTCACCCCGAAAGTCCGCCTCGCTTAGCTGGTAGGTCTGAATCATCGACCCCATCGCGCCATCGAGGACGACGATGCGGGACGCGAACAGGGCCTGCAAGGCTTGGGCGGCGGAATCCATGTTGGTCCAACGCTAGGTCGGGGGGAGACGTTGGCAAGTCACATATCTACGCATGGGAATTCGTTGATGCGTCATATTCCAATTTGGGCTTGCGGTGGCTACCTGGCCGGAGTGCCGTCGGCAGGTTCGTCGTTCCTTGTCCATTCCGGTCAGCAGGGAAGGCCGTGAAAACCGGCCACAGTTCTCGCTGCGGTAACGCATCACAGACCCGCACCGGGTTGCGCGAGCGGCGCGTAAAGTTCCAAGTGACAAGATGGAGGCCAGCAAGGCCGAGTCTTGTTCCTCGTGACATGAAACTTTCGCGCCGGGCGCGCTCCGGGCACAGCCAATCGCCGACTTTTGTCGGAGGTGAAGGCGCGGGCGAGGAAGCGCCGCGCGCGTGAAGTTTCAGGTAGCAAGTTCCAGGTCTGAAGAGGGGGGCGAAGGCCAGCCCTTGATCCTTGGCGACTTGATCCATGTTACTTTCGCGCGCGTGGCGCGCGACATGCGGAGTCCGAACATCTGCCCTGGAAATCCTCACGCGTCGGGTCCGAGCCTTTAGCCGAGGTTCGAGCCCTTCGCGAAAACTTCATCGCAGAAAATGAAGCGTGAGAGTGGGTCCTTCCCTGCCGCCGGCGGGTGGTTCTGCTCTTGTCGCAGTCAAACCACAGCCACCCATGTCCCACTCCTCCGTTACTCGTCGCCTTGTGCTCCGAGCTTTCGGTGTCCTCTTCGTCCACGGGACGACCGCCCTTTTGCCGGTCGCTCGCGGGCAAACGGCACCGCCCCAACTCCCGGCTTTCATCACGACGGCCACCCGCACGCCGGCGGATGCCCAAACCCTCGGTTCGGTGGTCGACACGTTCGCGGCCGGGGACCTGGCTCGCCGCCAGATTAATTCACTGGCCGCGGCGCTGGGCGCCGCGGCGGGCACGCCGCTTTTCGCCTCGGGCGCGAATGGGGCGGTCGCCTCGCTTTTCCTGCGCGGCTCGAATTCGAATCAGACTTTGTTCCTGGTGGATGGCCTGCGGCTCAACGATCCGAACACCGACTACGCCGTTTTTCTTGGCGGGGCGTGTGTCAGCGCCTGCGACAGTCTCGAGATCGCCCACGGTCCCCAGAGCACGCTCTACGGTGGCGAAGCCGTTGGCGGCGTGGTGTCGTTGCGGGCGCAGCGCGGCGCAGGAGCGCCGGCGGGGCAAATCGCGATGGAAGCGGGCAGCTTTGGGACCCGGCAAGGTACGGTGACTGGGCAGGGTGAACGCGGGGCGGGCGCCTGGAATTTTTCGCTGCAGGGCGGACACACGGAGAACGAACGCCCCAATAATTCCTTCGATTCGACCAACGCGACGCTGCGGCTCGATCGCCAGCTGAGCGAGCGCGTCTCGATCGGCGCCACCGCCCGCTGGTTTCATGGCGCCTACGGCGATCCGGGGGATCGCTACACGAACGATCCCGACAATCAGGAGCGCGAGGACAACGTGCTCGCGACCGCGTTCGTGGACGCGAAGCTGGCCGACGCGTGGACGGCACATGTCGTGCTCGGGGGACAGAACCGCCGGTTTGTCTCGGAAAATCCCCGCGTCGGCCGCGCCACGCAGATTACGTTGGTGAAAAATCGCCGCGGCGTGCTCGATGCGCAGACCACGTTCACCGGGGCGGAGCGGCATCGCCTGACGGCCGGGATGACGGCGGAGGCGAATCAAACGCGCAACACCGGCTTCGGCGACATCAACCGGCGGCAGGGGCTTCTGGCGGTTTTTGCCCAGGACGAATTTGCGCCGGTCGACGACGTGCATCTCACTGCCGGGTTGCGCAGCGACGACTTCGACACGTTTGGTCGCGCCACGACGGGCCGGGCCACGGCGGCTTGGTTGGTGGCGCAGCGGTCGCTCAAGCTGCGCGCGAGCTACGGCACGGCGTTTCGCTCGCCGAGCTTTCTGGATCTTTACGGCCAAAGCGCGTTCTACGCCGGCAATCCGAACCTGCGTCCCGAAACCGCCCGCGGCTGGGACGCCGGGGCGGACTATTATCTGCCGGCGCAACGCGGCTCGTTGAGCGCGACGTGGTTCGACACCGATTTCACCGATCTGATCGCGAGCACGCGGAATTTTCGCAGCGTGGAAAACATCCAGCATGCTCGAACCCGGGGCACGGAGCTGTCGCTGCAGGTGGCGCTGCCCAAGGCGATTGCGGCGCGACTCAGTTACACGTACCTCGAAGCCGAAAACCTGACGACCCACGCGCGTCTGCTGCGGCGTCCGCGACAGATGGGCAATCTGGACGGATCGCGCGATTTCGCCCACGGCCTGAGCGCGGGGGCCGGTGTCGCGTGGGTGGTGCACCGGCGCGACGTCGACGCCAAGACCTTCGCCCAAATTGATGCCAGGGACTACTCGGTCGTCCGGCTTTATGGAGCCTGGCGCGCCACGCCGCGGCTGACGCTCAAGGTGCGCCTCGAAAATCTGCTCGATGAAAAATACGAGCCCGTGAACGGCTACCCGGCGCTGGGTCTTGGAGTATTCGCCGGCGCGGAATGGAAATTTTAACCCGAAAAATTCACCCCTGAATCAAATCAAGGCATGAGTCACAGAGGAGACGGAACCCAGCCACCGAGGTCACGGATGGGATCGATCTCGGCTGTGACCTCGGATTGTTCTCTTGGAAAAAGGTTCGGGTCCCAGTCGTACGGTGTCACGCGGAGCCGCGAAGACCGCGGAGAAAACCCGGCGATGCATTGATTTTTGTTCACGCCGCGTCCTCCGCGGCTCCGCGTGACACCGGATGGGAGGGGTTCATCTCAATCTGTGCCAATACCCTTCGTTCCGCTGGCTTGACGCTTCATACCAAGAGACTACTTATATGGTATGCCAGCGACTACCATAAAGCTAGAGGCTGAGTTGGTCAAAAAGGTGACAAATTTGAAGCCGAAGGACGAAAGTATTTCCGGCTATGTCCGCGGTTTGATCGAAAAAGAGCACTTGGCCCGAAAGCATCACGAAGCAGCCAGCACCTATCAGAAATTTTTGCAGGAGAATCCCGACGAGCGGGCTGCGATGGAGGTGTGGGAGTCGGCCCCGCTGGTGGATGACGTCGAACCGCGAAAGCCATGAAACGCGGCACGGTCGTTTGGGTGGACTTGAGTGACACGAATCCGCCCGAAATGGGCAAAATGCGGCCGGGCATCATCGTTTCGGGCAGGGCGCACAACGAGGTGCTCAATACCGTGGTCGTCGTCCCAACCTCGAGCATCGCTCCGGAAATCCGGCCGCTGCGCCTTGAGGTCGGTAATTTTTCGGGGAAGGTGACCTACGCGGTCATTCCCGGAATCCGCCAGGTTAGAAAAGGACGACTGCGCGGAGTGCTGGGTAATCTTTCGCCCGAGCATCTTGCGATGCTCGATGAATGTCTCGACGCCTACCTGCGCTAGGCTCTAGCCCGCGTCTTTCCTAACGCCGCGCCGCCCAGGGACTCGCCGTGGCAGGCCGCGCAGAACTGGGCGTAGACCGCTTTGCCCCGATCGGCTTGGGCCTGGGTAAAAAGGCCGGCGGGCGCGGCGGGTTGACCTTGTCCGTTGGCGGCCGGCGAACCCAGAGCCAGCAAACAGCCCAGGGTTGGGAGCAGGGGTATAAATCGGAATCGCATTTTCATATCGGCGTTGAGAGAGGGGGTAACTTTCAGCCAGCAAAAATTCTTAAGGAGACATCCAACGAGATTCTCTTGCCTGTCATTCTGAGCGCGAGCGAAGAATCCAGCAGGAGTTCGCTCCCACGATTGGCAGCGGAGGAGCGACGAGACGGGTTCAGGTCGCGAGGGCGCATCTCCGTTTCCTGCCAGGGTCCCGGCGTTCCCTACGTGCCGCGCCGCTATTTCTTGAACATCGCGTCGCGCGCATTGCCGCCGCTGAGGATGTAGGCGAGCAGATCCTTCAGTTCCTCCGGACTGAGCGCGTTGATCAATCCGGGCGGCATGAGCGACACGGGCGAGGTCTTGCGCGCCTTGATCTCGGTCAGCATCACCCGGACGTTTTCGTCGGGAGCGAAGGGATTGACCATGAAGAGCAGGGCGTTGTTTTCCGAGGCGATGACCCGGCCGACGACCGTCGAACCGTCCGTCTTGTCCACTTGCTCGTTGGCGTATTGATCGCTGATGACCAGCGAGGGCTCGATGATGTTTTCCAGCAAATCGCGCACGCTGTAGCGGCTGCCGGCCCCGCTGATGTCGGGTCCGATGCTGATGCCCTCGTTGTTGAAGCGGTGGCAGGCGGTGCAGGCGACGGCGCTGAACATCGCCCGGCCCTGGGCAAAATTGCGCCCGGAGAGTTTGCTGCCGACGAGGGTCGTCGCCTCGTTGACCGTGTAGTTGCGCCCCGGGCCCTTGGGCGAAATCCCGCTGGCCAGCGAGGTTTGGACGGGAATCTGCGAACGCGCGTCGAGCGCCGTCCGCTCCGCAGGATCCGCCACGGCCTGCGCGAGCGCTTCCGTGCGGATGTTTTTAATGAACCCGGAGAAACTCGCGCCCCCGCGCCAGCCCTGCGTGCGCGGGAACCACGAGAAATAATCTTTGCGCAGCTGGGGCGTCCAACCGGTCGTCGCGTTGCGCAGGGCATAGGCATACGCGATCTGCTGCCGGTCCGGCCGGCTGGTGGCGGCGCCGAGGACCGCGGCCGCGTAGCGATCATTGCGGGCGAGCAGGGCGTCGCTGGCCCACTCGGCGACCGGCGGTTCCGCCACGCTCAGCAGCGGAACCGTTTTCGCCACGACGGTCGGCGAGCCGAGATAGATGAGAAGGGAGACAAGCTCGCGGTTGACGAGCGGATCCGCGTGCGGGAAGAGCGGATCGAATTTGGCCGCGAGGCCCGCGCAGACCTCGGGTGAGGGCTTGCCCAGGCGCGTGAAGGCGAGCTGCCACGCGCGCAGGAACGGCTGCCGCAGCTCGGCCGGTTGCTTCGCAAAATCGAGTCGGCTGAGCGCCTCGATGAGTCGCGGCTGTAGCGACTTGTCGCCGACGCGGGCGAGGGCGATCAGCGCCTCAATCGAGGCCTGGGGCAGCAACTCGGCCAACGCCCGCTCGGCCCATTTTTCCGGCGGTTGGCGCTCGATCGCGATGCGCGCGGCAAACCGGAGGAAGCGATCGGGACTGGCGAGATTGGGCCATGCCTTTTCGATCGCCTCGGGTCCGACTCCGTCCTCTTGCAGGGCCTCGAGGGAACGGCGCACTTCGGCGGCGGGCGTGAGCGGCGGGATGGTGGCGGGGGTCGTGCTGTCCGAACCGGTGTAAGTGACCCGATAGAGCGCCGACTGCGTGCGACGACCGCCGACCGTAAAGTACATGGCCCCGTCGACGGGATTGATCACGACGTCGGTCAGGGGCAGCGCCTTGCCGGCGACGAATTCCTCTTTGGCGGCGCGATACGTCGAGCCCTCGGGCGTGAGGTGCATCGCGTACATCGTGCCGTAGGTCCAGTCGCACGCGAACAGCGCCCGCTGGTACTTGGCGGGAAACTTGGCTTTCGTTCCAAACGTGATCCCGGTGGGCGAACCAGGTCCGACGTCGAGCGCCGGCGGCAGGCTGTCGGCGTAGTACGCCGGCCAGCGCCCCGCGCCGCTGCGCCAACCATAGTCACCACCACTGATCGCGTGCACGATTCGCGTCGGCACGTACCACGGCGAGCCTTGGTCCCACTCCATGTCGGAGTCATAGGTGAAGAGTTCGCCGTTTTGATTGAAGGCGATGTCGTACTGATTACGGAAACCGATCGTCACGATCTCGATTTCCTTCCCCTCGGGGTCCATCCGGCCGATGTAGCCGCCCGGGGCGTACTTGTCCTTGGCGTGACCGCGGGCGTCCCACATGCGGGGGAGCAGATGATCTTCGCCCCACGAGACGGGACGGGCCTTTTCCCAGTGCGCGGGTAGGTCGGTGTGATTGCCGTTGGCGAAGTAGATCGACTTGCCGTCGGGGCTGAGGACGAGGGCGTGCGTGCCGTGTTCGCCGGTGCCCTTCATGCTCCGGAGAAATTTGATCTCGTCGAACTGATCGTCGCCGTCGGTGTCGCGCAGCCGCCAGATGCCCTGCCGGCCGGGGACTTCGTCGACCATGACGTAGAGGCTGTCGAAGGCGTAGAGCAGTCCGTGCGCCCCGATGGTGGCCGAAGCCGAGCCATCGGTGCCCGCGGCCCGCTCCGGCGTGCGGATCTGCTCGGTCCCGGGGACCGCGGGGAGTGTTATGGCGAGTCGCTCGACGCGCGCTGCCGTCGCTGGTCCGCCGGCCGACGGCGTGATGCGATACAGTCCGCCGTATTGATCGCTGGCCGTGATGCGGCCCTTGGGATCGATGGCGAGGCAGACCCATGAGCCCTGGTCTCCCTTCGGCACGGAATAGACCAGCTCGACCTTGAATCCGGCTGGGACGTGGAGGGCCGACGCCTCCGGGGCCGCCGGAACCTGAAACGGCGTGGCCACCGCTTTGGGTTTGGGCGTTTGGGCGCCGGCGGGCAGAAGCGGAATGAGCGCGAGCGCCAGCAAGGCTTGGCCCGCGGGGAACGTGGTGCGAGAGAACAGGGGGAAAATTTTCATGGATGACTCACGGTGAAGCGCTGGGAGGTGATTTCTTTATTTCCCGTGCTCATGCACGCCGTGCTCCGCGGGAGGCGTTGAGGCGGGCAGGGGGTTTGAACTCAGGTAGGCGTCGACGTCGTTCGTCACGACGAGCTGGCCGAACATGACGCTCCAGTGGCCGGGAAAGGTGCAAATGTATTCATACACGCCCTCGTTGCGGATGCCCGGCACGCGAAGCGACTCGGACTGCCCGGTCTCCAGCGTACGGGTGGCGGCGATGACATCGGTTGACTCGGGCACGAAGGCGCGGCCGTGGCTGTCCCGCGTTTCCGGCAGCATCGTCATCGCAGCGGTCCCGACCTTTTCCCGCGCGTTGGGTTTCACGACGACGAGATTGTGCGGCATCACATCAGGGTTTTCGAAAATGATCTCGAACGCCTTGCCGGCCGGCACGACGAGTCGCGGTGTGTCGTAGCGCAGTTGTTCCGGTACCGCGCGAATGACGAAAACCGCCACCCGCAGCCCCTTGATGGTCCGGCGGAGGGCCTCCGCTTCGGTGGCTGGCAGCGCGCCGGCCAGCTCGTCGGCGATTTGAATGATCCCCACGTAATCGCGGCCGGTGCGCTCGCTGGGGTGGGCCTTGTCCGCCCACGCGACCAGGGCGCGGGCGGCTCTGGCAACCGCCTCCGGGGGGCGGGCCTGACGGGGCAGCGAGCTGAGCGCGGTGGCGGCGGCGACCACCTGTTCGCCCCGTCCGATCATGGCGGCGAGTGCGGTAAACACCGCCGCGGGCTCCCGCCCGAGGCTGAGGGCCGCGCGGATTGCTTCGCGTTGCACGGTGCCCGCGACGTGGTCCGCCTCCTTGATGCCGCTCGCGGCAGGCGCGAGGAGGGCCATGACGCGGTCGTAGGCCGTGGCCCGCAAGGTCGTGTCGGGAATCAGCGCAATCGCGGCGAGCACCGACGTCTGGGCGTCGGCGTTCCGCGCCACCGCCTGCCAAAGGGCGTCGAGTGACCCGTCCGCCAGGGCGATCGCCGCCCAACCGTAGCCCCGGGCTTCGGCGTTTTCGACCGAAGTGACGCCGAGCAGCGCCTGGCGCTGGGCCCGAAGCTCGGTCACCGGTTGCGCGAGCAGCAAGCGGCCCACGCCCTTGACGTCAAAGTCCGTGGGCAAGGCGAGCGTCGTGGTGAGCAGCGCGATCGGTGCGACCTGGCGATGCTTCGACAGCAGCGCGAGTGCCTCGGCCCGCACGTCGCCGGGCACGCCGGCCCGGCTCAAAATATTCTCGGCCACGTCGGCGTTGCGCGGCAGTTTCAACACCTCGGCCACGCTCAGGCTGCGCAAGAGATACCGGGGGCTGTCGGCGTCGGCGCCCGCGAGCTGGACGCCATCGATGATGCTCTTGCTCCACTGCGGCCGCAGTTGGCGCAGGGTTTCCCCGAGCGTGTAATCGAGGTAATAATCGACCGATCGTTTCGCGGCCGTGAGCGCGACCCCCGTCGCGTCGGCCACGGGGAAGAAACTGGCGGCGCGGACCGCATTGAGCCGCACGCGGGCATTTTCGTCCGCGGCCCGTTGCTGGAGCAGGGCGAGGGCGTTCGGCACGCGATCCCGCCAATAGGAAACCACGCGCGTTGCCGCGGCGCGGGCCGCGGGCTCGGGCGACTGCAACACCCGCTCCAGCAACTCGAGGTTGACGGCGTTGTGCCACTGGTGGAGCCACAGCGCCTCGGTGAGATGATGGGGATAGTCGGGCGCCTTGGGATCGAGCTGCGCGGTCCAGGTTTTCAACGCGGCGATCACCGAAGCGGAATCGCGATTGCCGAGTTCGATCTTGGCGAGCGTGCGGATTTGGTTTTCCGGGCGCTTGAGCAACTCCAGCAGCGCGGGGATCGACTCGCCGTAAATCTTCGGCGGCACTGCGAGCGGACGTCCTTCGTAGGTGACGCGATAAATCCGCCCATGCTCGTGGTCGCGATTCGAGTCGCGCAGGTGGCTCTGCAGGTGCCCGATCAGCGGATTGTGCCAGTCGATGATATAGAGCGCGCCGTCCGGGCCGACGCTGCAATCGATCGGGCGGAAATTGGGGTCGCTCGACCGCAGGAGATCCGGCTCGCGCTCGCCTTTGATGCCCGAGCCGTCGTCCACTAGCTTGACGCGATAGACGCCTTGAAAGCCGATGACGTTCGGGTTGAGAAAATTGCCCCAGAACTCAGCGGGAAAATGCGTGCTCGTGAGAATGATGCTGCCGGCGGAGGGGCGCGACGGGCGATCCCAGATCGTTTTCATCTTGGGATGCTTCGCCGGATAATCGAGCCGGCCGCTGAACGCGGGACCGAAGTAGGTGTGGTTGCCGGTGGCGTCGGTGATGAGGTCGTTGCCCCAGTAGTCGAAGGCTCGCCCGTGCGGATTCATGAAATTAAACGAGGCGTAGGTTTCGAACTTCGCCGTGGTCGGTTCGTAGCGATAGATGGCGCCGTCGATGTTGCGCACGGGGCCCGCGATCGTCTCGACCTGCGTCCGATGAAACACGCCGTCGCTGAGCAGGATGGCCCCGCCCGGCTCATAGACGAGTGAGTTGGCCGTGTGGTGCGAGTCCGCGGAATCAAAACCCATCAGCACCCGTTCCTTCCAGTCGGCCCGGCCGTCGCCATCGGTATCGCGCACAAACCACACGTCGGGCGCCTGCACGAGCAGGATGCCGTCCTTGAAAAATTGGAAACCGGTGGGGCAGTTCAGGTCCGTGAGAAAAGTCGTCAGCTTGTCCGCCCGGCCGTCGCCGTCGGTGTCCTCCAGGATGATGATGCTGTCGCCCTGGGGGGCCGTCGGCGTGCGCTCGGGATAGTTGGGCCAGACCGCGACCCAGAGCCGGCCGCGGGTGTCCCACGCCATCTGGACGGGCTTCGCGAGTTCGGGGAATTCCTTTTCGCTGGCGAAGAGGTTAATCTTGAGGCCGGGCGCGAGCGTCATTTTCCCGATCGCGGCCTCGCCGCTGATGAACTCGTAGGTGCCGTCCGGATTCGGGCCCGGCTTGTTCGTGCCCATCTTCGTCACTTCCGGAATCGGCTCCTGCTCGACCGGTCCCGCCTGGCCGCGGGCGACGGCCCAGACGCGCCGCTCGAGATTGGCGGTCATGACATCGCGCTGGCTCATCTCCTCCTGCATGACCTGGATGTTCGTGATCTTCGGGGTGTCGGGTGACGAGACATAGGCGATCTTCGAGCGATCGCCGTGGATGTTGTAGCCATCGACGGTCCGGTAGCGCGAATGCCACATCGCGTTCTTGGCATTGACGGCGGTCCGCAGCGCGGCGAGGTCAACGGTCGGCGCCGCCGAGCCGAAGACGAGCGGAAAAATCTTTTCCACCAGTTGGCCCTCGCCGGCCTCGGAGAGATGCACGCCGTTGATCGTGAGCGGCGAGCCCTGCCGGGCGGCCTCGGCCAACACCTGCTGCGAGGGGCCGAACAAGTCGACGAACGTGACCCCGTTCTGATCGCGGGCGACCTCGGCCATCGTCTGGCTGTAAAGTTCCAGGTTGCGGTTGGTCTCGGGCGGGATCGCATAGTTGGGGTCGGGATGCTTCTCCGTGGCGATTGGCGAAAAGAGCACGATGCGCGGCGGCCCGAGTCCGTTATAGCTCTTTGTCCGGGTCTCGCGCAGGAACTGCTCCAGGTCCTCCTTGAACTTCGGCAGCCCCGCCGGTCCCTGAAACGACTCGTTGAAACCGAAAAACGCGAAGACCACGCCCGCCTGGACCTTGGCGAGCCACTCGTCGGGCGTGCCGAAATCCTTCGAGCGCGCGCGGGTCACGATCTCGTCGCCCGGCACCGCGAGGTTGCGCACCACGAGACCGAGTTGGGGATTCTGCGCGTAAATCATCGTCTCCAGCCAGCCGTGGTGCTGCATGCGGTCGGCGAGGGCGTTGCCGACGATGGCGATGTGCTCGCCGGCGTTGAACGAGAACGGCATGGCCGCGCTGGCCGGAGCGGGCGCGGCGGGACGGGGTGCGGACGGCGCGGTGCTCGCGGCTACGGGCGGGGTTTTGCCTTCGGGCAGGGTCCGGCCCAGGGAGTGATCCGCGGGAGTGATTCCGATCCGGTAACCCTTGAAACCATACATCCGCGGCGCATACGGATCGAGGTAACGCACATCGGCCCGCGCGGGCACCTCGAGACCGAGCCCCCAATACACGCCATTGACGACGAGCCGGCGCAGACCTTCGTTCTCGAAATCGGTCGCGGCGCCCATGGTCGTGGTCAAAATCCGGTTTTCCTTGCCGGCTTCGTTGCGATGAAGCCGCGTCCAGACAATCGGCATCGCCGGATCATTGACCGACTGCTCCTGCTGATCGTTCGCCCGTTTCTTTCTGTAGTCGGCCGGGACGTCGCTGGCGTTCATGCCTTTCAACACCAGTCCGCGCACGAGAATTTTCGCGTCGGCGGGTGGCCGTGCCTCGTAGACATCGGCGGTTCCAAATAGGTCGGTGATGCCGCGGAGTACAGCCTCGGTGTCCGCACCCGGTTCGATCACGCCGCGCGTGGCCTCGACCTTGTGTTTGCCCCAGTGGGTGACCCAGGTTTCGCCCAGTGCCTCCCGACCCCAACCGCCGGCCCACGGCGCCTTGCTGTTGTAGGAGTACTTTGCCCAGGTGCTGTCGGCGGGAAAGTTGAAGGCATGGGTCGAGGTGCGCAGGCCGATGATCGGCACGCCGCGACGATAGGCGTCGACGAAATGCTTGATCGCCGCATCGGGCCAGGCGCGAAAACGCAGCGCCATGATGATCAGATCGGCGGAGTCGAGCGCCTCGGCACCGGGCAGGGACTTCTGGTTGTCGGGATTGATCGTGCCATCGGAATCGAGCGAGAAGAGCACGGTCGTCTTGAACCCGTGGCGCTGGCTGAGGATCTTGGCCAGCATCGGCAGCGATTCCTCGCCGCGGTATTCCTCGTCGCCGGAAAGAAGGACGATGTGTTTGCCCTTGGCGGGAACGCCGGCGGGTGGATTCAGGACGAGCGTCGACTGCGCGAGCGCCACGGCCGTCATCGAGAGGAAGAGAACCAAGGAGCGGACGAACGGGCGGAGGGTCATGGGATGAAAGAATGCGGGTGACGGGGCCGGCCGTGGGACCCGGCGGCGGGGTGGATCAGTCTCCACGTCGTTGGCCGGGTGGCAAGTCGCAGGGTTGAAGGGGTTTTCTTGCGGCCGGTGGTAAATAAAGTGTAGCCCGCGTCGGGGGACGCGGGATTCATGCCTGCCTGAGGAGTCGCAACCAAACTTAAGCCGCCGGACTTTTGCACAGGAGGTCAATCCGAGTACGATCCGAGATAAATTCCTCCGGCCTGACCTCGGTTCGTGCTCCCGGGCTCTCCCCAGCCGGGCTACGTTCGGACTACTTCCGACCGCCAAAGCCCGCTGCGGCAATTTCGCCACGCAGGAACGCGTGGCCCTTTTCCGCGATCTCCCACGCGGGGGAAAATTCGCGCCACACATTGATCGCGTTGGCGAAACCGGGGTCGGAGCGGCTGAAGGCCTCGATCGTCATCCAGCCGTCGTAGCCGACACTGGCGAGCGTCGTCAGCGCCTCGCGAAACGTGACATGACCGCTGCCCGGAGTCCCGCGATCGTTTTCGCTGAGGTGAACGTGCGCGAGCACCGGCGCGATGTGGCGAATGGCAGCGGCCTGGGTTTTCTCCTCCATGTTCGCGTGATGCGTGTCGAACATCGCGCGGACGTTGGGATGGTTCGTCAGTTCGACGAGCATCCGGAGCTGGGCCATCGTGTTGCACAGATAGCACTCAAAACGGTTCAGCGCTTCGGGCGCCAGGATGACGCCGGCCTGCTTCGCATAGTCGCCAGCGGCGTGCAGGACTTCGGCGCTGCGCTGATATTCCTCCGGCTTGGGTTCGGCGCGGGTGAACGTGGCGAAGGCCGAGTGAAACGGCCCGCAGAGCAATTTTGCGCCGCAGTCGACGGTGCGATCGATGTTCCACTTGATCACATCCAGGGCCTTGGCCCGGACCGCGGCGTCGGGACTGACCGGATTGGCCTCGGCGCCGACGATGGTCACGCAGGTGACGCCCAGTCCGAGATCGCGGGCCAGCTTGTCGAGCCGCTTGTAAGCCGCCGGGTCCTGGGACCCGTTGCAGATCTCAATACCGTCGTAGCCGATTTTCTTGAGCCGCTCGATGTGCGGAAACCATTCGTCCGAAATCGCAGCGGTCCACACGAGGAGATTGAAACCGAGTTTGGGCATTTTGGGGTTATTGGTTTGTCATTCTGCGCGCAGCGAAGAATCCACCCGGACCAAGTCGCCGATTTTCTGGATTCTTCGCTTTGCGCAGAATGGCAAGATTGCGTTGCTAGAGGCGGTCAGGTGCTTTTTTGACGTAGCCCTGCGCGGGAGCGCAGGGACCCGAAGGTTCGATCGAACCGATTTGTCCCGCTTCTCTCGAAGCGGGCTACCTTCACTCAACTCGGCAAAGTTCATGACAGCCTCTAGGCTCGCTTCACCTTTTCCCAGCGCTGGCTCTTCGCGGACTTGAGCACGGCATCCGTCACCAGATCGGTCGCGAGACCGTCGCGGAACGTCGGCGCTGCCGGCTGGCCACTGGCGAGGCCGGCCAGGAAGTCGGCCACTTGGTGGACGAAGGAATGCTCGTAGCCGATCTGCAGGCCGGGCACCCACCAGTTTTTCATGTAGGGCTGATCGCCATCGCTGACGTGAATCGAGCGCCAGCCGCGGACGATGCCGGGATCGCGGTGGTCGAACCATTGCAGGCGGTGCAGATCGTGAAGGTCCCAGGAAATCGAGGCGTGCTCGCCGTTGATTTCGAAGGTGTAGAGCGCCTTGTGTCCGCGGGCGTAGCGCGTGGCCTCGAAGGTCGCCAGCGAACCGTTGCTGAAGCGCGCGAGGAAGGCGCTCGCGTCGTCGATGCCGACTTTCTGCTTTTTGCCGGTGAGGGCGTGCTGGCGTTCCTTGACGAACGTCTCCGTCATGGCGGTGACCTTGTCGATGCTGCCGTTGAGCCAGAGCGCCGTGTCGATGCAGTGCGCGAGCAAATCGCCGGTGACGCCGCTGCCGGCGACACTCGCGTCGAGCCGCCAGGTACCGGGGCCGCCCTGCGGCACGTCGGCGGAAATCGTCCAGTCCTGCAGGAACTTCGCGCGATAGTGGAAAATTTTCCCGAGCTTGCCCTCATCGATGAGCTGCTTGGCCAGCGTGACCGCGGGAATCCGCCGGTAGTTGTACCACACCATGTTTGGCACCTTGGCCTTCTCGACCGCCTTGGTCATGACCAGCGCCTCGGGCGCGTTCATCGCGAGCGGTTTCTCGCAGAGGATCATTTTGCCGGCCTTGGCCGCGGCGATGGCGATCTCGGCGTGGACGTTGTTGGGCGCCGCGATATCGATGAGATCGATGTCGGCGCGGGCGATGAGTTTTTTCCAGTCGGTCTCGATGGACTCATAGCCCCAGGTGTCGGCGAACGCCTGGGTCTTGGCGGCGTCGCGGCCGCAGGCGGCCTTGAGGACGATCGGGCGATCGAGGGGAAAGAAATTTCCGACTTTGCGAAACGCGTTGGAGTGGGCCCGGCCCATGAAGCCGTAGCCGACGATGCCGATGTTGAGGGGTTTCATAGGGAAAAGTGGCGAGGAGTGGGAAGGGGGTGAAAGCGAACGTTGGGGGAGGGCGGGTCGGGGCAGCGAGCGTGGGGTGCCGCCGCGCAGTTCCCCACTCCTCGACGCTTTGCCCTAGCCCACCCAGCCGTGGTTCTCGCGGACCTGAATCATCGCGGCGAGAATGTCGTTCCACGTTTGCTGCTTCTGCATCGTCTCGTTCGGGAACATGCAGCCGTCCCAGCAAATGTGCTTCGTCTTTTTCGTGACCTTGCCGTCGCCGTCGCGCAGCCAGTAGCCCGCGTCGCGGCCGATGTTCAGCTTCCCGTTGACGTCGGTCACGGTGCAGTGCTTGCCGGTCTTCTCGTGGTCGCCGGAGCCCTTGACGGTGGCGTCGTTTTGCGCGACGTGGAAATCGAAGGTCCACGGCCGCAGCGCCGCGGTCATCTTCTTCATCGCCTGGTGGAAGGCCTCGGGTTCCCAGTGGAAATTCTTCGGCACGATCCGGTGGGCGGTCGGGGCGTTGTAGCCGAGCGTGTAGAGGAGCGTGTGGGCCATGTCGGCCTGGAAGCCGACGACCTTGGGCATATCCGTTTCCTCAAGGGTCTGGAGCATGTACTTCCAGGAGTGCATGCCGCCCCAGCAAATCTCGCCTTCAGCGGCGAGCCGCTCGCCGTGGTCCTTGGCAATCTTGCCGGCCTCGCGGAAAGTTTGGGCGATAAGCTTGGTGTTGCCCTTGGGGTCCTTGTCCCAGTCCGTGACGCCCGCGGCGGTGTCGATGCGGACGATGCCGTAGGGCCGCGCGCCGAGTTCGCGCAGCTTGGCGGCGATGCGGATCGATTTGCGGACGCAGTCGACCCAACCGGCGCGCTTGGCGGCGTCACCCATCGCGTTGCCGAAGAACCAAACCGGGGCGACGACCGAGCCGATGACGAGCCCCTTGCTCCGAATCTTGTCGGCGAGGGCCTTGATGCCGTCGTCGGAAATATCGATGGCGGTGTGCGGGTTGTTGAGGAAGATATCGACGCCGTCGAACCGGACGCCGTTGACTTCGGCCTTGGCGGTCAGGTTGAGCATTTCATCGAGGCCGAGGTCGGCTTCGGCGCCGCCCATACTCTTTTTGCCGACGAGGCCGGGCCACATCGCGTTGTGTAACTTGGGGTAATTATTTTGAGGCATGGCTGGGGAAAAGGGGAAAGGCGGGAAAGCGGAAAATCGGGAAACGGTTAACTCTTGATTTTCTTGTACGCGCCCATGGCGGGGGCGGTGGGGTTGGCGTCGGGGCCGAAGTAACGGAGGACGACGAGCGACTCGACGGTGCTCGTGTTTTCAAACGTCACGCCGGCGCGCGCGGTCGACTCGGGACAGAAGACTTCGTCTTCGGTGAGTTCGTGGAACCGGATGAGCTTCGGGCAATCAAGCGCGAGCTTGTTCATGCGGCCCTTGCCCTGGACCGTGATGAGGCCGTAGGCCCCCGTGTCCTTGATCGTGCACTTCGCTCCGGGCTCAACCGTGAGCTCTTTGGCGGTGAAGAGCTGTTCGCCCTTCACTTTGCCGTAAACGATCCAGCGATCGACGTAGCCTTCGCTCTTCGTGTCCGCCACCGGGATCGGCTCGAGGTAGTGGTTGTCCTTGAAATTCGGGTCGGTGTTTTCGTCCCAGTCGAGCTGATCGACGATGAAGTCGAGGTCGTGGTGTTTGGACTTCGGCATGTCCTTCACGAGGAGCGCCCACGGCACTTCACGGCCTTCGACCAGCGACTGATACATGCCAAAGACGTCCGAGCCCCATTGCGGCTCGTAGGTGCAGAGCGAGCCCGGCGCGTGGAGCACGGAGGGCGGGATGAGCCAGCCGGTGCCGGGTTTGAGGCGATACGCGCGCGAAAGATCGAGGATGCCGTTGTCGCCGCGGTTCCAGTTCTCGAGACATTTCCGGACCTGGGCCTTGGTCGTGCCGGGCTCGAGGCCCATGAACGTGTAGGGGAAATTGTTGCCGACGTTGTTGTGCTGCGGCGGGAAGTAGTAGGACTCCGGCTTGCCCTCCAGCCCGACCAGCTTCGCCTGCGCGGCGGACTGGTGCATGTGGTGCGGAATCGGCCCCATGTTGTCGAAGAACTTGGAGTAAACGGGCCACTTCTGGTACTTCTTCCAAATCGCCGGGCCGATGAGATCGGCGCCGCACTCCGCGACAGCCTGGGCGAGCGTGAACCGCTTGCCGCCGGCGACGACGTAACTGAGGCCCTCGTCGGGCGTGCGGTTTTCGTTGGCCGCGGGCGTGGTCGAGGCGAACCAGCGCTCGTCGATGCCGCCGCGATTCAGGCCGAACGCGTAGAGATCGTCGGGATGCAGCTTGAGCCGCTTGCCGGGCTGGAGAAATGACCGCGGGACCCAGCAGGGGGCCAGACGCAGGAGGCCGCCGGTATCGGCGAGCGCGCCTTCGACGAGCGGCTTAACTTTGGACGAAACAGTCTTCAGGGAGGTGACGGCAGGCATGAGGAAAAATTAGGATGGGGCCGTGTGGGGTCAGTTCGGCTTCTGCAGGAAAACGAAGACCCCGCTCTTATTGGCAATCGCGAAATCAGGCCGGCCGTCGCCATTGAGGTCGGCCACGGGAAACTGGCAGCCCACGCCCGAGCTGTCGTCGATCAGGTGCGGGGTGTAGGTGACGCCGCCCGGTCCGCGGGCGAGGCGAAACCAGTAAAGCACCGCAGGCGCGTTGGGTTCCGGGTCGCCGGCATCGCCGTGGGCCCAGTGGCGTTTGCCGGCCACGAGATCGAGTAATCCGTCGCCATCGACATCGACGAGCATGAGCGCGTGCGGCTGGGAAAATTGTACGCCGTTCAGTTTCTCGGCGGGTTGGCGGCTGGTGATCGGGTGCTCGGTCCAGGTTGGATCGCCGGCGGCGCCGACGCCCTGCTCGAACCAGCTGATGCCATAACCGTGGGCGACGATGCTCGTAATCACATCGGCCCGGCCATCGCCGTTGACGTCGTAGGTGTACATCTGAGCGCCGCCTTCGCCAAAGGCTTGGGGGTGAAATTTCCAAACGGGATCGCTGGCGAGGCTGGCGGGCTGCTCCCACCAACCCTTGGCTTCGAGAAAATCCGGCCGGCCGTCGCCATTGATGTCGCCGAGGCCGATGCCGTGCGTGTAGCGCTCCCATTTGCCGGGCGGGGTGATCGGATGAAATATCCACGGCGCGTCGGGCTTCTTCGGGTCCGGCTCCATCCAGCCAAGCCGTCCGCCGGTCGCGGCGATGATCGCACGTTTGCCGTCGCCCTTCAGATCGAGAAAATCCGGCGATTCGGTGTCGACGCTGGCAAACGCGAGGTGCTGTTTCCATTCCAGCGGCGTCGCGGTGCCGGGATTTTCGTACCAGAACGCTTCCTTGCCGGGCCAGCCGATCACGAGGATGTCGGGCCAGCCATCGCCGTTGAAGTCCGCGGTGTAGGTTAGAAAATTATTCGAGTAACTCAGCCGATCGTACGCGTGGTTTTCACGGTAGACCTTGCTCGTCTTGAAATCGGGCCCGAGAAATATCCGCGGACCGGCGGCGATGTCCGGATGGCCGTCGCGATTGAAATCCGCGATGGCCGCGCCCTCGGCGTAGAAAAAATTGTCGAGCTTGAGCTTCGTGAACGTCGGTTCGGCGAGCGCGGTGCCGGCGGTCAGAAGCACGACCGCGGCCAGTCGGATGCGAGGGAGAAGAAGCATCGGGGCCGAAGAGAAAGTATGAAATCCCGGCCGACGCAAGGTGTCTTGGGCCTCCGACTTTCGCCTTCGTTAGGCACGTGACGCGCTTTCCGCCTGCCACGGATTCACGCTCGCCCTCGCGGCTTTGGGCTGCTCGGCGGGAGTTGACCTTTCTTGATTGAAACCAATCTCGCGCCCGTCTCGCTCACGGCCCAGAGGCGCAGGGATAAATCATGGGTATTGCAGGCCGCTCGGCGGGGGTGTTTTCTTGGTGGCGTGCCCATCCTGGGACCCTTTCGCCTTGTCCGGGTCGCGTTCGCTTGTGCGACCGCCGGCTTGGGGTTGCCGTGGCTTGGGGCGCAGACGGCACCGGCCTTACCCGCGGAGGGCGAGCCCATGCAGCTTGCCACGGTGGAAGTCGTCGCCCAGTCGGACAAAAAGGACGACGATTCCCCCGGGTTGAGTTCCAACGAGAGCCAGCTGCGCGAGGCGCCGTTTTCCAACGATCTCGTGACGCAGGGGGTGTTCGACGACGATCCGCTGGCCGACGAACTGAAGGCGATGCTCAGCCTGATCGCCCATCCGGCGCCGGTCGATCTCGCCACCGCCGACGCGCGGCTCAGTTTGCGCGGATTTCCGGCGCCATTGCTGCGCGACGGTTTTGTGCACCTCGGGGTGCCGGATGAGCTCAACACCGTCCGCACGCTCGTCATCCAGGGGCCACTTGTGCCCGTGCTCGGGCGCGCGGCCCCGGGTGGTATCCAGGACTTTCAAACCGCGCGGCCGCGAACGAAAGCCGCCCGGATGTTTGGCTACTCGGTCACGTCGCTCCAGCGCCAGTCGGCCACGTTGGAAATCACCGGGCCCGTCGTGCCGAAGCGCGGCTGGCAGCGCGTCGCGGCGGACTGGAGCCGCAAGACCGGGCCCGAACAGTATGTGGTATCGGAAACGCGTTCCGTCGACGGCTCGCTGGCGTGGAAACACAGCGCCACCGCGAGCACGCTTTACTATGTCGATTTTCAGGAGCTCGCGACCACCCCGTCGCCCGGGGTCCCGGAATATCGTCGCGCGACCGGCCAGAAAATCGTCGGGCCTTATCGGCCGCTCGCGCTCTTCAATTCGGGTGGTCCCGCGACTGGCTTGCTCCGCCGCAGCACGATGGCCGGCGTATTGTACGAAGGTCAGCCGAATGCCCGGCTGAACGTTCGCGCTGCGGTCGAAGGCTGGTGGCGGCAAGTCGATCAGGACCGGTTCACCACCTCGCTGTTCAACCTGGCGACGGGGATCTTCGAGGGCACGCGCGAGCCGATCCATCTCGAGCAGCCGCAACAGGCGCTCTCAGCCCGCTGCGACTTTACGCGCCGGATCAACACCCCGCGCGCCGACCACAAGCTCATGTTTGCCCTTTCCGACACGTGGGGCCGCAACGTGCGCTCGGAGCGCGGGCTCTCCCCGGCGGATCGCGATGCGCTGCCCTTGAGCGTGCGCCAGTTTCGTCCCGAGGCGCCAGATTACTTCCGGCCGGCCTTCCGCCGCGAAGGCTTCACTCGGGTGATTACCGACCGCGAGGAGAACGTCCGCTACACGGCCCTCGAAATCAGCGAACGCGCCGCCTTAAACCACGGGCGGCTCGTACTGACGGCAGGGGCGCGGCAGGATTTTGTCGCCTTGCAGTTGCATGACCGTCGGCCAGGCGTGGCGTTCCCGCACGTCGAGGATCGCGTGCAGCAGCCCACCTTTCTTTTCGGCGCGAATTACCAGGTGCGACCGAGCCGGCTGCTGCTGTTTGCCACCACGAGCATGGCGTTCGAGCCCTCGACCCGCGTGGACGCGCGCACCGGTCACATCCAGGGCAACGACACCACGCGCGGAGGCGAGGCGGGTTTCAAGGCGCGCCTTGCCGAGTGGGCGCTCGATTGGTCGGGGTCGGCGTTCACGCTCTCCAACCATGACATTTCGCGGCGCAACCCGCTTTACAACGACCCGATTCTGGACGCCACCCAGACCCAACCCCAGCTCGTTGCAGCCGGCGAGGAGCGTTTTAGCGGCGCGCGGCTCGAAGCCCGATGGAAACCGGCGCCACCGTTGACGGTCACGACCCGGGCTTCCTATGTGCGCGCAATTACGACGGCTTCGCCCGACCTTCCGGAGGAGGTCGGCCGCCAGTTGACGCGGATGCCCGCGCTTAACCTCGGTGCTTCGGCCTCCTACAGTTTTGGGAAGGGGCGTTTCAGCGGGGTGTCGATCAGCACCTCCTATAGCTATGTCGATCATTACGTCTCGAATTACGAGGACAGCAACCGCTTCCAACTCGAGTATCCCGGCTACGGCCTGGTGTCGCTCGGCGTGAGCCGGAGCATCGTGGTAAAGAAAATTTACACCCATCAGTTTGGCCTCTCGATTCGCAACGCCCTCGATGAGGACCTGCTCGCGTCGCAGGCGCGCCCGGGCGCCGGCCGCGAATTCACGGGCAGCTACCGGCTGCTGTTTTGAGCGGCCCGGATCGAACCAAAGGGGGTGCCGCATCGGGCCAGGCCGCTGACGGTTAGTTCAGAAGACCCTGCTGACATCACGCCACCGCTTCGGCGTAGAGGTATTTCTGGAAGCCGGTGAACGCCGTTTTGATTTCGTTGGTCGTTCCAAGGTCGGCCACGGCATCGGCGAGGGAGTCGTGATACTTGAGTTTGAGCAGCGGCGTGAGTTTCTCGTTGCTCAATTCCTCCACGCCCACGCTCACGTAGTGCGAGAGCACGAAGTCGAGGAACGCCTGCTGCTTGCCCGTGAAGTGCGCGCTGATTTCGACCTTGGCCTTGGACGCCCGATCTTCGCGGGTCAGCGGGGGCAGAGCGTAGGCCACGTTCGCCAGGACGTCGAAGAGGTCGCTCTTCTCGGCGTCGATGATTTTCTGCATCTCCGCCAGTTGCTCGGAGCCGAAGCCCTTCTCGGCGAGGCCTTGCAGGAGCTTCTTTCGCGTGTCCGGTGAGCTCCAGATGGCGCGCAGCTCCGCCTCGTCCTCGAAAAACTCGGGCAGCCGGCCAAAAAGCAACTCCATGAACTGCTGCGCCGACATCGGCGTGCCATCCGGATGCCAGAAGGTCGTGCACATCATGTGCTGGATGCTCCGGGCTTTGCCGTCGGCGAGTTTGACTTTGAGCTTTTGCCGTACCGGACCGGGTCCGGGACCAGGGCCGGGTGGCCCCGGGGGGCCGGGCGGTGGTTCGCGCTTTGGACCCTTCGGCTCCGGGTCAACGGGCTCACCGTCCCATTCCTCGTCGTGAAAGTGGTGATGCGCTTTCACGAAGTCGTAGATCGTAAAATAATCCTTGCCCTCGTAGAGGCGCGTGCCGCGGCCGATGATCTGCTTGAACTCGATCATCGAATTGATCGGCCGCATGAGGACGATGTTGCGGATATTCCGCGCATCCACGCCGGTCGAAAGTTTTTGCGACGTGGTGAGGATCGTGGGGATCGTCTTCTCGTTGTCTTGAAATGCCCGCAGGTGCTGCTCGCCCAGTTCGCCGTCGTTGGCGGTGACGCGCTGGCAGTAGTTGGGGTCTTTGCTGGTCTTGATCTGGTTGATGTAGTCCCGCACGGCGAGCGCGTGATCCTGCGAGGCGCAGAACACCAGTGTCTTCTCCCGCTGATCGATCTCGCTCATGAAAACATCCACGCGCTTCTTTTCGCGGGCTTCGATTTCGATCACCCGGTTGAAATCCTTTTCCTCGTAGAGTTTTCCTTCCTCGACCATGCCGACCACCACCGTGTCGTCCTGCGTGTAAACATAGTCGTCCAGCGTCGTGGAAATCTGGCGCACGCGGAAGGGCGTGAGGAAGCCATCGTTGATGCCTTCCTTGAGAGAGTAAGTGTAGACCGGCTCGCCAAAGTAGGCGTAGGTATCGACGTTGTCCTTCCGCTTCGGTGTGGCGGTG
>CANJNJ010000050.1 GCA_947474995.1 Opitutaceae bacterium | reverse complement strand
TAGCGCCGGTCTCCGACCGGCGTCCGGGGTATCTTCTCTGCGTCTCTGCGGCCTCTGCGCGAGATTCTCCGTGGTCCGTCCAAACATTTCTCGCGCCCGCTTCGCTCAAGACGCAGAGGCGCGGAGAAAACCTCGAAAAACGCGTGCTCTACTGTCATGGCTTTGGCTTAGAACGCGCAGCAAAGCTGCCTGCCATTGCAGCTCTGCTCGGCCACACCCCAATGGCACCCCACGACCGGAGCATTCCATGCGTAATCAACTTCTCACCTTAGTCTTTCTTGCCGCCGCCGCCGGCGCCGCCCCGGCCATGGCCCAACCGGCGGTGCCCGCGCCCCTGCGGACATTCGCGAACAACAAAGAGATCATGGGCCTGATCGAGAAAGCAAAGGCCGCCCGCAAGGGCGATGCCCCTCTCGTCAGCGAACCGATTATGTCGCTGGCACCTTATCGCGCCCAACTCGAATATCGTCCCGGGACGGCGCCCGCGGCCGTACATGAAAAGGACGCTGAGCTGATGGTGGTGCTCCAGGGCGCCGGCAACATCGTGACCGGTGGCAAGCTGGTCGACGAGAAGCGCACCAACGCCAACAATCTCAGCGGCTCCGCGATCACGGGCGGCAATTCCCAAGCGGTGGTGGTGGGAGATATGCTCATCGTCCCGTCGAACACGCCGCACCAAGTCATCCCGACCGGCGGCGCGCCGATCGTGCTGATGACGCTTCACGTGCCCCATCCGCTGACCACTTGGCCGCCGCCGAACTGAACAAACCGCTGAGAGTTAATTCAGAAGCCATGAAGCCAGGAAAAGGCAGGAGGCCTTCTCCGACTCCTGGCTTCCTGGCTTCTGAATTAATCATCTGGGCGATTGTCATCCGTGCCATCCGTGAAATCCGTGGTTAAACGGGCCTTGGAGTAGAGAGCCAAAACATCACCTCCTGTTCGATCCACTCAATGACTTACGAACGGCCCGCCGAATTCGTTGAACATTTTCCTTCCGGACCGAGCCGAAGGGGTCACGATGCGAAGCGCGAATTGTACTCCGGCTGCGGCGCCCCAATTCGCGTTAAACCGACGCGACTGGACGAATCACTCATTTAACGATAGCGGTGTGATCATTATGGCCGCCCACGTCGTCCTACTTGTCGACGATAACGATCTGTATCGCGGGATGCTGCGCAGTCTGTTGGAGCTGCACGGCTATCAGGTGGTCCCGGCGCGGAACGGAACGGAAGGTCTGGCCTGCGCCGCGGCGGCGCGCATCGACGCCGCCGTCGTGGATGTCGACATGCCGGGAATGGATGGCTTCGAATTCTGCCGGCAATTGAAGGCCCAGCAGCTGGTGGCGGGGAGGGAAGTGCCGATGTGGATAATTACGGGCGCATTTCGTCCCGCCCTCGAAAAGCGCGCCGCGGCTTCAGGAGCTCTCTTGGTTCTGCGCAAACCTTTTCCGATTGCGGAACTCCGCGAAAATCTCGAACGGCAGTTTGTGAAGCAGGCATCACCTCTGGCTCCCGAAGGCTCCACCCAAAACGAGCGCTGATCTCAGGGACATTTTTTCCCTGATTGAAGAAAAAGCCGAACCAGGCGCCCGTTCCATTCCTGGCTGATCTTTGACGTTAGCGACCCAATGAAACATCTCATTCTCGGTCTACTTCTGTGCGTTACCGCGAACGCCGCATCGCCTCCCATCGTCGCGGATCCGAAATGGAAAGAGTTTGGCAGCTACCTCAATCAGCTCGCCGACAAAGTGCAGGTGCAATGGGAACGTCAGCTGATCGAAAAAGAACAGTACCCTCCGGCCGATTCCACCGTAAGCGTCACGTTCGTGCTGAACGCGCAAGGCACCATCGTTGACGTCACCGAAGTTAAGAGTGCGTCGAGTCCGGAGGGAGCCGCCGCCTGCGCCTCAGCGATTACCGCTGCCGCCCCCTACGGCCCCTGGACCCCAGACATGAAGAAAGTCTTGGGTGAGCGTCAGTCTACCCGGAACGACAGAGAAACGTACGTGTCGTCTGTTCCGGCCCCTGAAAAAATGCCTCTGCGGTTCCCCTGTTATCTGCCGGTCGTTGCCATTTGGTTGGGTGTTTCTTTGCCGTTGGCCGCTGCGGAACCATCGGCTGCTCCCCCGGCCCCGATGCCCAGACCACGACTGACTGAGACATTGCGGGCAAAGTGGAGGAAGCAGCCCAAGAGGCCCAAGCGAATCGTGCGGTGACCATGGACAAGGTGATCGTCAAAGAATCGCGCCTTCCCAGCGGACCACCGAAGGAGCAGCAAACGGAAGGGAAGTTCTCGATCACGCAGGGAGGCTATCTGTCAAAAAACAAGGGAGAGAAGTTCACGACCGAAGTTGGGCTGTGGCGGCACATCGACATTATCGAAGGGCCGTCCGTGGAAAAACTTCGCATGGGGATTCTGCGAATCAGTTGGTGAAAAAAGACCCAACCACGCGGCGGAGCCGATCGACAAGGCGGGGTGGCCCGTCTTTGAACTTGGATAAAGGAAATAAACTTTCGCTTGATTGAATCCAACGACCTCGGGGCAGTCATCGAAGTTCGAGCCGCTACTCGCGAGAACGCTTTTTCGAGAGAGGCCCTTCGTCAGATCGGGGTCACGGAAGAATCCGTGGCGGAAATGCTCCGAACCACCCATCGCGGATGGTTGTGTGAAGACGAAGGAAGAATTGTCAGTTTCGCGATTGGGGACGGAAAAACCGGAGAGCTTTGGGTCATTGCGGTCCTGCCGGAATTCGAAGGACGGAGAATCGGTTCGCAGCTCCTGGCGACGGTTGAAGCCTGGTTGTTCTCGCTCGGGTGGCAGAAGCTCTGGCTGTGGACTTCGGCGGATCCAAAGTTGCGAGCGTTTTCCTTCTATTCGAAACGTGGCTGGTTGGTTTCTGAATCGAAGGGAGACGTTGTCTATCTGGGGAAAAGCCGGTCTAAATAAGAGCCGGAGCCGGCCTCCGTTGCTCGACCTTACTTTACGGTGGTTGCCAATCAGCACGCCATTTCTTTCGGTTATTTTATGAGCATTCAACGACGTCACCTCTCGCGGTGTAATTTGATCCTTACCACCGCACTGGCGTGGTTCTACGCCACCGTAGTTTGGGCGCAGGGCCAACCGCAGCCGGCGCAGACTCCCTTGGTTCGCCCGCAACCGGTTCAGCCGCCGATTGCTTTCCCGGGCCAATGGCGGGGAGCGGGACCGACGCCTTTCGTGAGTATGAATGGAGGCATCCTCCAAGCGCCTTCGGTCCCGGGCGTGACGGCGATTCGCGCCGGGCGATTGTTCGACAGCAACACGGGCAGGATGTTGACCGGACAGGTGGTGATCACGTCGGGCGAACGGATCGTTGAGGTGGGAGCGGAAGGGCAGGTCAAGATTCCCGCAGGAGCGCGGGTGCTTGATTTCAGCCATGCCACGGTTTTACCCGGCTTGATCGACGCGCATACGCACATGTTCAACGCTCGCGGGCCCAAATCGACGAACGAAGGATCCCTGTTGATCGCGGTGCAGAACGCGCAGGCCGATTTGCGGGCCGGTTTCACCAGCGCGCGCGATATGTCTTCCCACGGCAACGGTTATGGCGACGTGGCGATGCGCGATGCCATCAACGAAAGGCGGATTGATGGTCCCCGGTATCAGGTGGCAACCCGGAGCATCCGGTGGGAAGCCACACCGGCCAACCCTGCCGCCCCGGTGAATCCGTTGAGTGAACAGGTGATTCGCTCCGCAGAGGAGGGGCGCGCGGCCGTGCGGGAACAAATCAGCCAAGGGGCGGATTGGATCAAAATTTATCCCACCGGCGGATATTCTTTCAATCCCGACGGCAGCCTGACGTATCCACTTACTTATCCCATGGCCGTGTTACAGGCGATCATCGACGAAGCGCATCTGCACGGGGCGAAAGTGGCGTCCCACGTCTTTGGCGGTGAAGGTCAGAAGAACGCCATCATCGCGGGCAGTGACACGATTGAACACGCGATGGGCCTGGATCAGGCCCAGGCGGACCTGATGGTGCAGAAGGGGCTTTTTTATGATCCGACTCTGATGCGATACACCGAACCCTACATGGACGATACCGATGCCAAAAACACCGGCGGCAAATACCGGATGATTCCGGTTTTTGAAAAGGCCGTCACGCTGGCGGCTAACACCAAGGGCATGAAAATCCTCGTGGGCAGTGGCGTGGATGGTTCGACGTTTCCTCATGGGGCCCAAGGCCTCGAACTCGAAGCGTTGGTGAAGCACGGCGGCTTGAGCCCCGCGCGGGCGATCCAGGCCGCGACCAAAAACAACGCCGAGATGATGGGCTGGCAGGACCGGATCGGATCCGTCGAAAAAGGCAAGTATGCCGACCTCGTGGCCGTTTCCGGTGATCCGCTGGCGGACATTACCGAACTGCAGCGGGTGAAATTTGTCATGAAAGGCGGAAAAATTATCCGGAACGAGATGGAGCAAAGTGCTTCGAAATAGTCAGCCCGATCTGACCGGCCTCGCCAGTTGCCAGGGTTCGAGTATAGATCAGTTTTAATATGGCCAAAATCATTGCTCCCGATCTCACGCAACGTGCCCCGCGCAGCCCCCGGGTCCGGTTAGGTGGCTACGTGCACCTTCCCCGGCTCCTCGACAAGGCGAGGGCCTTCGCCGTCCGCCAAAACGGGGAATACGATTATAATTGTACTCTCGATGAGCAATTCTTCGGGTTCACCGGCGTCAGCCCCAAGGCGTTTCTCGCCGCGGTGAAGTCCGGGAAATCCGACACGGACATGCTGGCTTGGGTCAGCGCCCATACCAGGCTCCGGCCAATGGAAATTGTGCAATGGTCCACCTGGATGGAGAACCGGTGCCCCGGTAGCGCCCAATCCCATGGTCGGTTCCAAGAATCGATTGCCCAGCTCGCGCCCAATCGGCCGGACATCATCACCTTCTTCGACCGTCTCGATCTCGACGACCACGTCAGTTTTGGCGGCCAGGGCTAAAGCGAAAACCGCTCGAACCTGTAACTTGGTTCGTAGATCGAACGGAAGAGGTCACGACGCGCGAAACGCGAAAGGAACTCTGGCGGGGACGACGTTCTATGGCACCTCGTAGACCTCGATCATCGCGACTCCCGTTGAGCCATTCGCGCCGCGCACTTGGATGCTATACGGCCCGGGGCTGAGGCTGGCGAGGATCACGCTGTCGCGACTGCCTTCGGCGAGCGGGAATGCGCTCACCCGTACCGCCGTGGCGCGGATCTCCGAGGCGTTGGCCGCATTATTCCAGCCGGTATTGGTGAGATAACTTTGCGTCCCGGCATACAAGGTGAGGACTGGCGCTGCCAGGACGCCGGTGACGCCGAACGCCGTGAGGCCAGGTCCCACTCCCCGAATGAGCACCCGCTTCGGGGCGCCGTCGCTGACGACCACGCCGGCGATGAGGATATTGTCGTCGGTGCCGACCTGCGCGCTCACCGCCACATTGACGAGCCGCGTCGTCCCCGTCGGTGCGGTCGCAGAATCGGTGTCGTAAACTTCGATGAGCCCGATGCCAGTGCCGTTGTTCGGTGCGACGGCTTGGGCGGTATAGGCTCCGGGCGTGAGCGTAAGGAGAAGAGCCGAATCCGCTCCGTTTTCGGGCAGCGCGAATGCGCCCACGCGTTGCGCCGCCGCGCGTACTTCGCTCGCGTTCGCAGCGGAGTTCCAGCGGGTGTTGGCCGCGATGGGCTGCTGGCGATCGTTGAACAAGGTCAGAACCGGATTGGTCAGCGCGTCGCCCACGCCGAACTGCAACAGCGCGGGGCCGACCGCGCGAACCAGCACCGTCTTGGGCCCGCCCACGATCACGAATCCGGGCGTAATCAGATCGCCCGGGACCTTGATCTGGGCCCGCGCGGCGACGTTGAGCAGGTGGCTCGCTGGCTGCGGCACCGCCAGCGCCGCAATCCATAGCGCGATGAGCGATTCGCCGGCGAGGTCGCGTTCGTTCGAACCGAGGGGAGGCATCCGCGCCACGCCGGCGCCGGCCATCCGGCGCGGCAGCATGGAATGCAGCTCATCGCCCGGCACAATCACGCGCTCCTCCGGGGCCACAGCGGTCGCAACCAACGGACCATTGACGATGTCGGCGAGGGACAACGGCGTCGCCGCCCGCGCGTCCCATGCGCCCAACGCCGTCCCGCCCGGCTGGTGACATTGCGCACAGTTGACGTCGAGATAAGAGCGGGCACGTGCTTCCACGGGCTTCGAAGGATCGGTCGAATCCGTGAGCGCTGGCAGCGCACCGGGATCGGAGAGACTGCCGAGATTGAGATAGCCCGCCGTGGCGAGCTGGGTGAGCTGATTCGCGGAGCCTCCCGGCGTTGCGCGGTTGAGTTGCCGGGTATTGAAGCTCAGCGCGCCACCGCCCTTTTCGGTGTGGCAGGTCGTGCACGCTTCGCGGCTGGGAAACGTCCAGGTCTGCGTGCGCGTTGCGCCGCCGGCCTCGGTAATCGCGAAACTTTGAAAACCGCCGCCCTCCGCGACCAGCGTCGCGTTGGTCTGGGCGTCGTTCCACCGGTAACTGGCACCGTAGATCCCGTCGGCGGTTTTCACCAGGATCCGGGTTTCGACCCGGCGGGCGCTGGCGGCCACGCCACGGCGTAGTTCCAAGTCGAAATGTTTCACCCACACGGCACCGACCGGGAGCGTCCACGCGCCTTGCGCTTTGAAGCCGAAGGTCGACGTCGTATCGGGCAGCGCGAACCACCGGGTCTTCCTCGCGTAGTCGGACCAAAAGGAAACGTTCGGTGCGTACGGCACGACACCCGGCGCTGGCGTGAGGGCGGCCACGTTCGAAAAAACGCCGGTGTCGGCGAGCGTGGCCGGGAGTGGGGTGCCGTTCGCGTTGGGATTGGCGACCAGTCGCTTGATGACGTTGCTGTCGAAGTCGGCGAAGAGAAGTTCGCCGGTGCGAGGATCGACCGTGATCCCGGTGATGCCGGTTTCGCTCGCGATTTGTTGGACTTGCGCCGCCGCCAGGGGGCGCGTGCCGTTGTCGGCGAGCGACCAGATCCGGCCGCTGACGAAGTCGGCAAAGATATAGGTGCCCGCGAGAGTGGGGTAGCGGGTGCCGCGATAAACCAAGCCGCCCGTGATCGAGTTTCCCTGGGTCACACCATAGTCCCAAATGGGATCCGTGAACTGCGCCCCCGCGGGCGGAGCGTCCGGGCGCGGTCCGGCGACGAAGCCCTCGCGGTATTGCCAGCCGTAGTTGGCGCCACGCGAAATCAAATTGATCTCTTCGCGAGTCAGAAGCCCGACGTCGGCGCACCAGAGGCGGCCGTCGGTATCGAAGGCCATCCGCCACGGATTGCGCAGCCCAACCGCCCACCATTCAGTGCGGACGGCCGCGGGCGTGACGGCGGAGCCGTTGAACGAATTCGCACCCACGAACGGGTTGTCCGCCGGGATGGTGTAACTCCCGGCCTGCACCGACGGGTGAGGATTGGGGGCGAGGCTGCCCGCGCGCTGATCGACGTCGATGCGGATGATCCCGCCGAAAAAACCGCGGTCGATCCGCTGATGCGACGCGTCGATCTCGGGGACGTTTTGATCGCCGTCGCCCACGGAAAGGTAGAGGTAACCGTCGGGACCGAAGAGAAGCATGCCCCCGTCATGGCCATAGGGACCCGTGACCTGGGTGATCAACGGAGTACCGGTCGTGAGGTCGGCGCGATTGGGATTCGTCGCGGAAACCCGAAAGCGCGTCAGCCGATTAGCGCGCTGGCCACCGACATACGTCGAGCCCCAGACGTAGAAAAAACCATTCTCGGCGAAACGAGGATGGAATGCGAGCGAGAGCAGCCCGCCATTCACCGTCTCCGTTTGCGCTGTGAGATCGAGAAAAACCTCCCGCGTGGGATTCGTGGCATCGGGCACAACCGACACGCGCCCCGGACGTTCGACGACAAAGACACGCTGGGTTTCACCGGGGGCAAAGACGATTTGGACCGGTTGTTCGAAAAAGATCCCGCCAAGGGCGGTGGTAATCTTGAACTGGCTCGTGGTCCCTTCCGCCGGCATCCGAACAGTGTCCGCCGCGACCCGGATGAGCCGGTCCTGAGCCCGCAAATGCACGAAGCACGAAACGACCATGGCGACCCAGCTCAAGCGGCGGAAATGCCCGGACCATGGCACCGACTGAAGAGACGAGCGTTTTGCCATTTGTTCGGGTCCAATCGACATACTCCCGACGTGCGTGTCAAAAGCTGCGAGTCGGCCGGCCCGTGGTCATCAAAGGTTCATTGAGTTAGGACAGCAATCGTCACGACTCAAGGGGTCCTACGGAGTAATCGCACAGGCCAAGGTATCCGGCCCAAAACAAAAAGGCCGACCCTGCCGGTCGGCCTTGGAATTTGTTGCGACGAGGGTCGCTTAATTTCGCCCGGCCTTGACCGGCTTGCCGGCCTTGCTCTCGACGAATTCGCGGATGACGGCCATCCGCTGGCGCTGGCGATCGTCCTCCTCGATTTCATCGTGCGTGCGGACGGCTTCGTGCTTCGCCATCGCTTTTCGCATTTTCGTCAGCGCGAGATACTCGAGCTGGCGGATGCGTTCGCGGGTGACGTGGAATTTTTTGCCGACCTCTTCGAGCGTGAGTTCGTCGCGGCCCTGCAGACCAAAGCGCAGTTTGATAATCTCCGCTTCGCGCTGATCGAGAGAATCAACCATCGCGCTGAGATCGCTGTTCAGATTTTTTTCACGCAGGCCGTCGTAGGGGCTGACGGCGTTGTCGTCGCCGACGATTTCTCCAAAGGTGCCCGATTCGCCGCTTTCGCCGATGGGCGCATCGAGTGAAGCCGGACGGACGCTGACGGACTTCAAGTGCGCCACCTTGGAGGTGGGGATCTGTAGTTCGATGGCCAACTCCTCGTCCGTGGGTTCGCGACCGAGCTGTTCGGTCAACGCCATGGCGGTGCGGCGCATCTTGGAAATCTTGTCCACCAAATGGACCGGCAACCGGATCGTTTTGCTTTGGTTGGCCAGCGCCCGCTTGATCGACTGTTTGATCCACCAGGCGGCGTACGTGGAAAGTTTGCCGCCCTTGCGGGGATCGAATCGCTCGACGGCCTTGATGAGGCCGATGTTGCCCTCGCTGATCAGGTCGAGCAGGGGCAGGCCGAAGTCCTTGTAGTCCATCGCAATCTTCACGACTAGGCGGAGATTGGCGGATATCATGTGATCGCGAGCTGCCTTGTCGCCGCGGCGAATGCGACGGGCCAGCGTAATTTCTTCGGCAATGGTCAGTAGGGGCGTCTTGCCGATCTCCTGAAGGTAGAGCTGAAGGTTGCTCCGCTCGCCGTGGGCGATGGGCTCGGCGGCGGTCCGATCAGGTTTTTCGAGAAAGGAGGGAGGGGCATCGAGCGGCCCGGCGGAAAGAACGGCGGTAGCGGTATCGGCACCGGCGTTATCCTCATTGGCTGGGCGACGGAACGACTTTGATTGATTAGGCATGATATGAACCTTGTTAAATTTAGAGAAGTGAGCCGCGGTCTTGTTCCCAACGTGGAGCGGATTTCGTTCCATATGGGTTATACGGCTGTGACCGAGGGAATGTTGCCATAACCGCACTTTTTTACGGGTAAATGTGGCACACTTTAGCCCTGCCGGGCTGCCAGCACGGCGCAAATCACGGCGCAAATGAGCGCGGTAGTCGTTGGAGTACGGCGACCTGACGCCGCTGATACAAAGCGGCTCCTGGCCACTGCACTCCAAACAGGTAACTCACCCAGAGGCGTGACTAGAACTGCTCGGCCATCTCAACGGCCTTCAGGAGGGCGGACGCTTTACTGATGGTCTCCTGATACTCTGAAAGGGGAACGGAGTCAGCCACGATACCGGCGCCAGCCTGGATGTGGATCTTGCCGTCTTTCAGGAGTGCGGTGCGCAACATAATGCAGGTGTCCATGTTACCGTCGTAGCCCACGTAACCGAGCGCCCCGGCGTAGATGCCGCGCTGGGAAGGTTCGTATTGGGCGATGATCTGCATGGCGCGAATTTTTGGGGCGCCGCTGACCGTGCCGGCCGGGAAAGTCGCGCGCATTAAATCGTAGGCGGTCTTGTCGGGCGCAATCTGCCCCTCGACCTGCGAGACGATGTGCATGACGTGGGAATAGCGTTCCACGACCATCATCTCGGGGACCTTGACGCTGCCGAACTGGCAGACGCGGCCGATGTCGTTGCGCGCGAGATCGACCAGCATGAGGTGCTCGGCCCGCTCTTTTTCGTCGGCGAGCAGTTCCTTTTCCAATGCGAGGTCTTCGGCGTGAGTCGCACCCCGCCGGCGAGTGCCGGCAATTGGTCGGATTTCAACGAGGCCGTCGGTCAACCGCACGTGTACTTCCGGCGAAGCGCCAACGATCGAGAAATCGTCCGCTTCCAGGATGAACATGTAGGGCGACGGGTTGACCGTGCGAAGGGCCCGGTAGAGATCGAGCGGCGACTTTTGAAAGGGTCGCGTGAAACGCTGGGAGGGGACGAACTGGATGATATCGCCCGAGCGGATGAACTCCTTGCCGTCGACCACGACCTGCTCGAACTGCGCCTGGGTAAAATTGCCCGGCGGCACGGTGATTTTCGGTGCGTCCACCAAGGGCGCCGGCGCCAATTCGCGCGGCTGCCGGAGGATCGCGTAGAGTTCCCGCAACTCCGCGACCGCGGAGTCGTAGGCGTCCCCGGGGGTGCCATGCACATGGGCGTTGACGCAGAGGCGAAGAGTTTGTTTCGCGCGATCAAAGATCAGCAGCGAATCCGAAAGCATGAAGTAGAGCAGGGGCGTGCCCAGTTCGTCCTTCGCCGCCGCCGGCACCGTCGGCTCGATGCGGGTGACGTATTCGTAGCCGATAAAGCCTACGGCGCCGCCGGTGAACCGGGGCAACCCCGGGACGGACACCGCCTTAAATCCGCGCATCTCCTCCTCGATCAGTGTCAGCGGGTCGCGCGGCGTGGGGATGGTTTGGGAGGGCTTTCCCGGAATCCGGATCTCGGTGGTCTTGGCGCCGCAGATAAAAATCTTCCTGGGGCGACAGCCGATGAAGCTGTAACGCGAAAGGTTTTCGCCGCCCTCGACTGACTCCAGCAAATACGAGGGCCCGGCATCCTTGAGCTTCGCATAGGCCGACACGGGCGTCTCGAAGTCGGCCATCAAGTCCGTGTAAACGGGGATGACGTTGCCTTGCGCGGCAAGGCTTACGAAAGTGTCCCGGTTTGGATGGATATTCATAAGTTTTCGCTACGCGAAAACCTAAAGTTAGTTTTTGCGATACCAAAACTACTCCACCGTCACCGATTTTGCCAGGTTGCGCGGCTTGTCCACATCGCAGCCGCGCTCAACGGCGATATAATAGCTCAGCAACTGCACCGGGATGGCCGCGACCATGGGGAGGACGGCTTCGTGGCAGTGCGGGATAGTGATGACTTCGTCAGCCAACCCCGGCGGCAGATCCGCGCCCTCGGTGACGATGGCAATGATCGGTCCCTTGCGCGCCTTGATCTCCTGCATCGAGGAAACAATTTTGGGAAAGATGTCGCCGGCCGGGGCAAAGAAAACACTCGGGCATTTGTCGCTGATGAGGGCGATGGGACCATGCTTCATCTCGGCCGCGGGATAGCCTTCCGCGTGGATGTAGGAAATTTCCTTCAGTTTGAGCGCGCCTTCGAGCGCCAGGGGAAACAGCGACAGGCGGCCGAGGAAAAGCATGTCGTGATATTTCGCATAGCGCTTCGCGATTTCCCGGATTTTTGGGGCTTGCGCGAGAGCCTGCCGCACGAGGGCAGGGGCCCCTTTGAGCGCGTTCACGTATTCGACTCCGTCGCTGAAGCTCATATCGCGCATCCGGGCCAGGTAGAGCGCGACCATGGCGCCGACCATGATTTGAGAGGTAAACGCCTTTGTCGACGCCACGCCGATTTCCGGACCGACGTGCTGGTAGATGCCGCCGTCGGCCTCGCGCGCGAGGCTCGAGCCCACGACGTTGTTAATCGCGAGCGCCTTGTAGCCCTTGCGCTTCGCCTCGCGGAGGGCCGCCAGGGTGTCGATGGTTTCACCGGACTGGCTGATGACAAAAAAGAGGGTGTTGCTGTGGAGCGGCGCGTTGCGGTAGCGGAACTCCGACGCGTAATCGACCTCGACGGGGATCCGGGCAAAGCGCTCGATCAGATGTTCGGTCACTAGGCACGCGTGCCAGGCGGTGCCGCAGGCGCAGAAGAGGAAACGATCGATTTGCCGGAACTCCGCCGCCGTGACGTTGAGGCCGCCGAAGTTCGCCGTGCTGCCGTCCTCGGAAAAGCGCCCGCGCATGGTGTTTTCGAGCGCGACGGGTTGCTCGAAAATCTCCTTTTCCATGAAGTGGGCGAAGTCGCCCTTGTCGGCGTCGGTGACCGACCACGTGATCCGATCGACGACCGGCGAGACATCCGCCTGGTCCAGCGTGGTAATCGAGAAGGTCTTCGGCGTGAGGTGGACGATTTCGCCGTCCTTCAGATAAACGACATTCTGCGTCCGGCTGACGAGAGCTGAGGCGTCGGAGGCGACAATATATTCCTCGTCGCCCACGCCGAGAATCAACGGCGAGGCCTTGCGCGCCGCGACCAGTTCACTGGGGTAATCCACGCAGAGCACCGCAATGCCATAGGTGCCTTCGACGTGCCCCAATGCCTTGCGTACGCTCTCGAGAAAGCGGTTGGTCCCGTGGTTCCCCGCCGGTTCTTTCGCGTAGTGATAGGCGATGAGATTGCAGAGCACCTCCGTATCGGTTTCGGACTGAAACGTGTAGCCCTTCTCGAGCAGGAAGCGCTTCATCTGCGCGTAATTTTCGATCACGCCGTTGTGGATCAGGGCGAACTTGCCATCGCTGCTGACGTGCGGATGCGCATTGGCATCCGTCACGCCGCCGTGGGTGGCCCAGCGCGTGTGGCCGATGCCGGTGGTGCCGTTCAAGCGGTGCGTCGCCGCTTCCTTGACGAGGTTCGCCACGCGCCCGGCTTTCTTGGCGACGTCGAGCTTGCCCCCCTGGAGTACGCAGACTCCCGCCGAGTCATAACCGCGGTACTCGAGGCGCTTCAGACCCTCCAGCAGGATGGAGACTGCTTTTTGTTTTCCGACGTAGCCGACGATACCGCACATAAATTTCCGAGGACGACAGGTTTAGTCTGGCGAAATATGCGGCGGGCGCAAACGTGGCGCAAGGCTTTAGCATTTCGCTTTTACTGTCATGAAAGAACGCAGAAATAAAACCCTCGCGGTGGTCATGGGCGGCGGACGTGGTACGCGTCTCCATCCGCTGACGGCCGAACGTTGCAAACCTGCCGTCCCCCTGGCCGGCAAGTATCGGCTCGTCGACATTCCGATCAGCAACTGTCTCAACAGCGAAATCAACCGGATCTTTCTGCTCACGCAGTTTCAGACGGCTTCGCTGCACCGGCACGTCACGAGTACGTACAACTTTGATCCGTTCGGCGGCGGCTTTGTTGACATTCTCTCGGCGGAGCAGACCGAGAAGGGGTCCGACTGGTATCAGGGCACGGCGGATGCCGTCCGGCGCAATCTGATTCACTTCCGCTCGTTTCCGCACGATCTCGTCCTGATTCTTTCGGGGGACCAGCTTTACCGGATGGATTTTCGCGAAATCATTTCGCAGCACGTCGCGACCAATGCCGACGTCACGATCGCCGCGATCCCGTTTCCCGTTTCGAAAGTGGCCGGACTGGGCCTGATGCAGGTCAACGATGACCTTTCCGTCGCGCGCTTCGTCGAAAAGCCCAAGGACCCCGCGATCATCGACAGCCTCACGCTGAGCCCGGAGCTGGAAAAGAAATTATCGCCTTTGCCGGAGAAGCGCTGCCTCGCGTCGATGGGCATCTACGTTTTCAACCGTTCCGTCCTCGCCGCCGCGCTCGACAACACCATGACGGATTTCGGCAAGGAAATCATTCCGGGCCTGCTGGGCCAGAAGCGGCTCTTTGCCCACATTTTCGAGGGGTATTGGGAGGATATCGGTACCGTGCGGGCCTTCTTCGAGGCAAACCTCGCGCTCGCGCAGCCGCTGCCGCCCTTCAATTTCTTCGAGCCCAATGCGCCGATTTATACGCAGGACCGTTATCTGCCCGCGTCGAAGCTCAACAAGTGCGCGATCGATCATGTCGTGATTGGCGACGGCTCGATTCTCACCAACTCGTCGATCAAGCACAGCGTGCTGGGCATCCGGTCCTTCATCGGCGAAGGCAGCGTGCTCGAAGATACCGTCGTGATGGGCGCCGACTATTATGAAGGTGACGCCCAGCTCGAGGCGAACACGACGCGGGGTCGTCCGCACCTGGGCATTGGTGCCGGTTGCCGGATTAAGGGCGCGATTATCGACAAGAACGCGCGTATCGGCAATGGCTGCATTCTCATCGCCGATGGCAAGGCCGACGGGGTCTATGCCGGCGGCGCCGTGATCGTACGCGACGGGGTGCTCGTGGTGCCCAAAGGGGCCGTCCTGCCCGCCGGTACGGTGGTCTGAGGTAGCCCCGGTAAACGACGGGCGCGGCTCGCCCGAGTGCCGCGCTAGGCAGAAGGCGTCTCGGATGGGCGCCGCAGCACGAGCACCAAACCTGCCGCGATCAGAAACACCGAGTAAAACGTGCCGCGACTGACGCCGGCCATCAGCGGCGCATCGGGTTCGCGGAATTGTTCGCCCAACACCCGGACCAGCGCGTAGCCGATCAGAAACTCGCCCGCGAGTCGGCCGGGCCGGGTCTGGGCGACATTCGTGCGCCAGAAGCGCCACTGCATGAAGGCGAGAAGCAGCGCGCCCTCGAGGGCGGCCTCGTAGAGCTGCGAGGGATGCCGGGCGGGAATCAGGTGAAGCGGCGTGCCGGGCGTGACGAGTTCGCTGTGGGGAAAAATGACGGCCCACGGCACATTGGTCATCTTGCCGGGAAGCTCGCCGTTGATGAAATTGGCCACGCGGCCGAAAAACAGGCCCACGGGTACAACGGTCGCGATCAGGTCGCTGAGTGGCCGGAAGGGCAGTTGATGCCGGCGCGCCCACCACCAGGTCGCGATGAAGACGCCCGCGAAACCGCCGTGGCTGGCCATGCCCCCTTCCCAAACCCGGAACACCGCGAGCGGGTCGCGTCCCAGGGTGTCCAGCTGATAAAGAAAGAAGTAGCCCGCGCGCCCGCCGACAAGCACGCCGAGCACAAGATACGTCATGAGATCGGCCACGGCGTCTGCGCTGAGGAGAGAGCGGCCCTTTTGCTGGTAAACCCGCAACAGCGTCCAGGCCCCGACAAATCCAAGAATGTAGGCCAGCCCATAATAGCGGATCCCAAGATTGTCCGAGAATTTGACGAGGAAAGGACTGAAATTATGGACCCAGAAGGCGAGCATCGTGCGGTGGGAAGATTGGGGAGACTGCCGACGCGTTAAGCAAAATTCAACGGCGACGTGGTGCCATTAGCGAAGCGACGAATTGGCGGCGGGAGTGAAATGAGCCTTGCCGCGCCTCGGCGTCGACCCGCTATGCTGCGCGCATGAGTGAACTCAAGCGCACGGCGCTCCGGGATTTCCATGCAGCCCACGGCGCGCGGCTGGTCGACTTCGCGGGCTGGGAGATGCCGGTGCAATATCGCAGCATCCTGGAGGAGCACAAAGCGGTCCGGCGAGCCGCGGGCCTGTTCGACGTGAGCCACATGGGGGAGGTCGATGTCCGCGGACCGGAAGCGGGCCGGTTTTTGAATCACCTCGTGACGAACGATGTGGCCAAACTTTATCCCGGCCGGGTGCTCTACTCCCCGATGTGTTACGCGAACGGCGGGGTCGTCGACGATTTGCTGGTGTACCTCCGCGCGGCGGACGACTACTTCCTCTGCATCAATGCCGGCAACATCGACAAGGATCTTGCCTGGATTCGGGAGCAGGCCGCGGCGTTCCAGGTGACGATTACGGATCGGAGTGCCGACTATGGTCTGCTGGCGATTCAGGGGCCGCGCGCCGCGGAAATCGTGCAGTCGCTCACGGGGGCGAAGCTCGGACTGGTGAAATATTATCATTTCGCCGAGGCGACGGTCGCGGGCATTCACTGCCTCGCGAGCCGCACGGGGTACACCGGGGAGGATGGCTTCGAGCTTTATCATGCGGCGTCGGAGTCCGTGGCCCTGGCCGAGGCGCTGTTGGCGGCGGGGGCTTCCCGCGGCCTGGAACTGGCCGGACTTGGGGCACGCGACGGCCTGCGGCTGGAGGCCGGTTACCCGCTTTACGGTCACGAAATCACGGCGGATATTTCTCCGCTCACCGCCGGCCTGGGTTGGACGGTGAAACTCGACAAGGGCGGCGACTTCATCGGCCGCGCCGCACTGGTCGCGGAGCGGGAGCGGGGCGCGCCGAACAAGGTCATCTTTTTCAAGACCGGCGATCGCCGCATCGTACGGGCGGAAACGCCGGTGCTCGGTGCCGATGGTGCGATCGTCGGTCGGGTGCTCTCCGGCACGCTTTCGCCCCTGCTCAACGAGGCGATTGGCTCGGCCCTGGTGACGACCCCCAGCGCGGCGGGAAACCTGAGCGTTGACCTCCGCGGCACCCGGATGGCCCTGCAACTCACCAAGCCGCCCTTCGTGGAACTCAAAAAAACTTCGTTGTAGGTGCGCGTTTATCTCCGACACTCTCCTTTCCACTTCGCCCCATGAGCAATATTCCCGCCGAGCTGCGTTACGCCAAATCCCACGAATGGGTCAAAACCGAGAGCGATGGTTCCGTGACCATCGGCATCACGCACTTCGCGCAGGAGGCGCTCGGTGACATCACCTACGTGCAGGTGCCGAAAATTGGGGCCGTCTTGAAAGCAGGTGAAACTTTTGGCGTCGTGGAGTCGGTCAAAGCCGCCAGTGACCTTTACGCTCCCGTCGGCGGCACGGTCTTGGCGGTGAACGCGGTCCTGGCGACGACGCCGGAAACGGTGAACCGCGCGCCCTACACCGATGGCTGGATGTTGAAATTGAAGCCGGCGAATGCCGCGGAAATCCAGGGTCTCCTGGATGCGGCCAGTTACGCCAAGGTGGCGGAATAGAACCGCTGACCGATTCGTCACCGTATAGCGGACATTGATAGGAATCCTGCGCAACGCCCTTCCGGCTCGCCCGTCTTTCCGGTGACTGTCCGTCGGTCGATATTTCGCCCAAGCCCTTCATTCCATCCCTTTTGTCCAATTCGATGACTCGAAATCGCGCCCTGTCCCTGTTGTCGCTTCTCGTTATCCCGGCGGCGGCTTGGGCCCAATCGGGAGTGGAAAATCCAGCGTCGGCGCGGAAGGTTTCGGCGCCGGCGGCGGACGGAAGCGCGTCCGAAAAAAAGGCGTCGGCTCCGGCCGGCGAAAAGAAGGGCAGTGGCGAGAAGAAAAGCGGCGGAGCGAGCGCCAAGGGTGGCCGGGGCGGAAGCGGTCAGGCGCAGGCGGTGGAAGTAACGATGATCTCGCGGCGCGATCTCACCGAAACCCTGCGGGTGGTGGGCTCCATTGGTTCCAACGAGACCGCCAGCATCCGGCCGGAGATGGTCGGCATCATCCGGGAGATTAATTTTGTGGAGGGACGGAACGTCAAGAAGGGCGAACTGCTCGTGAAGATCGACGACTCCGAACTGGCGGCGCAACTGGCGCAGAGCCGGGCGCGCTTCGAACTCGCGAAGCAAAACCTCACTCGGGCCGAAAGCCTGCAACAGACGCAGTCCAATACCCAGGCGGACGTCGACCGGGCGAAGAGTGAATATGCGGCGGCGCAGGCCGACGTCGATCTGCTCCGGGTCCGGCTCGCGCGCACGGAAATCCGCGCGCCCTTTGACGGTTTTGTCGGGAGCCGGGTGCTGTCGCCGGGCGATTACGTCAACACCCAGTCCATTATCACGACCATCAACGACCTGAGCCGGCTGAAGGCGGAGTTCCAGGTGCCGGAGCGCTACATCACCAAAGTCCGAAAGGGCACGTCGTTTGCCGTCAAGTCGACGACCTCGGGCGAGGAGATTGCCACCCAAGGCGAGGTTTATTTCGTCAGCTCCGTCATCGACCGAAACACGCGATCGAGTGAAGTAAAGGGTTACCTGACCAAACCTTCTTCGGCGCTCCAGGCCGGCATGTTCGCGGTGATCGAGCTCGTGCTCGAAGTGCGCAAAGGCGCTTTGGCCGTGCCCGAAGGGGCGATTTTCGTCGACCAACGCGGCCCGCAACTCGTCATGGTGCGCGAACTGAACGGCGACAAGGTGGCCGCCTTCGTGCCGGTCAAGCTGGGGCTGCGCGCCAAGGGACTGGTCGAAATCACGGCGGTCGAAGGCAAACTGGATGAGCGCCAGATGGTCGTTGGCGCCGGAGTCGGCGCGCTCGCATTATATTCCGGGGCCAAGCTCGAGACCCGGCCGTTGCGCGCGGAATTCAGGATCGATAATTGAGCCATGGTCCTCTCCGATCTTTCCATCAAGCGGCCGGTCATCTGTCTCGTGGCGTCGATTGTCGTCGTCCTGATCGGGCTGCTGGCGTTTCGCAAACTGCCGGTGCGGGAATACCCGAACACGGACTCGCCGATCGTTTCCATCGATGTGAGTTATCGCGGGGCCTCGGCCGAGGTCATCGAGTCGAAAATCGTCGAGGTCATTGAAAAGGAAGTCTCCGCCATCGATGGCCTGAAAGTCATTCGTTCGTACTCCTACGAGCAATTCGGCCGGATTTCCCTCGAATTTAATGTCAACCGCAGCATCGACGAGGCCGCGAATGATGTCCGCGACAAGGTCGCGCGGGTTCGCCGCCAGTTGCCGCCCGAGGTCGACGATCCGACCATTTCGAAAGCCGACTCGGACGCCGATCCGGTGGTCACGCTCTCGTTCAATTCCAATAATCATTCGCGGCTGGAACTGACCGAATTGGTCGACCGCCTCGCGGTGCAGCGCCTGCAGACCATCCCGGGCGTGGCGTCCGTCGAGTTGCGCGGGCAGCGCTACGCCATGCGGCTCTGGGTCGATGCGACCCGCCTGGCCGCTTACAATCTGACCGTCACTGACATTGATCGGGCGCTGCGCCAGCAGAACGTGGATTTGCCGAGCGGTCGCATCGAATCCCTTTCCCGCGAATTCCCGGTGCGGTTGCGCGGCCGGATGGACGAGCCGATTGAATTTGAAAATCTCATTCTCGCCAATCGCAACGGCACGCAGGTGAAGTTCAGCGACATCGGCCGCGTCGAACTCGGGCCGGCCGACTATCGCGATTTCACCTATTTCAACGGGCGGGAAGCGGTCAGTGTCTCGGTCTTGCGGCAGTCCACGGCCAATCTGGTGGAGGTGGCCCAGGACGTGAAGGCGCTGATTCCCGTGCTGCAGGCGGACCTGCCGGAGGGCGTGAATGTCGAGGTGTCATCCGATTATAGCGTTTTCGTCGAGCGCTCGGTGCACGAGGTCTACAAGACCCTTTGGGAAGCCGCGGTGCTGGTCGTGTTGATGATCTTTCTTTTTCTCCGCGACTGGCGGGCGACTTTGATTCCGCTCGTGGCGATCCCGGTGTCGCTCATCGGCACCTTCGCGGTGATGAGCTGGCTCGGGTTTACGATCAACACCCTGACGCTGCTGGCACTGGTCCTCGCGGTCGGGCTCGTCGTCGACGACGCCATCGTAATGCTGGAAAATATCTTCCGGCGCATTGAGCTGGGGGAGTCGCCGATTCACGCCTCCATTTTCGGCGCGCGGCAGGTGGCGTTCGCCATCATTGCCACGACGCTGACGCTGGCCGCCGTGTTTCTGCCGGTGGCGTTCCAATCCGGCCGGACTGGGCGGTTGTTTTATGAGTTCGGCCTGACGCTGGCAATTTCGGTGACGGTGTCGGCTTTCGTCGCCCTGACGCTTTCGCCCATGCTTTGCTCCCGGATGTTGCGCGCGACGAAGGTTGGCGGCCACGTGCAGCACGGCTGGTTTTATACCAAGACCGAGCCTTTCTTCGTCTGGCTGAACCGGATTTTCGAGCGACTGTTGGGCGGCGCGATGCGGAACCGGGTCGCGGTTCTGGTCGGCGCGCTCATCTTCGCGGTGACCGGACCGTACCTCTATACGAAGCTGCAGCGCGAACTCACGCCGCTGGAGGATCGCGGGGTTTTTAACGCGAGTTTCGTCGGCCCGGTCGGCTCCACCCCGGAATACAATGCGACCTACTCCCGGGACATGGAGAAGATGATCATGTCGATTCCCGAAATGGATCGCACGTATCACCGCACCGGGGCGGGGCGGGCCTTCATCATGGCCACGCTGAAACCGTGGGAAGAGCGGACCCGGAAGACCCAGGTCATTGTCGATGAGCTGCGGGACAAATTTCAAAAAGAGATCACCGGCGGTCAGGCGTCGGCCTCACCGGTCCGTCCGTTCGGCGGTGGTGGTGGTGGCGGGCGCGGCGGCGGCGGCCCGAGTGGCGTGCAGTTGGTGCTGCAAGGGAGCGAATTCGACCGCTTACAGGAGTTGGGACAGAAGATTCTAGCGGTGATGCGGAGCACGAACATGTTTCGCGTGCCGCGCATCGATCCGTCGCCGACCAAGCCACAATTGGACGTTAAGATCGATCGTTCGAAGGCAGCGGACCTGGGCGTCTTGGTGTCAGACGTGGCCGCCACCCTGGAGACGCTGCTGGGCAGCCGGCGCATTACGCAATTCCAGCGCGGCAATCGGCAATATGACGTGTTGGTGCAGGTCGAGGACGCGAATCGTACGAGTCCGTCAGATCTCGCCCGGCTCTACGTCAAATCCAACACCGGCAATATGATTCAGCTGAGCAACCTGGTGACCTACGACGAGTCGGTTGTGCCGGAGAGTTTCCCGCATTTCAATCGGCTGCGGTCGGTGACGGTGCAGGCCCAGTTGGCGAGCGGGTACACGATTGGCGACGGCGTAAAATTCCTGAGCGAAGCGACGGCGGGCATGCTGCCGCCGGGCTATGCGTTTGCGTGGGACGGCGAGTCGCGCGAGTTCGTCGAAAGTGCGGGCGACACCTACATGCTTTTCGGGCTTGGGCTGCTCTTCACCTTTCTCGTGCTGGCGGCGCAGTTTGAGTCATGGATTCATCCGCTGACAATTTTCACTGGCATCATCCTCGCCGTGTCCGGCGGGTTGATCGTGTTGTATTCGTGCCAGTTTTTCGGCAAGCCGCTCACGGATAATATTTTTTCGCGGTTCGGCCTCATCATGCTGATCGGCATGGTGGCAAAGAACGGCATCCTCGTGGTCGAATTTGCGAATCAACTCCAGATGCAGGGGCGCTCCGCCTTCGACGCCGCGTATGAGGCTTCGTCGGTGCGGTTCCGGCCCATCATCATGACGTCGATCGCGACGGTGCTCGGTGCGGCTCCCATCGCGTTCATGCATGGGGCGGGCGCGGAAACGCGCAACCCGATGGGCATCGTGGTCGTGGGAGGTTTGTCGATTGCGACCGTGCTCACGCTCTTCGTGGTGCCGATTGTCTATGTGCTGATGGATCGCCTCTGCGTGAAGCTCACCGGCCACTCCAGCGCGCATGGTCTGGTGCGGGCGGCGGAAATTGATCGCGAGACGTTGGGCGCCGAAGCGGCCGAGGCCGCCCATTCGCATTAGCGGCGCGCCCGGCGGACCATCGGGTAGTTCCGGGCCGACCCAGTTAGCCACGGTTCGGAGTGCCGCGCGATCAAAACCCCTCGCCAAACCCGGTCGTCATTCATCAGCATCGGGTTCCTTCTTCCCGACCCCGTGACCGTACCCCGGCTTTCCCTGCACGCCTTTCGTCTGTCATGACCCGCCGCGAACTACTCCTTGCCGCCGCGGCGGCGGCCCTGCTGCCGCGCGGTGGTCGTTCTGCCGGTTTGCCGCACCTAGTCCCGGTCATCGATACGCACACGCATTTCTATGATACCGACCGGCCTGGTGGAGTGCCTTGGCCACCGAAGTCGGAAGCCGTGCTCTATTCTCCGCACCTCCCGTCGGATTTTCGGCAGGCGACCGATGGACTTAACGTCTTCGGGACGGTGGTCGTCGAGGCCAGCCCGCGCGTCGAGGACAACCAATGGATCCTGGATTTGGCCCGGGACGAGCCGGCGATCGTAGGCTTCGTTGGCAACCTGCAGCCGGGACAGGTGGCATTTGCCGCCGATCTCAAGCGTTTCACGGCCAATCCGCTTTTCCGCGGGCTGCGTTTTGGCCTCGGCGCGTTGAAGAACCTTGGCGAGGCCGCGACCGACTCCGACCTCACGCGGGTCGTCGACGCGGGTCTCGCGATTGATGTCATCGGCCGGCTGCCGATTATTGAGCCGACCCTTCGACTTGCCCGGCGCTGGCCGAGCTTGCGGATCGTGATCGATCACCTGCCGTTTGCGGACTGGGACGGCAGCGTTCCCGCGATGAAGTCGGCACTGAACGAACTGGCCGCGCAACCGAATGTGTACGCTAAGGTTTCGGAGATTGTGCGCCGGGCGAACGGTCGGCCCATCACTGAGCCGGGCTTTTACCGTCCCGGGCTCGACGCGCTGCTCGAACTCTTCGGGCCGGACCGCGTACTCTATGGCAGCAACTGGCCGGTGAGCGAGCGGGTGGCGCCCTATGCCACCGTCCATCGCGTTGCGACCGAGTACTTCGCCACGCGCGGCGTCGTGCTCGCGGAAAAATTCTTCTGGCGAAATTCCTTCGCCGCCTACCGTTGGATTCCCCGCGGCGCTGCCGCCGATCTTGTATGATGAACCTTATTGCCCACGTGTACCCTGCCGCTGTGAGTTGGGTTAAACGGACCTGTCTGGCCGGCCTGACACTGGCGTTGGCGCTTGCGGTAACGCCTGCGGTCCGGGCCGATGACGTGCCCCCACTGGCTCCGCCGACAGGGGCCACGAGCGTCGTGCGTGATACCTCAGCCAATTATTGGGCGCTGGTACCCGCGTCCGGCGGCCAACGTGAGTTGGTGGTATTACCCGCCCAGACGCCAACGACGTGGTTGAACCCAAAAATTCCCGGTCTCGGAGCTGGCGCCTGGCGCTCGCTGCGCGCGGAACCGGATCGCTCCATCGTCGTATCAGACGGGAGTCGGGCCCGACGTTTCGATCCCCGCTGGCCGGAGCGCGGGGCGCAGGACGTGCCCGTCGCCCCGGCGGCGGCCCCGGCCACGCCCTGGCGGACGGTCGCCCGGATGCCGGCCAGCAATCACGACCTGACGGCGGCGGTGCTCGATGATCGGTTCTACGTGGCGGGCGGCGCTTCGCACACGTGGGGGTTCCCGGTGGTGCCGCATGACTTCGATGAATTGTGGGCGCTCGAGTCGAAGACCTGGACCTGGCGCGTGGCCGCGAAATTTGCCCAGCCGCGAATCTATTGTGCGACCGTGGCGTTCGATCACCGCGTGTGGGTGGTCAGCGGTGACCGGATCGAGGCGGATGGGAAACGCCGCACGACGACCATGGTGGAAATTTTTGATCCCGGCCCTGGCCGGTTGACTCCGGGGCCGGATCTCCCGGTGGGCTTGCCCGCGCCGCTCGCGCTGGTGGCCGGCGGTCGCCTCTATGTGATGGGTGCGGCGAATCGCGACGCGACGACGCGGGGCCGGATGGACAGCATCGGGCCGGGCGAAACTACCTGGCGGCGCGAGCCGGACGCGTTTGTGAACATGTGGGCGCTCGCCGGTGCCTCGCTCGATGATAAGCTCTATGTGTGCGTGCCTTTCGCCGGGTTAGCCGTGTTCGATCCGGTGACGACGCGCTGGGAAATCATCCCGGGCCCGGCCCAACCCCGGTCGGGTCAGGTCGCCGCCTGGCACGGAGAAATTTGGATCGTCGGTGGCTGCGACGTCGCCGACTGGAGCGAAACGCGGATTTTCAATCCGGCCACGCGGACCTGGCGTGCGGGACCTTCGGTTCCCACTCCGCTGGCGTGGGGCGCGGCCGCAGTGGTCGCCGATCAGCTCGTGGTGGCTGGCGGCGCCGCCCCCATTGAAGGACCATCGGGGCGCACCTATGATTTCAGTGATCGCACGTTTGCGCTTTCAGCCAGTGCGATTCCGCCGGCGCCGGCGGCGACAGTGACGGCGGCGTCGGAGGGCGCGTTCCCGCCGTGGAACGGTTCGCGTTTGCGCGGCACGGGTGGAAATCCGCTGCCGATTACGACGGAGCGCGTGTTTCCCGCCTTTAAGTTTACCATGCTGGCGAATCTCGTGTCGGTGCCGACCCGCAATCCGGCGGAACCGGAACGTCTGCTCGTCGCCGAAGTGAACGGACCGATCTGGACGTTTCCGAATCGGCCGGACGTGCAGAAGCCCGACAAGATGCTCGACCTGCCGGTGCGTTTTAAGAACGCGACGCAGACCCAGGCTTTGGCGTTCCATCCCAAATACCCGGATGTGCCCTACGTGTACGTGCTCTATAATCGCGTGCAGCCGAAGCCGTCGGAGGACGTCCTGTCACGGTTCACCGTCACCCAGTTGGAACCGCCGCTTATCGATCCCGAGAGCGAGCAGGTCCTTCTGCGCTGGCCGAGTGCGGGGCACAACGGGGGCGACGTTAAGTTCGGCCCGGACGGTTATCTTTACGTGTCCGTGGGCGACCGCAGTGCGCCGGGTGATCCGAACAACCTCGGTCAGCGCGTCGATTTGATCGCAGGCGGCATGTTGCGGCTGGATATTTCGCGGACAGAGCAGGGGCGAAATTATGCGATTCCGGCGGACAACCCCTTCGTCGGGATGCCCAATGTGCTGCCCGAATTCTGGGCCTACGGTTTGCGCAACCCGTGGCGCATGAGTTTCGCACCGACCGGCGATCTGTGGGTCGGCGACAACGGCGACGACAGTTGGGAAAGCATCCATCTCATCCACAAAGGGCACAACTACGGTTGGAGTGCCTTTGAAGGTACGCATCCGTTCAAACGGAACATCCCGCTCGGTGGACCGACGCCGACGTTGACGCCTCCGATCATTGAGCTCCCGCACTCGGAGGCCCACTCGGTGATCGGGGGCTTCGTTTATCAGGGGAAAGCTCTCCCGGGGCTCACCAATAACTATTTCTTTGGCGACTATGTGACGGGCGCGGTGTGGGCCTTTCGCTGGGCCGACGGGAAGGCACAGGATTTCCGCAAGATCGCTGAGACCCGCGGGCAGATGGTGAGCTTTGGCACGGATCGCGCGGGCAACGTACTGCTCGTTCGGGCTGACGGTGAAATTCACCGGATGGTCGCGGCGCCGGTGCAAAAGACGGCGGTGGCAGAATTTCCCCGCCGCTTGAGTGAAACGGGCCTCTTCGCTTCGACCGCGAAGCACAGCCCCGCGCCCGGGGTGGTGCCCTATGAGATCAACGCCGCGCTTTGGTCCGACGGTGCGCAGGCGCGCCACCTCCTCGCGCTGCCGGGAAAGATCGGCTTCACCCCGGCGAAATCGAATTGGAAGCTGCCCGACGGCAGCGCGGTCGTCCGCACGCTGGAACTGCCGACCTCGCTGGGACCGCGACGCATCGAGACCCAGCTCATGTATCGCGAGCGGGGCGAGTGGCGGTTCTACACGTACGCTTGGAATGCGGAGCAGACCGACGCGGACCTCGTGCCGCCCAACGGCGAGACGCGGATCTTGCCCGGCCCCGCCGGCACGCGCTGGCAATTTCCCAGCCGCAGCGAATGCACCGTCTGCCACACGCCGCAGACCGAATTTGTGAATGGATTGTCCACGGCGCAGCTCAATCGGGACTTCGACTACAGTCCATTGGGCGGCCGTGTGGAGAATCAAATTACCGCCATGGCGGCCCGAAAATTGTTTGAACCGGAGCTGTCGCAGCCGATCGCGGATCTGCCGCGCAAAACGGACCCGAAAAACCCGACGCTGCCGCTCGAGGCCCGCGCCCGTGCGTACTTCGACACCCAATGTTCGCACTGCCACCGGTTTCTCGGGGTCGGCGGGCGGGCTGCCTTTCAGCTCTTGGAAACGCTTCCGATCGAAAAAACCGGTCTGATCAATGGACGCCCGCTGGTCCCCTTGCTCGGGCCTGACGCCCGGGTGGTGGTGCCCGGAAAGCCCGAGCAGTCGGAGCTCTTTCACCGCGTCAGCCTGAAGGAAGGTGGCCGGATGCCGCTGATCGGCAGCCAGCAGGTCGACGCGGTCGGCGTGGAGTTGATCCGCGAATGGATTCTGAGTTTGAAATGAGGGTCGGGACGGTTCTCCGCGCCGTCCGCAATTCGCTCGGTGACGAAAGAGTTCACGCGGAGCCGCGGAGACCGCGGAGAAAAGCAATCCAATGGATTTGGTCTCCCGCTCCGCGTCCTCTGCGACTCCGTGTGAGCTGGTTGGGAGCCATTGTTTGGAAAGAGAGCTTTGCCTGACGCGGCGATTGATGTACGAGGCGATTTGTCCAGGGTGCTTCTCACTTCATGAAATTGCTCTATTCTGGTCGCGCGCGGCTCTCCGTCGTCGCCCTTGGCCTGGCGGTCCAGATGGTCGGCTCGTTTGCCCGCGGCGCCGCGGCGCCGGGTCGAGCGGCGATTGACGAGGGTTTGCGCGCAGCGGTCGAGCGGCGCGACGTTCCCGGCGTGCTCGCCATGGCGGCCGATCGGCACGGCGTGATCTATCAGGGCGCCGCGGGTCTCGCGGAAAGCCAGGGAAGTCGCGCCTTGACCATGGATGCGATTTTCCGGATCGCCTCGATGACCAAGGCGGTCACCTCGGTCGCGTTGATGCAACTCGTCGCGGAGGGCCGCGTGGCGCTCGATGACCCGGCGGAGAAATATTTCCCGGCGCTAGCCCATCCGATGGTCTTCGAGTCTTTTGATGCCGCGACCCATGCGTACCTGCTGCGGCCGGCCCGCACCGCCATCACGGTGCGCCACCTGCTCACGCACACGTCAGGGCTCGGCTATCCTTTTACCAGCGCGATTCTGCGTGATTTCAAGCCGAAGGAAGGAGAGCAATATCCCGCCGGCCCGTTGCTCTTCGAGCCGGGGACGCAGTGGCTTTACGGGACGGGAATCGATTGGGCCGGACGGCTGGTGGAAAAGCTCTCGGGCCGGACGCTCGAGGAATATTTCCGAGAGAGGATTTTCGCACCGCTCGGCATGGCGGACACGTTCTTCAGCGTCCCCGAGGAAAAGTGGGCGCGGGTCGTCAACGTCCATGACCGGCTCCCCAATGGGAGTTTTCAGGAGCGGGCGCGTCCCGCGCTCACGCCCGTGACAACCTACAATGGCGGCGGCGGACTCTATTCAACCGCGGGTGACTATATCCGGTTTTTGCGGATGCTGCTGAACGGCGGCGAGCTCGACGGAGAGAAAATTTTGTCCAAGGACGCGGTGGCCCAGATGAGCCAGAATCACATCGGCGCGGTCAACGTCCGCGCCCTCCAATCCGCGTTGCCGCTGCAAAGTGCCGATTTCACTTTTGTCGCGGATGGTCACGACAAGTGGGGAATCGGGTTCCTGATCACGACGGACCATGTCGCCGGCAAGCGTTCCGCCGGCAGTATGAGTTGGGGCGGGATCAATAACACGTATTTCTGGTGGGACCCTACGCGCGGGGTGGCGGGGGTGATTCTGATGCAGTTCTATCCTTTTGCCGACCCCAAGGCCCTCGGGGTCTACGATGCGTTTGAGCGGGGAGTGTATCAACTTGCCGGCGCCAGGTAGTGGCCAAAACGCTCGATCGCGCGCGCAGTGGCGCGATGGCTGGCTGTCACGCGTAGGCCACGTCGAATTCTTTTACGTTTTGTCGCCGCGCATTTGCCGTGGGCATTCCGGAAATTCGGGGAAACAGAGTGCTTCAGGCTTTGCCTCGTACGGCAGAGCTCACTCTCCAAAGGCCGGGAACAACGCCGGAACGATTCAAGGCCCGCGTCACCCCAAGGGACAAACGGCAACGACGGAAAACCTCGGGTGGCTTTTCGCCGGCGCTGGCAATGGGCGAACCACCATGCGGCTACAATCTGGGCCTGCGGACAACGTCCGAAATCCTTCGAATCCCGGGGGTGCCGTCCCGAAACGTGGGTGCCACGCTGTTACCTTGCCAGCGTTGACCGGCGCCGCCCATCATCCGTGATCTTGCCCGAAAAACCAAATCACCTCCAGGCGGTCATCGAAAGAATGATGGCCTTGGGCTGGATCTTGAAAACCGTTGCGAGAGACAATCCGGGCGGCAATTCGCCAGGTGCGATTGTCCTGACGCCGGAGGGCAAGGTTAGGTTACTGGCCGCGCCGATGCCGGATTTGATCCGGGAGATCGAGGCCAACTCCGGCCCCCTGAGCGAGGAGGAGAAAAAGGTCCTTGTCGGTTTTCCAGCTCTCGCGAAATTTTCCGCCCATCGCCCTCCGGACAATCGCGGTTCGCGTCGGGTTTGAAGGACAGCCTTGGCGCGAGGCCCGTGCCTCAAGCGCACCGCGCTGAGCGTGGGCCAATTGAAGGCGTGAACCGGACCCGACGCCAGGCGTGGGTCCAAAGTCATTTCGCCGACGCCTGCTTCAGGTAGGCCTCGGCCAGTCTTTCGCCCAACGTGAGCTGACCTGCGGCATCGTAGTGGGTGTGGTCGAGCAGCGCGAGATCATCGCCCGTTACCAGTGCCGCGTGTGGGTCGCGGGCCACGACGGCGCGTTGTGCGCGTCGGACCTCCGCGGAAAAGAGCATGCGGGGATTATTCCGACCGTCGCCGGTCAGCGCGACCAGCATGGGCAATCCCGGAAGGTTCAAATCCCGCCGCACGCGCGCAAAAAATGCGGTGAGGTTCCGCTCGTACGCCTCGGCCCACTGGCGTTCCGTGGAGTCGGCCTCCCCCTGGCTCCAGACCAAGGCGCAAACCTCAAATGTGATGCCGCGCGCCGTGAAGCGTGCGAGGGCCGTCCGAACTTGGGCGAGAAAGTCCTGATAGAGTTGGCGACCCGACGTCGCCTCGGGTGCCCATTCTTCGGCCAGGTTAGTGGCGCCGCGACCGTGCTTGATGATGGCAATGTTCTGGCCTGGCCACCGGGCGGTCAGCGCGTGGCCAAAGCCGATCTCGGGACCGAAATGTTCGCCCGGGGTGCTCAGGTGTTTGGGCGCAGCTTGCAGGGCAACCCAGCCCTGGGAGCGATGCGGTTCCGGCGGGCCACCCGCTTTGGGATCGTCCTCGGGTTTCATCAGGTCGCCGGCGCCGAAACTGCACGCGTAATCGTACTGGATTTTGGGTGGCGGGACCCGGTAGCGCTCGGGCAAGTCGACCGACGGCGCGCGACCGGACATATTGGACTGACCGGCCAGCAGGAAGACTTTCACCACGTCGAGCGGCGCATCTCCCGCCTGGGCCGCATGGCCTGGTAGCCAAAGGATCGACCCCAGGCCGAGCATTCCAAGAAGGCGTCCAAAAAGTTTTCGTTTTTCGTCCTTCGGCGCGCCAGCGAAGCGCCCGAGTGCCGCGACAGGCTCGGGCCGTCCAGCGGGGAGGGCGCACCCGGGGCGAAACGACGCAAGTTCAACGGGAATCTTCGCTGCGCTCAGAAGGACAGGCATTCTGAGGCATCCTTTAAGCCGGAACGGATCAGCCATAAATTATGCACACTTCAGGGCGAGTTGCCGTTTTGATAAAACTAATAATGAAGAGGCCGGTGCGTTTGCCTGCTTGGCCCTTGAGCCGGCGTCCGTGCGTTTCCGCCCCGTCATGAAGGCCTTCGGCCGCTTATCTGCTCGCTTGGCCTCCCCTCGGTTCGAATAGGCTTTCGGCGGAACCGCATTTGCCCCTGACCTGCCTCGATCTCGCATGAAACTTTCTGCCGTCGTCAATCCGCCCACCGAGATAAATCTTCGCCTGATCGCGCAGCTCGGCGTCGCGGACCTCGTCTACTACAACATGCAGGGCATGCCCACCGAACTCGAGGCTCTGCGGCTTGAGCAGCAGCGTGTCGAGCGCTGCGGCCTGCGGATTGGAGTGGTGGAGGGAGGTCCGCCCATCGATCTCATCGTTCTCGGCAAGCCCGGGCGCGATCAGCAGATTGAAAACTACCAGCGGTCGCTCGATCACATGGGCCGGCTCGGTATCCGGACACTCTGCTACAATTTTATGCCGCAGATCACGGCCGACGCGATGGTGATGCGGACGTCCCTTACGACCCCCGAGCGCGGCGGCGCCCACACGAGCAGCTTCCGGATGGCGGACTTCGACAACGATCGCCTGACCCCGGAAGGTCGCACGACCGACGCGCAGATGTGGGACAATCTCGAGTACTTCCTACGGCGCGTGGTGCCCGCGGCGGAGGCGGCCGGGGTCAACCTCGCGATGCACCCTGACGATCCGCCGCTTTCACCGCTGTGGAATCTTTCCCGGATCATGCGCAGCGTGGAAAATTTCGAGCGCCTCTTCGCCCTCGCGCCGAGTCCGGTCAATGGCCTCACGTTCTGTCAGGGCTGCTTTGCCGAACTGGGTTTGGACCTCGTCGCCACCATTCGGCGGTTCGGGGCGCGCATCCATTTCGCCCACTGCCGCGACGTGGCGGGCACGCCGCTCGATTTTCGCGAGACGTTTCCCGACAACGGTCCGACGGACATGGCCGCGGTGTTTCGCGCTTATCGGGAGGTTGGCTTCCGCGGACTAATTCGCTCGGACCACGTGCCCCAACTCGCCACCGAGAGGGGCGAAAACGACGGCTATGGCATGCAGGGTAATATTTTCGCCATCGGCTACCTGAAGGGAATCATGGAGCCGATCTTCGGCAAGGTCACCGGGCCAGCACCATGAGGGCGGTCGTCGCTCAGTTCATTTTTGAGAGCAACACCTTCAACCCCGTTTCCGCGGAACTGGAACTTTTCACGCGTGGCGGCACCTGGTTGAGCGATGAGAAATCCCTGCGCGCGTGGTCCGTGACCGCGCCGTCGCAGATGAGTGGCAGCCTCGCGGTCCTCGAGGCGGCGGGGTGGGCGACGGCGCCGGTCTTTGCGGCGATGTGCGGGTCTCCGGCCGGCCGGATGAGTCGCGGCTGTTTCGCCGCGATTCGGGCGGAGCTGAAAGCCCGGTTGCAGGCCGCCTTGCCGGCTGACGCCGTGGTGCTGCACTTGCACGGAGCGGCCTGCGCGATCGGCGAGGACGATGTCGAGGGCAACCTGCTCGCGATGGTGCGCGAAGAGTTGGGACACAAGAAACTCCTCGTCCTGTCACTCGACCTGCACGCCAACCTCACGCAACGGATGCTGACCCATGCGGACGCGGTGACCGCCTATCGGACGATGCCGCACTGCGATTTCGTCGCCACGGGCGAACGGGCCGCGCGATTGGTGCTCGGCACCTCTGGCCCGCGCACGCGCACGCTGGCGAAAGTCGCGGTTTTGATTCCGCCAACTGACACGAGTCACCTCGAGGGCCGCTTTGCCCGGATTTTGGCCCGGGCGCGCGAATTGGAGGCGCAGCCCGGGATTGAGGACATCAGCGTGTTCCCGGTTCAACCGTGGATGGATATCGCTGAGTTGGGGACGAGTATTGTTGTTACCGGCACCCACGAACTGCTCGCGCGGCAGCTGGCGGAGGAACTCGCGGACGAGTGGTACGCGCAGCGACACGACTGGCAGACAGGCGTGCTCTCGTGGAACCTCATCCTCGCGCGGCTCGCGATAAAGCCGGCGCTGCCGTGGATTCTGGTCGACTCGGGGGACACGACCACGGGTGGCTCGACGGGTTGCAGCGCCGAGGCGTTGAAGCAATTGCTGCCCCATGCGACAGCACTCCCGGGCGAGGTGCTCTTGTGGGTCGTCGATCCCGCGACGGTGCAGCACGCCAAGGGCAAGGCGTCGGGCGTCTTTCAGATCGGAGAACCGCGGGTCGAGTGGGCGGCCGAGGTGATTTACGACGGACCCGGCCGCTACCGGGCGCGCGGGCTGGCCTACACCGGGCAGGAGTTTTCGATGGGGCCTACGGTTGTCCTCTCCTCCGGGCAATTGCGATTGGTCGTGAGCAGTGAGCCGGTGCTGGGTGCGGATCCGGCGCTGTTCGAGTGCGTCGGCCTTTCGCCCGACACCGCCCTGGCCGTGCAGGTGAAGAGTTTCACGGGCTGGCGCGCCGGGTTTCAGGCGGCCGGCGAACGGGGATTGGTTTTCGATGGCCCCGGCTGCTCGTCGCTGGTTTTTTCCGGATTGCCGTTTCACGCCGAGCGGCGCGCCAATCTCTTTCCCCTCAACGAAAACCCGCCAACCCCGGTGACCCTATGGCAATCGAACTGAAAGACCTGGTGTGCGTGGTGACCGGGGCGGGCGAGGGCGTGGGCCACGGAATCGTCCGCGGTTTTCTCAAGCGGGGCGCGCGCGTGGTGGCCGGCGTACTCAGTCTCGAAAATTCCACCGCAGCCGTCGCTCCGGCGTTGGCGGTGAAAATGGACGTGACCAGGACCGACGAAGTGAAGCGCGCGGTCGACGACATTATCGCCCGCCATGGGCGCATCGATGTTTGGATCAACAACGCGGGTATTTACCCGCGCTTGCCGGCGGACGAAATGACGTGGAGCGAATGGCGGCGCATCCTCGACACGAACCTCGACGGCGCGTGGCGCTGCTGCGAAGCCGTGATTCCGCAGATGAAGCGCCAGCAGGGCGGCGTCATCATCAACGTTGGCAGCGTTACCCTGCGGCTCGGGATGGCGAACCTCACTCACTATCTGGCCAGCAAGGGCGGCCTCGTGGGTCTGACGCGCGGCCTGGCGCGCGACCTGGGGAAATACGGGATTCGGGCCAACTGCGTTCACCTTGGCGCGATCCAGACTGAAGGTGAGATGCGGCTGTTTCCCGATCAGGACAACTTGCGGCGAATCCTCGACGAAAAGCAGTCGATGCCCGGCCGGCAAACTCCGGATACCATCGAGCCGGTTTTCGCGTTTCTGGCGTCGGCTGACAGCCGCGATGTGACGGGCCAATGCCTCACGGTCGACCGCGGCTGGAGTCACGATTAGTCCGACCTTGGATTCCGTGGTGGCGCTTTTCCG
>CANJNJ010000049.1 GCA_947474995.1 Opitutaceae bacterium | reverse complement strand
GTTTCAAAAAAGGGGGCCTCTTTCGGAATGAACACCCTAGTTCCCACGCAGGCTCACGCTGGCCGCTGCTCCGATAACGGTGGGTATTGGCCCGCCCAAACCGCGCCAATCCGGCGCTGATCGGCCGCGGTTGCCTTCAAAGATTCACGCCGGCGGGGTGCATCAAGCGCCGCAGGGCTTTTTCACACGCCTCCAATTCAAAAGGTTTCTTCAGGAAGGATTGAGGGCGCTCGGCATGATCGCCTTGCATGACCTCAGTCTCATCGTAGCCGCTGGCCAGAATCACGGGGAGTCCAGGTTCGAGTTGCCGCAAGGCGGTCAGGGTTTCCCAACCGTTCATCCGTGGCATGACCACATCGCACAGCACGCAATCGATTTCGTCCCGGTGCTGCCGGAAGAGTTCTATCGCCTCGATGCCGTCCCCCGCGGTGAACACTTTGAACTTAGAAAACTCGAGCGCGAGGGCGATGGTTTCGCGCAGCACCGAATTGTCTTCGACGACCAGCACCGTGCAGGGCCCGACCTTGCTGCCGACTGGGACCAGCTGGACGGGGAGCCGTTTCTTGGGCACGGCCAATGCCAACTCCGGGAAGCACACCCGGAAGGCGCTGCCCCGGCCGGGTTCACTCTTCACCATGACAACTCCATCGTGGGACCGCGCTATCCCCAGCACGACCGGCAGGCCAAGGCCCCGGCCGGTAAACTTGGTGGAATAAAACGGATCGAAGATTTTTTGGATCTCCGCGGCCGCGATACCCGAGCCGCTGTCGGTCACTTCTAGGCAGGCATAGACCGTGGCTTGAGGCTGCCAGTCCACGGGAAAATGGTCGGCGGCGAGGATCTCCGCCGCGGATGCTATCTTCACGCTCAGGCGAATCGCGCCCCGTTCGGCACTTCTGGCCTCCACGGCATTGGTGATGAGGTTCAGCAGCACCTGATTAATCTCGCTCGCGTTGGCGTGGAGGCTCGGCCCGGGCGAGGGCAAGTCGGTCTCCACCTCCACGCCTGGCAGCAGGGTGGACTTCAGCATGGCCAGACTCTGCCGGCAGGTTTCGGCCAGATCCAGCGGTTCCTTCCCGAGGTGCGATTGTCCGAGGTAGGTCAGCATCTGGCCGCTTAACTCCGCCGCTTTGCGGGTGGCGTGCATGGCGACGGCCAGCTCGCCACCTGATCCGGCCTTGCCAGGCCGGTTGCTCCCGGCCAGTTCCAGCTCCAGGTTCAGCATCACCACCTGCAGTTGATTATTGAAGTGGTGGGCGATGGCTCCGGCCATCCGACCCAGGCTCTCGGACTTCTGCACTAGCTGGCTCTTAACCTCCAATTCCTTCTGCATCACTTTCACCTGATGTTGCCTGGTGATATCCCAGTTGGTGCCGATCATCCGCAGGGGTTGGCTGGATTGATCGCGTTGCACCACCGCGTTGGCGCGGATGTGGCGGATGATCCCATCCGGCCAGATCACGCGAAACTCGGTGTCGAATTCCCTCTCCCCTCGCAACGCTAGCTGAATTTCTTCGTCGCCGCGCTGTTGGTCTTCCGAGTGCAACCCCGACTGCCAGGCCTCGTAAGCGCCGCTAAACTGTTCCCGCTTGATGCCGTAGAGGGCAAACATTTGGTCGTCCCAAATCAGCCGGTTGTTGACTACATCGTATTCCCAGATGCCCACCCCGCCCGCCCGTGCGGCCAGCATCTGGCGTTCGGTCATCCGCCGCAGATCCTGCGTCAACTGCTCGGCCATGTGCTGGGCCGTGGCGCGCTTGCTTAGCAAAGAGAAAGTCATCCAGAAAAAAAATAGGCTGACAACCGTCCCGCCAAATAAAGCGGACCAGACACTGCGATAATCCGTCATGACCACAAGCCCCTTGGGCTGAGCGAAGCGTAACGTCCAACTATGCCCGGCGAAATTTATTGGCATCAGTTGGTCAATTCCGGGAGTAGCCGCCAGAGCCTTGGCCTCCGCACTCCGATTGTCGTAGAGCAAGGTAGCGGCGGACACCTCTCCATCATAGACTTGGAAATCAATCTGGTCCGCCTTAAACCGCAGTTCCCAACCGCGCAGAGCCCCCTTCACGAATTCCTCCATCCGATAGGCACTAAAAACCCAGCCTTGGAGCGCGGCGCGGCGTTGGGCCACGGTTTTCACCGCCCACCCGCGCCGATACACCGGGACATACATCAAAGCGCCCGCTTGCACCTTTTGGCCGTTCTCTTGCGCCAGAGAGACTATCGCGGTGAGCGCGGAGGCATTCTCATCCCGCGCCCGCTCCAGCGCGGCGCGGCGCACGGGTTCAGTGAGCATGTCATAGCCAAAGGCGCTCAAGTTGCTATTCGTGAACGGCTCGAGGTAGATGATGGCGGAATAAGTCTCGCGGTCCTTGCCGGGCTAGACCTGATAATCGCGGAAACCTTGCCGGCGAATTTCCGCGACGTGCGCGGCCAGTTGCGCGCTGGGGATCAGCGGCGCATAGCCAAGGCCCTGCATGCCCGGCAGGTCTTTTTCAAGCTGAAGCCCTTGGGTGAACGCCCGCCATTCCTCGCGGGCGACGTTCCCCGAGGCTTCAAACAAGGCCGCGCCACTACGAAGGACCTGCTCGCTGGCGTGGAGGCGGGCTAAGATATCGAGTCGGATCTCATTGCCGGCCAATTCGAACTCCCGCAGCGAGTTAGCTTCCGCATCCGCCTTGGCGTAATACACGATCATTCCGGTGACGAGTAACCCGCCGGCCAACAGGCTTAAGGACAAAATCAGGTTGCGCCGGGCACTTGGGCGGCGGAAGGCGAATAGATAGGTCGCGCAACCCATTAAGATCACGAGCGCCCGCGCCAGAGGCAGGAGCACACGCTTGGCCATCATCCACTTCCAATCCCCGGTATCTATCTCCACTCCCAGCACCGCGAGCACCGCCCCGGTGCTCGGATGGATCAGCGGAACCACCGCTAAAACCCCCTCAGCCCCGCGGTCGCTGACCGGGCCCTCGACCGCGGGGAGCTTAGAGTCGAACCCGCGGCGGAATACGGCGGGGACTTTTGCGTAAACCTGGCCGGGCGGAAAATAGTCCTTCGTGGTGGCTGACTCGCTGTCCACAAAGACAAAGAACGTGCCATCTGTCTTTCGGCCTATGAGGTAAAGAAACCGGCACTGCGGGATCGTCAAGCGGCCACCGGCGAACTGTTCCTTGAGCCGTTGGTAGTCAGGATTGTCTAAGTCGGCCGCGGTGCCGGTAAGTATCAGTACCTGGTCGCGATTCACCGCCTGGGCCACGATTCGCGCTTGCTGGAGCAGGCTGGCCCGCATCTCACGGTCGGCCTGAGCGACAGCCCACCAGGCAAATAGTCCCCAGCCCATGAAGAGCAGCGGGATGATGAAACCCGAAAGCGAATGGCGAAAGACGGAGTTTGCCGCTGGTGAAACGCTCGTATCTCCCGAGAGAACGGCGGCTGGCTTATGAAGTTCTTTCATCTTGCCCCGCCCTCGTTAGTCCGGACCGTGATCGCTAGGATGCGCTGATACTGCTTGGGGTGGGGCGCCGAGTACACGCTCGCCAACGCGGTGATTCGCTCGCGCTGATTTCCTATCAGACAATGACCCAGCGTTTCGCGCGGTGGGGGGGGCCCCAGTTCAGTCGTTGCTCATTTTTCTGGATCGCAAGCCAATACAGATACTCTAATTACCCGCGCCACAGAGGGGATACCCCTAGTTCCACCATCCCGTCGTGACACGCGTCAACTGTTGCAGGTTTCGGCCCGAAGCCGTCCGGCTCGGCCCCGATCACGTTTCATGGCCGCGCACGGAATGCCCGGCCCACCCGGCACGTCGCTCGTTTTGTCGAGGATGACGCTCGTTTTGTCCGCTGACGGGGTCTCTGAACCATTAGATCAGCAATCAGCGGGCCCTAAAATATCCATCGGCTCCGCTCGCCTTCCGCCCTTCTCCGCGTTTCTTTGGCGGTTCATGCCCGGCCAAGTAGCCACTCCCCGACGAAAGCGGACTGCCGCACCCAAGGCCGCGGCGCGTAAATTGGTGCCGGTTCAAGAGCGGGCCCTGCTCATCATCGATCATCGCCGCCTGCAAAGCGCGGCTTGGGCGGAATTTCATACCGCGCGGAAACGCCTCGAAAAGGCCACCCGAGACCTCCACCGCCACGAGGAGATTGACTGCCCGGCTCACGAGTCGTGGCTGCACCGGACCTTTCCTCTCCTGGTCACGCAGCTGCGCGAGTTTCAGGAAGAGGCCACAGCCAAGGCCCGAAAAATCAAGATGGTCGAGGCCATGGCCTATACCAGTGGCCGTTCGCTCAAACGACTTTGGCGGGAGCAAAAGGAGCGGGAACTGAACCCAGCCGCGTTCGCCCGGGAAGCGGAGTTCGAGGAGAACGAACGCGAGGTGCCACCCGAGGCCGAGCAGACCGCCGCGGAGCTCGAGCCCAAGGCCGGGCGTTCGCTGGTCGCCCGGGACATCTTTCGTCGCCTCGTCCAGCGGCTGCACCCGGATCGCGGTGGCGAGTGGACCCCCGCCCGGCAGCGCCTCTGGCACGAAGTCCAGCAGGCCTGGGCGGCGGGTGATACGGACTGGCTCTCGCGCCTCGAGGTGGATTGGGAAACCGCGAACGAGGTCCTCGGCCCAACCTCACCCCTCAGCCGGTTGAATCGCGCCATTGAGGAACTTCATGCCGCCCGGCGCGACACGGAGCGCAAGCTCCGGGAGTACCGCAGTTCCCCGCAGTGGCGCTTTACCGTTTCGGAACACAAGCGCCCGATCCTCGATCGACGGACTGAGATAAATCTAAAGAGCGAGATTGAATACCTGCGCCGCGAGGTGCGGTACCTTAACACGGTGATCGCGGCGTGGGAGGAAGACTGGACCCGCGCCGACAGCCGTGCCCACGCGGGCCGCCGACGAAGGCCGAGGTATTGAGGCCTTCGCGAATTTTGGAGTGCGGCGACCGTTCAGGGAGACCACGAAAAAGTGCCTGAGAGCCTTCAGGACCTCAAGGCTGGTCAGGCAGAGCGAAAGCGCCGCCTCACTAACCTGCGCGTATCCGATTCACTCCCCTCAGCCTGACAGCCGGACTCGTGCAGTTGAGAGGTGAAAGTTGAAAACGCTTTCAGGGTTTATTTATTCCCAGCGAATAAGGTCTCCGACGCGGATGCGCCCTTCGGACACGATCTGCGCGCGCAGTCCACCCTTGTGCACCAGGCCCTTGAGCGTTTCGGGGTAAGTCGTCTTGGCCAGATAGCTGCAAGGTTCGCAAAGCCGGATGCCGCGGATGCGAACCTCGCCGATCAAAAACTCCCGGCCCACCAACGCGTTTAGATCCACGCCGACGGTCACGAGGTTGCGCCGGGCGTGGGCGGCGGTGAAGGGCAGGCCGGAATCGCGCGCGAAGGCAGCGACGTTTTCCTTTTCGATCAGCGTGATTTCAAAATCGGGTTTTGGCGGATGCGGCGAGAACGTGCCGACGCCTTCGAAATAGCGATCCCCTTCGAGGCCCTTGCCCGGCACGGCGCGAACTTCCGCCGGGCACGTCATGGCGGCGGTGGGGGAAGTCGCCACCAGAATTTCCACGACCGAAGGCGGCACGGCCATGCCCGCTCGCAAGGGGGCACCTGACTCGGATGACGTGGTCGGATCGGAGTTCTTCATGGGTGAGTGAGTTGAACGATGAGATCTTGGTGCTGGGGAAACAACTCGGCGAGTTCCAAGCGTGGCGCGATCTGCAGCTCCGAATAGCGAAAGCCGGGCGCGCACACGTTGGTGCCAAACGCGAAGGGGACCGCCGGCGCCAGTTCCGCCGCCTGCCAGTGCCCTTTCGGCACGGTCGCCACGGGAACGTCGCCGCCGGCCAAATCCAATCCGAGGCGCACCAGCCGATATGCGCCGTCCGGGGCGATGACGTGAAGGTGGAGTCGGCCGACGTGAAGGGCCCAAATTTCCTCACAGTTGAGCACGCGGTGGAAGGCGGACATCGCCCCGGGCTGGAAAAGCCAGTGGCCGACCGTGCGAAACGCATCCTGCTGCGCTTCGACAAACTTCATCCCCTCGGGATGGTCGAACCATTGGTAGGCGCGCAATAGTTGCTCGAGCATGTCTTAGAGGGTCTGAGCCGGACTTGTACAGTTGAAGGTTGAAAGCTGAAAGCGATGCAGACCGGGGCGAGATTACTCGTTTCGCGTTGGATTCGACCCACACTGACCAGTGACTCCATTTTTCAAGTATACACCTCGGGCAACGTTTTTCCCGCCCGGGTTTTTAACTTCCAAGCTTCAGCGCTCAACTGAATTTTCCGGCTGAGACCGGTGCGAGTTTGCGGGTTCCAGCTTCAGGTCGACCATTAGATCGGCGGCGATTTTTTCCAAATCGGCGCGGACGGCCGCGAGATTGGTCTTGGCCGGCACGAGCACGGTCGCATGAGCCTGAAACAAAATTCCACCGCCCATCGGCGCACTGACGCGCTCGGACGACAGTTCCTCGACGTTCACCCCGTGGGTCGCCAGCACGCCGGACACACTCCGCAAGATTCCCGGTCGATCCTGTCCGACCAATTCCAGTTTCGCCACCGAACCGGCCGGGCGTGAACCGGGCGTCTTGGCTGCATCGCCCTCTGCGTGCACGATTACGCGCAACCCGCTCGCCTCGAGCCGATGCAGGGAACCGACCAACTCGTCGACCCGCTCTGCGGCGACTTCCACGCGCAAGATGCCGGCAAACTGCCCACCCAGGTGACACATCCGGCTCTCGAGCCAGTTGCCACCGTGATCGGCGACCCGAGTAGCCACCAGTTGCACGAGTCCGGGCCGGTCGGCGCCGATGACGGTCATGACGAGGGTTGCGAGCATGGCCCAAAACTGGCGGACGGCTGGGGCCGCGCAATCCCGTTATCAGGGCGGTGGCGCCCCGCGGCAACGGCCTGGACGGAGTTCGGCCCTCCCGCCCTTGGCAACCAAAAGGAGTCTCCGCCTTACACTTTAAACCTTACTTCGCGGGGCGAAGCGCGCTCACGCTTCCAGTTCCACGTTCCAATACGCCACGTCCAGAAAATCCTTCCAGACCTCGTTCCGCTGGTTGCCGAGCACGAGCGAGATCACCGGCCGCCACTTCGGGCGCGAGGGTTTGCGAATAAGCCTCATGCCCGCCTCATGCGGAAGCCGATTGGCTTTCCTCGTGTTGCACTTGATGCACGAGCAAACGATGTTTTCCCACGTCGTCTTCCCGCCGTAATCGCGAGGGATAACGTGATCCAGATTCAGTTCCTCGCGCGGCAGGACCCGCGAGCAATACTGGCAGTGATTCTTGTCGCGCTCGAAGACATTGTTCCGCGTGAGCTTCAGTTCCTTGCAGGGCAGTTTGTCGAAGAACGTGAGGAGGATCACGCGCGGCAGCCGGATGGTCCGACTCGGGGTACGCACCATTTCGATCTCAGCCAAAGGCGGGTTGCTCAGCGAAAAATCGATCCAGTTCAGCAGCGGGAACGTCCGGAAATCATCCTCATGGTGATGCACCACCTGGGCGTGACCCCGGGCCAGCAGCCCGAACGCCCGGCGCGCCCCAATAATGTTCACCGCCTGCCAGAGGCGATTCAGCACAAGCACCGACTGGTCGAGCGCAGCTTCCATACTGGGGCACGGAAATAGTCGCCCCGTGGCGCGAGTGTCAAGGGCGCGGGGCCGGCCCACTCTCCGGCTCCGCCCTCTTGCCCACCCACCATTACGCTGTTTCGGACGCCAGCGCGGGCGCCAGCGTCTCGCCCTTCATCATAATCCCGGTGAGCTTTTTTACGATGACGGCGACCTCGCTTTCCGCGACGTCAACCAGCGTGTGCCGCTGATGGATGTCGATCGCCCCAACGACACTGGCGGGCAATCGGGTAACCCCCGCGATCTTACCGACGACATCCGCCGGCGTGATCAAATGCTTGCGGCCCACGTTGAGAAATACCGTCGCCATCCCTTTTTCAGCACCGGTGCGGGCGGGACGTTCATATTTCGCCTTGGTCGCAACCTCGGCTTCACCTGGCACGGGGGAGGCCACCGGCGCCGCCTTTTCAGCTCCCGGTGCCGCGACCGGTCGCGCCCAGTCCGGCGCCGGTTTGGCCGCCCGAGCGGCCGCCGGCCGCGCGGGCGCCGCTCGTTCCCGTGCCGATGCGGGCGGGGGTGCACTCGGCGTTTTGCCCGCAGCCGGCGCGACGGCGCCCTGCAACAAGTGGATCAGCGCCGAGCATATATCCGTGCTCGCGTAGCCTTGGTCGAGCAGCCGGTCGATCATCTGGTCGTGCGGCTTGAATTCCTTGGCCTCCAGGGTTGAACGGATCTTTTCAAAGAAGACATTCGTCCGCGCCTCGTCCACCTCATCGAGCGAGGGAATCTTGCCGCGGCGGATATCGAGTTTCGCCCAGCGCACCATGCTCTGCAGCTTGTAGAGCTCCTGGCCCGAGACGAAGGTGAAGGCGCGACCCGACCGACCCGCGCGCCCGGTGCGCCCGATGCGGTGAGTGTAGTCCTCCGCGTCGTTCGGCAGGTCGAAATTGAACACCACTTCGAGGTCATTGACGTCGAGCCCGCGCGCCGCGACGTCCGTGGCGATGAGGAACTCGAACGCATGGCGGTGAAATTTATCCATGACTCGATCCCGCTGTGTCTGGGACAAGTCGCCGTGCAGCCGATCGGTCTGATACCCGCGTGAGTGCAGGTGCTCGTCGAGATCGTCGACCATGATCTTCGTGCTGCAAAAAATGATCCCGTAGCGGAAATCGTGCACGTCGATGAGTCGCGTCAACGCCTCGATCTTCGAGCGCCGATCCACCTCAAACCAGACCTGCTCCACCTGCGGGGCGTTCTTTGCGACGGCCTCAATCTTAATCCATGCTGGATCGCGCGAGTAACGGGTGATTAGGTCCTGGATCGCGCGCGGAATGGTCGCGGAAAAAAACAGCAGCTGCCGCTTCTCCGGCACCGACTTCAGGATGTGCTCGATGTCGTCGCGAAACCCCATGTCGAGCATCCGATCGGTTTCGTCGAGCACGACCAGCTTGAGCGCATTGAGCTTCAACGCGCCCCGTTCCATCAAGTCCATCACGCGGCCCGGCGTGCCAATGACGATCTGGGCTCCCGCCTCCAGCGCGCGATACTGGCGCTCGTAGCTCTGGCCGCCATAGATCGGCACCTCCCTCACCCCACGCTTAAAGAAGGCAAGTTTGCCCGTCTCTTCGGCCACCTGCACCGCGAGCTCGCGGGTCGGACACAGGATGAGCACCTGCACCGCGCGCTGTTGGGTGTCGACTTTTTCAATGGCCGGAATCGCAAAAGCCGCGGTCTTGCCCGACCCGGTGGATGACTGGCCCACGACATCGCGGCCGGTGAGGATAGTCGGAATCACCGCCGTTTGGATCGGCGAAGCCTCTTCAAATCCCATCTTGTCGACCGCCTTGAGTATCTCCGGCGTCAGGCCGAGTTCTGTAAAGAGACGTTTTTCCATACAACAGAGTGGAGGCAGGTTCGCTCCATCGCCAGCACTCATTCTCTGCCTTCTAAGGCCGGCGGCAGAAGGCCCCCTTTCACCGGCGCTACCACGCCCGCGTTTCTGTGCGCAAGAGCGGAGTGCCGACACCGGCGACACGGCGGGGGCGGAATTCTGCCGAGCGCCCAAGCCGTTCGGTCGCGGCGCCATCGTTCGTTCCCAACGCAGGCTTGCGGATTGTATTGCCTTACGTGACAATATCAAGAACGGCACGCCCAACCACGGCTGCAATTATCGAAGACGAGGAGCACGTCCGGGTATTTCTGCGTTTGCTTCTAAAGCAGGTCGGCATCGATCAGGTTTGGGAAGCCGGCGATGGGCGCAAAGGCTTGGACGTGGTCGCCCAACACCAACCCGAGCTTGTACTCCTCGACATCAACCTGCCCGTCATGAGCGGTCTCGAGGTGCTGACAAATTTGACCGCAGCATACCCGGCCATCCCAGTCATCATGGTCTCCTCGCAAAGTGCGATGTCGGTCGTACTTGAGACCGTGAAACGCGGGGCGGCGGCTTATATCCTAAAGCAAAGTCCCCCCCAGGAGGCACTGAAGATGCTGTGCGAAGCGATTGATAATCTCGAATCCACGGAGGGGGACGACAACCATCACTAAAGCCGCCGGCCTTGTCGGCTGCCAATACCCGTGAGCCTTCCCGACGTCAAAAGTCCACCCGAAGTGCCGGCCAAGCGTGAGTCGGCCCACTCCCTCCCGATCGATTTGAAGGGTCGGAAAATCTTAATTGTCGATGACGACCGCGTGAATCTTCGCATCCTGGCCGGGATCCTCCGGAGTGAAGGTTATGTTCTCGCCGACGCCGACTCTGGCGAAAGCGCGCTTGAAAAATTCGCTCAGTTTGGCCCCGACCTGGTCTTGCTCGATGTCATGCTGCCCGGGATCGACGGGTTTGAAACCTGCCGGCGCTTGAAGAAACAGCACGGCGAAGGCAGCGCACCGGTCATCTTCATCACGGCGAAAAACGAATCGGATGACGTCGTCGAGGGCCTGGGCGCCGGTGGCGTCGACTATCTGCCGAAGCCCTTCAAGGCAAAAGAGGTTCTCGCCCGCATCCGTTCACACCTGCAGAATCAACTGCTCGCGGAACAGCAGAAATTGCTGGTCGAGCAACTGAGCTACGCCAACGCCCAAAAGAACAAGTTCCTCGGCATGGCGGCCCACGATTTGCGCAATCCGCTCGCTTCGATTCGCGGGCTGGCGGAATTTCTCCGCGACGGTGCCGTGGGGCCAATCACCACTGAGCAAAAGGAACTTATCACCGTCATTCTCGGTGCGAGCCAGTCCATGCTCGATCTGGTGAACGATCTGCTCGACGTCGCCGTAATCGAGTCGGGTGAACTTAAGCTTCACCTTGGTCCCCACGATCTGACGGGGCTCATTTCCCGCTCCGTCTCCCAGACCAACATCGAGGCAGGCAAGAAAAAGACGACGGTGGTTTTTGCGCCCACTGCGACCACGGTGACGCTGGTCATCGATGAGGCGAAAATTCGTCAGGTCATCGACAATTTACTCAGTAACGCGGTAAAATATTCCCCACCGGGCTCCACCATCACGGTCACCGTCCAGCAGGACGCAGCTCACGGCACCTGCGCCTTTTCCGTGCAGGATCAGGGACCGGGCATCGCCCTGGGCGAACGCGATCGCTTGTTCAAGGATTTCAGTCGCCTATCGACCCAGCCCACGGGTGGGGAAAAAAGCACGGGGCTTGGGCTTGCTATCTGCCGCAAGATCATCGGGGCCCACCGTGGAACGATCACGGTGGAAAACCTTCCCATCCGCGGATGCGAGTTTCGCGTTACGCTCCCCCTCTTCCCATGAATTTTCACGGAACCGCACTCTTGGTCGATGACGAGGCCCATATCCGCAAGTACGTCGGGCTGATTCTCCGGCAGCTCGGCGCGCCCAACCTGATCGAAGCCACCAACGGCGAAGAGGCAATCGCCGCCTACCAAAGGGAAGCGCCGGATCTCGTGCTTCTGGACGTGAACATGCCCGTGATGAACGGGCTCGAGACCCTCAGGAAGCTGCGGGAAATCGATCCGAACTGCGTCGTCATTATGCTGACGTCGCTTACGAACCGCCAGACCGTCGAGGAGGCACTCGAACTCGGCGCCGCCAATTATATCCGCAAAGACACCCCGAAGGATGAAATCACGAAGGCTCTCGCTGAAACCATCGATGCCTGTTTCGAGACCAAATAACCCAATCCGATGACCGCCCCCTCCGATGCTACCCCGCCCCCGGCTACCCTGCCGCTCGGGGCCGAAGTGCGCTATTCCCTGCCGGAATTGCTGAATGAATTGAAGGGCGAGCGGGTCGCCGGCGCGTTCGCCATGGAAAAGCTCGATCAGACGGAAATCGGTAAACTTTTCAAAGCCAAGGCCACCCGCCGTGCCAAATCCAACCACTAGGACTTTTCTCGAACGCGTCCGCCAGCACCCGAAGTTCGATTTCGCCGCTGAACTCAACGCTCTCGCGGCCCGCTACGGCGAAGACGTGGCGCTCGTTCAAGCGATCATCGACGACAAAATTCTCTCCAAGGAGGACGCCTGCCGCTACTGGGCCGACGCGATGAACGTGGCCTACGTGGATCCCTTCGCCACCGTCATTACCGAGGAAGCGATCGAGAAAATCCCGCTGGAAGTGGCGAAAAAAACCAGGACCCTCGGGCTCTACGTCCTGAATAATGTACTCACGGTCGCCACGTCCGCCCCAGCCGACCACGAGCTCATCCGGCGGCTGAGCCAGATTGCGCAGATGCCGTTGAGCGCCGTGTTCGCGCTGCCCCGCGAAATCGAGGCCGCGATTGCGATTCAATACTGCACCGAAAAGGGCCTGGAGGAGAGTCTGAGCGAGCTCGATCGCTCCAGCTTGTTCGACGACCCCGAAGTCGCGGGCGAAAAGCTCGCCGCCCTCGCCGAACACAATGGCCTCACGCAAATCCTCGACGAGATCATCTTCTTCGCGCTCCGTGAGCGGGCCAGTGATATCCACATCGAGGCCCAGGAAATCACCTGCCGCGTCCGCTTCCGCATCGATGGCAACCTGCGGGAGGTCCTGTTGTATTCCCGCAAGCTCCACCGGGCGATGGTGTCGCGGGTCAAGATTCTGAGCAACCTCGACATCACTGAGTCCCGCTTTCCCCAGGATGGTCGGTTCGCGCGACCGGTGGGAACGCTGACGGCGAATTTCCGGGTCTCCACCATCCCGTCGGCCTTTGGGGAGAAGGTTGTCATCCGGCTCCTCGCGATGACTGGCCGGAAATCGCTGCTGACCCTGGACAAGATGTTGATCTCGCAAACGATCCTCCGGCCGTTCAAGCGCCTCATCCAAAATCCCAACGGCATCATCTTCGTCACCGGCCCGACGGGCTCCGGCAAGACCACCACCCTTTACGCCGCCATCCACGAGATCAACACCCCGGGGCTCAACATCTCCACGATTGAAGATCCGATCGAGATCCAGCTGCCGGGCGTGACGCAAAGCCAGGTCAACCTGCCCATCGATCTCAAGTTTGCCACGATTCTCCGCGCCCTGATGCGGCAGGATCCGGATGTGATTCTCGTCGGCGAAATCCGCGACCTCGAGACCGCGAAGATCGCGACCGAGGCCGCGCTGACCGGGCATATCGTGTTCGCCACGCTGCATACCAATACCGCACCGCAGGCCATCATGCGGCTGATCGAGCTCGGCGTGGAGAGCTACATGGTGGCGCCTTCCGTGATCGGCGTGCTGGCCCAACGCCTGGCGACGCGCATCTGCGAGAACTGCAAAGAGGCTTACTACCCGCCGCGGGAAACCTTGCTGAAATATTTCCAGCCGGAAGGTCTGACGGAAGTGCCCTTCTTCCGGGGCCGGGGCTGCGCCGCCTGCCGCCATACCGGCTACAAGGGTCGCGTCGCCTTTCACGAACTCATTCTCGTCACCGAGGAGCTTCGGATGCTCATCAGTGAAGGCCGCAGCGCCCAGGAACTTTCGCGCGCCGCGGCCAAGGTGGGCTATCGGCCGCTCCGCTACGACGGACTGAAAAAGGTTCTGCTCGGCCTCACCACGATCGACGAGATCGAGCAGAATACGTCGTTTGAATGGGCCACCTGAGGGTGGTCGCTCCGGATGAATTCAGTTGTGGGTTGAGGGATGAGAGTTGAGCGGCCGCGCTTCAGAGCTGACGCGCGAGTCATCACGCCCGAAACGAAATTCACCTCTTGGTGCGAGCGCCCAACTCTCGGCTCTCAACTGAATACTTGCGACTTGGCGGATTACCGACTGTTCCGCTGGTTGCCTGTCCCCAAAGCGCCCCGCGGCAGGTCCAACCAGCGGAACGCCCTTCCGCGGTGGCCGGGGACACAGTGGCGCGACCGAAGCCGTTCCGGACTTCCAGAGATATTCTCTCATCAACCCCGCCACCCCATCCGCAATTCCCCTCTTGCTAAGGCGTTCTCCGACCTCTGTCTTCTGACCTTTCCAGCGTCCATGACCTCCGCCGAAATCCGCCAGTCGTTCCTCGATTTTTTCGCCCGCCAGGGCCACACCGTCGTACCGTCGACGTCGCTGCTGCCCGATTCACCCGGTCTGCTTTTCACCAACGCGGGGATGAATCAATTCGTGCCCATCTTCCTCGGCGATCGCGCCGCCGATGTCTCGAAGTGGGCCGGGGCCCATCCGGCCAAGGACACCCGCGCCGCGGACACGCAGAAATGCATCCGCGCCGGCGGCAAGCACAACGATCTCGAGGACGTCGGCTACGACACCTATCATCACACGCTGTTCGAGATGCTCGGCAACTGGTCCTTTGGCGACTATTTCAAGAAGGAGTCCGTCAATTGGGGCTGGGAGCTGATTACGAAAGTCTGGGGCATTCCGCCCAAGCGCCTCTTCGCCACCGTCTATGCGCCGGACAAGTCCAAACACGACCCGTCCGATTTTGACCAGGAAGCCTACGATATCTGGGCGGACATTTTCCGCCGCGAAGGTCTCGACCCCAAAGTCCACATCGTCCACGGCAACAAGAAGGATAATTTCTGGATGATGGGCGACACGGGACCGTGCGGCCCGTGCTCGGAGATTCATTTCAATCTGCTCCCGTCCGACGACGAGAGCGCCGGACGAAAACTGGTGAACGCCAGCTCGCCGCGCTGCATTGAAATCTGGAATCACGTTTTCATCCAATTCAACGCCAATGCCGATGGCACCTTCTCGCCGCTCGCCGCCAAGCACGTCGACACCGGCATGGGTTTCGAACGCGTCGCTGGCATCTACGCGACGACGGGCGGCTTCCAGGACTTCACCAAGGACCCTTCGAACTACGCGGCCGACATCTTTACGCCCCTCTTCCAAAAAGTCGCGGAGCTTTCCGGCAAAACGTACCTGGCCACGGTTCCGACGAAGCGGGAAGGTCTCACGGACCAGGAGAACATCGACGTCGCCTTCCGGGTTCTCGCGGATCACGCGCGCTGCGTCAGCTGCGCCATCGCCGACGGCATCCTGCCCGGTAACGAAGGCCGCAATTACGTCATCCGCCGCATTCTCCGGCGGGGAATTTTGTACGGGAAGAAACTCGGACTGCAGGCCGGCTTCTTCGAGCAACTCGTCGGACCGGTCGTGCAATCCCTGGGTACGGTGTTTCCGGAACTGAAAGAGCGGCAGGACCTCGTCCAGCGCGTCATTCGCGGCGAGGAAGACAGCTTTGGCCGCACTTTGGAACGTGGCCTGCGCAACTTCCAGGCTGCGGTCGATCGGGCGAACCAGGGCCAGCACAAGTCCATCGAGGGCAAAGATGCCTTCGAACTCTACGATACGTACGGCTTCCCCTTGGACATGACCCAGCTTCTCGCGACCGAACGCGGAATGACCGTCGACACCGTGGAGTTCGAAGCGCTGATGGAAAAGCAACGCGGGCTCGGTCGTGCCGCGCAAAAGAAGGAAATCCTCGTGGCCGCCACCGAGGGTGAAACCGCCGTCGACCAAAAAGCCACGATCTTTCTCGGCTACACGCAGACCCATGCCCACGCGCAGCTCATCGAAGCGGTGCACGCGGACAAGGATGTCTTTCTCGTGTTCGACCAAACGCCGTTCTACGCCGAAATGGGCGGGCAGGCCGGTGACACGGGCACGGCGCTCATCAACGGCACGCTCCTGCACCTCGTTGATTGCGTGAAGGACAAATCCGGGCGCCACCTCCATAAGGTCGCACCTGCGTCCGGTCTCGTGGTTCCGACCGCCGGGGCCCGGGCCGAACTGGCTGTCGACCTCGTGCGGCGCCGCGCCATTTCCCGCCATCACTCCGCGGCTCACTTGATTCACTGGGCGCTGCGCAAGACCCTCGGCACGCACGTCCGCCAGGCCGGAACATCCAAGACGCCCGAACGGATGCGCTTCGACTTCTCGCACTTCGAGGCCGTCACCCATGCCCAGTTGCTCGAGGTGGAACGCCTCGTCAACGAGCGCGTCATCGACAATACCAAGGTCGAAAGCTACGAAACCGAATTCGACAAGAAGCCGGAAGGCACCCTCGCCTTCTTCGGTGACAAATACGGCAAGGTGGTTCGGGTCGTCGACATCGGCGGCTTCAGCCGCGAACTTTGCGGCGGCACACACGTCGCCACGACCGGCGAAATCGGCGTCATCAAAATTGTCGCCGAAATGGCCATCGCCGCCGGTACCCGCCGTATCGAGGCCGTCGCGGGCCAGCCCGCTTTCGATTTCATCGCCCAACGGGAAGCCGCCCTGGCGGCAGTCAGCGCCCATCTTGGCGGCGGCACCAGTGACGTCGTCAAGAAGCTCGAAACCCTGCTCGCGCATCAAAAGGAAACCGAGAAACAGTTGAAGGGCTTCCAGCAAAAGGCCCTGGCCGGCCTCGCGGATGAACTCGCCGCACAAGCGGTGACCCGGGACGGGCTCAAGTTTGTGTCGGCCGTTGTGCCCGTTGCGGATCAGGAGATGCTGCGCAGCGTCGGTTCCCAAATCCTCGCCAAAATCGGCGAAGGCGCGGTGCAGCTTGGCGCCGTCTTCGGCGACAAAGCGGGACTCGTGGCCTTCTGTTCACCGGGAGCAATCAAGGCTGGTCACCAGGCCGGAAAAATCGTGCAGGCCTTGAGTATCCAGATCGGGGGCAAAGGCGGCGGCAAGCCCGACTTCGCCATGGGCGGCGGCAAGGATGTGACGCGGCTTGCCGAAGTCCTGCGCGGCTGACGTTCGCCCGCTGCCCCAAAAGGGACCCCAAAAAGGTCCTCTGATTGTCGTGGTAAGCGCCAGCGAAGAATCCAGCTGCAGGTTCGCACCCGCAGAGAGGTGGACTAAGTCCAACTGGATTCTTCGCTACGCTCTGATGACGTTCGGGGAGAAGTCAGGATGTAACCCACCGAGGGCGTACCGGGTGGGCCGTGCACTCCGTGCGCGGCCATCGAACGTGAGATCGAGCCCAACGCTGACCGAGCGCGGAGCGCACGGTCCACCTTTCGGGCTCTTCGTGGCCTGTCTCAGAATGACAGGCCTTGCTAGCCCGCTCTTTGGCATTTCGCTTTGCGCAGTTGCAAAGTCGTTGGGCGTGGCGAGCATTTCTCCATGGCCCGAAGGACTTCGTCCGATCACCGACGACATTTCAAACCGCGCGGATGAATTCCTCGCGGCACCCGCGATCGCCCCCAGGTCCGCGCCGGCATCGCCGAACTGCGCACGATGGATTTCCCGCAGTTGAATCCCGCGGACCGGGCCACCGTCACCGCCGCGGTCAGGAGCGTTCTCGAAGACGAGGATTTCTTTGGGACGGAATTCGTCGGCAATCCCTTTGCCGACAGCGACGAAGCGGGCGAGGCCTGACACCGGTCAGGTTTTGGCCGGACCGGTTTTCCCGGCCCTTGCCGTCGACCGGGACCCCTGCCAGTCTCGATCATCATGTCTTCGGCTGCCGTCGCCGCCCCCTCTTCCCTCGTTGCTGTGCTGGCTTTCAATCCGAGCAACCAGCTGGCCGTGCGGTCCCTGGGCTCCAAGCGCGGTCTCGCCTTTACCGGCAGCGATCTCGCGATGGCGACGGCGCGGTTGGAATCGGCGTTTCGCCACCACACTGTGCCCGTGGCGACGTTGGTCAGCGCGGCCGCCGGTCGTTCGTTCCACGTCTTCTTGGTTCAAGTGGAGGGCCAACCGCTGGACGGTGAAATTGACTTCCATTCGCTCGATCAGCTCGCCGCCGAACCAGCAACCTTGGCTCCCTCCCTGGCCACGCTCCTCGAGGCCCTCGATCCGCATCTCGTTGAAATCCCCTACCTTCATCTTGGCGAAAGCGATTTCATCTACAAATTTCGACCCGCGCTCGAGCGCAACACCGCCATCTACGCGCAGGACCGGGAAGCCGCCGCTCTTTACCAGTCCCGCCTTTGCCTCGCGATCAAGACGCTCGCTCGTCAGCAGGAGCGCACTGCGACCGCGCCGGTGACGCTCGATTTTGGCGCCATCCGCTACGTCATCCCCAGCCACTTCGGCTTCTGCCTCGGGGTGAAGAATGCGATTGAGCGCGCCTACGAGACGCTGGCCGAAAATCCCGGCCGCCGGGTGTTCATGCTCTCCGAGTTGATCCACAATCCCTTTGTCAACGAGGACCTGCTGCGGCGGGGCCTGCGTTATCTCCAGACGGACAAAGGCGTGCCATATACCACATCCGGCCGAGTCGCGCGTGCGCCGACGGCGGGAGCTGCCGCCGCGCCGGACGAACTCCTGTGGGACACGCTCACCACCGACGATATCGTCATTATTCCCGCCTTCGGCGCGACGGATGAGGACAAGCGTCGCCTCGTCCGCAAGGGACTGCCCGTCTACCAATACGACGCCACCTGCATGCTCGTGGAAAAAGTGTGGAAGGCAGCCCGCGCCTATGGTCGCGAAGGCTACACCGTGGTGATTCACGGCAAGCACGAACACGAGGAGACAAAAGCGACGTTCTCCAACACCCGCCGCTTTGCTCCCGCCGTCATCGTGCGGAATCTCGAGGAAGCGCGCCAACTCGGCGAAATAATCGCGAGCTCCGACGCCCGGCGCCAACAGCGCTTCACCGAGCTTTTCGCCGGCCGACACACGGCGGGGTTTGACGTCGCGCGTCATCTCGAACGCGTGGCTGTCGTCAATCAGACGACCCTCCTGATGAACGAAACCATCGCCATCATCGAATATCTGCGCGGCGTCTACCGGCCGAAGTTTGGCGATGACACCCACGTGGGCGGCGGCAGCCGCCGCGACACCCTGTGCTACGCGACCCAAGTGAATCAGGACGCCCTGAGCCGCGCGCTCGCCGAACCGCTTGATGCCGCCCTGGTCATTGGCGGCAAGAATTCTTCAAACACCTACCAGCTTTTCCGTCTGTGCGAACAGAAGCTCGGGCCTAAGGCGTTCTTCATCCAGTCGGAGTCGAGCATTCCCTCGCCGCAGGCCGTGGAGCACTACCTGTATGTCGGCGGAGGCAGCGGCCACACGGAATCCCGCCCGCTCTGGTCGAATCTCCCCGCTGTCCCAACGCGAGGAAACACCGTGGCGGGTACGCCGAAGCGGATCCTGATTACCGGGGGCGCCAGTTGCCCGGACGGAATTATCCAGCAGGTTATTACCCGCCTGAATTCATTTTTCCCGCCCGCTTCGCTGCGAAGCGTGGACGACGTACTTCACGATCACGGCGTGCCGGACCTGCCCCGCTGAGACGCCCCGTCAGTTTTCTCCGGCGGTCGCTAAAGAGTTCCCTCCGCGTCTTAGCCGGAAAAATTCAGTTGAGAGTTGAAAGCCAGAGCCGACAAAAAATTAACTGCGGTGTAGACCGCGAAAAAGCGGTCACTGATCCGCTTGCCTCGAACCCAGCCCAAAAGGAGCGATTTCGCCCCGGCGTTCATCGCTTTCAACTTTCCCCTCTCAACTTTCAACGGCACGAGTCCGGCTGAGATCCCGCTTGGTCCAGATGACGAGGCACGTCCAAAGCAGTGCGCCGACAATCAGAGCGCCCGGCAGGGTCCAAACGACCGCGCGCTGCAGGTTGCCCCAACGGTCCGCGAGGTGTCCGACCACCTTCGGCGACCACAGGTCGCCAAACAGGTGGATCGTGAAAATCGATGCGGCCATGGAACTGGCTCGCATGGAAGCCGGCACGGTCTCGAGGATCAGCGTGTTGACGGGCCCGGTGGAAAGAAACATCAGGAACATCGTCAGCACGAGCGCCACCTTGGCCGCCGTCAGACTCGTGAGGGTAAAGGCCAGAAACGCCATCGGCGCAGTCGTGAGCGCGCTGAGGGCCAAAATCCACGCGTAGCCGACGCCCGTTTTTCTTTGCCAGCGCGTCGCGGTGAACCCGCCGGCCAGCGTCGCCACCAGGCCGGACGCGGCGAGGGACGCGCTGAAAAAGAAGGCCGCCGTGTCGAGTTTCATGTGGTGCACCTCGACGAGAAAACTCGGCGCCCAGAGCTGAAAACCACCCATGGCAAAGGTCTGCGCGGTGTACCCGGCGACGAGGACCACGTAGCGGGGAAACTTCAGCAGCGTCCCGTAAACCCGCCAGCCGGCTGGTCGCAGATCGGCCGACGCCGCGGGTGTTGCGTCGCTCGCCCCGCGGGGCGGCTCGCGCAGAAAGAAAAGCGGGCCAGCCAGCACGAGACCCGGATAGCCGGCGCCCAGGAACGCGGCGCGCCAGCCGTAGTGAACGGCCATCCAGCCGCCGAAGAGGTAGCCGATGGCGGAGCCAACCGGGATCGCGAAATAAAAGACCGTAATCGCATTATTGCGCCGCCCCGGGGGAAAGAGATCGGCGATCCAGCCCGGGCTGATCGTGCCAAAACTGGCTTCGCCGAAACCGACCAGGACCCGAAAGCAAAGCAGCGAAACGTAGGCACTGGCGTGGCCCGACATCAGCGTGCCAAAGCTCCACACCAACACGCCCGCCGCAATCAGCCAGCGCCGCGGCATCCGGTCGCCAAGATACCCGAAGATCGGCGACGTGAGGAAATAGCCCAGCATGAAAGCCGTGCCGATTGTGCCCGCCTGCTCGTAGCTGAGATGAAGTTCCTCCCGCAACGGCGGCAACACCGAGCCCAGAATCGTGCGATCAAGGTAGTCGAGCAGGTTCAGACCCGTCAGCACCGCCAGCGACGTCACCGGCCAGAGGGATTTCTTCTCGTTCACGCGGTAGCCAGCGAAACCGCAGCGGCGGGCCTTGGAAAGACGGAAAGTACCGTTCGAAACGCGACGCGGCGCGTTTATCCTCAAACCAAGCTTCGACCGTCAATCGGGTCGACCGTGAATCCGATCAAAACCGATAGGACATTCCCGCCCGGAGGCCGTTCATATTCGAGAGGTCAACCTTGGTCGAATAGTGCGCGGAACTGTTGTCGAGGCTCTGCGTGTAGTTGCCCGCGGACTGATAGACGGCCGCGGCAAAAAAACCGGTGCGTTCCGAAAGATCGATGGCCAGCGCGGCATCAGCAAAATAGCCCGGGATCAATTTATAGGAGACATTGCTCGCCGTGTCGCTGATCGCTGATCCGATCTCAGGCTGCAAAACCTGCGTCACCATGTAGCTGGTGCCGGCATAAACCAGCGCCGGACCGAAACTCAGGCTCGCATGCAACCGCCAGAAGAGGGGCAAATTCACCGTGGGACCCGCGCGAAACGTATAGAACGCGCCTTTCAATTTCCAGCGATTGAGGACGCTGGTTCCATCCGTCGTCGTCGACAGAATCCGCGCCGCCGGTTCGTTCGAAATCAGGATCGTCGTGTCCGCCGTCGTCGTCTGGGCGGTGCCATCGTCCGTCGTGAGCGGTGTGCCCGCGGCCGTCAGCAAGTTGACGTTTGCCGTGCTCGGCGAGGAATACGGCGGCGCGGGCGGCGTCGCCCCGAACAAGGAAAAATAATCACTTTGAGCCGCGACCCGGGCCCGCACGGGATCCATTCGATCGGAGGACAGGTCGTTGATGGACATTCCCGCAATCAGGTTCCAGGTAATCTTCGAGCCAATGAGTTTACCCATGTCGTGAGCCACGGAGAGATCCAAGCCGTTCGTTGACGTGGTGTCCTTTTCCCGGCGGGTGTCATCGATGACATCGGCCGTGTACGTGTGATAAACGATATAACCGTTGTCGGTAATTTGCCGGGGATCCGAATAGGCCCACTTGTTCGTCCGACCATCCTGAGCAACCGAATAAAAAATCTGCGCGCCACTCGCGGAGTCCTTGAGCGGGTTGCCACTGGTATCCGTCCGACCGGCGACACGTTGATCCCCTTCGACGGTGCCATCATGATAATGCCGCGTCAGGTTTACCCCGGTGGCGAGACCGGGTTCGTCGAGGGTCGAGGCAATCGAGCCATGCCCAAAGAAGGTCGTCTTCGCCGAACTCAGATGCCGAAGACTAATGTTCAGGATGCTCTTCGGCTCGTAAATGAACTCGTCGAGATTGCTGAAGTCGGGGATTTCAGTCGGCGGCTGCTGCCGCTCTTCATCCTGTGCACGCGCCAAACCAAAGGCTAGGACCGAAAGGGTAAGGGCAAGGCGAAGGTGTTTCATGCAGTGGTGAACGCCAGTCTGGGACGGCGCGGCAAACGGAATGCTGCATCAAAGTTCAGGGACCATCCGCCCGCCGTCAACGAGAGAGTGAAGCTCTTTAACCCGATCTTTCCCGGGTCAGGCGGATTTCACCGGCCGATGCCGGAAGCCCGGAACCCAATTTCGCGCAATTTGGCCAAATCCAAGATGTTGCGACCGTCAAAAATAAAGGCCGGCTGCTGCATGCCAGTGAAGATTTTTGCATAATCGAGCTGCTTGAACTCATCCCATTCGGTGACGATCGCAAGGGCATGCGCCCCAGCCGCGGCCTCGTAGGCCGTCCGGGCCACGGTCAGGCGCCCCGGATCGGCGTCCTTGCCGAGCACGTCCGCCCGAATCTCGTCCGCCGGCACCTTCGGGTCGTAAACCGCCACCCGGGCCTGTTCGGCCAGCAGGTCGCGGCAGACGGAAATGGCCGCCGACTCCCGGGTGTCGTTGGTGTCCTTCTTGAACGCGAACCCCAGGACCGCGATTTTCTTGTCCGCCACGGAATTGAAAAGCGAACGCACGATCCGGCCGGCAAAGCGGTGCTTCTGCCAGTCGTTCATCTTGACCACGCCCTCCCAATAGGTCGCCACCTCGGGCAACCCGAAATGCTCGCAAAGATAGACGAGGTTCAGGATGTCCTTCTGAAAACAGGAGCCACCGAAACCGACCGATGCTTTTAAAAATTTCGGTCCGATGCGCGAGTCCTTGCCGATGGCGTTGGCGACCTCGTCAACGTCAGCTCCGGTCGCTTCGCACAGTGCCGAGATCGAATTGATCGACGAGATGCGCTGGGCCAGAAACGCGTTTGCCACCAACTTGGAGAGCTCCGACGACCACAGATTGGTCGTGATGATCCGGTCGCGCGGCACCCAATGGGCATAGACCTCGACCAGCGTCTTGACCGCCGCCGCGCCCCCCGGCGTGCGTTCCCCTCCGATCAGCACGCGATCCGGCGAAATCAAATCCGCCACCGCGGTGCCCTCCGCCAGGAACTCCGGGTTGGAAAGCACCTCAAACTTATGGCCGCGCGCATTGGCCGCGAGGATGTCCTTAATGGTCTCGGCGGTTTTAACCGGGATCGTCGATTTTTCCACGATGATCTTCGGCCCGTTGGCATGTTCGGCGATCGTCCGCGCCACCGACTCGATGAACCGCAGGTCTGCCGCCCGGCCTGCCCCCACCCCGTAGGTCTTGGTCGGCGTATTGACTGCAACAAAGATGATGTCGGCGACCTTGATGGCACTGGATACGTCGGTCGAAAAATGCAGGTTCTTGCCACGGGTTTGACGGACAACGTCATCGAGCCCAGGCTCATAGATCGGCAGCGTGTCAGAATTCCAGGCGGCAATGCGGGCCGCGTTCATGTCGACAACCCGCACCTCGATATTCGGGGCCTTCAACGCAATCATCGCCATCGTGGGTCCCCCCACGTAACCAGCGCCAATACAGCAAATTTTCATTTGATTAGCCGTAAGGTTGCGACTGCCCGCCCCGAATCCAAGACCGAATTGCGATTCGTCACCCGGCCAAGCCCCACCGTGGTTCCGGGCTCAATCACAAAAAAGGCGCGGTCAAGTGGACCGCGCCTCCTCGCAAATTATGCCGGCATGATTACGCCGGCGTTGGCGCATGCGCCGGCCCACCTGAGGCGAGGGTATCCGGCACGTCCACCTTCTCGGGCGCCTTCTTGGTCGCCGACTTGCCGTCCGGCGGCGGCGGAGTCGTCACGAACGGAGAGCGAACTTCGCCAAACTGCAGGATTTCCAACACGTGCTTGCCGTCGATCGTCTCGTGTTCCAGCAAGGCCTCGGCAATTTTCTGCAAAGCCGGGCGATGCTCGCCGATGATCTGCTTCGCCCGCTGGTACTGCTCGTCGATGATCCGATGAATCTCGTGATCAATCTGGCGGGCCGTCTCCTCGGACACGTTTTCGTTGCGCGTGATGTCACGCCCCAGAAACACGGTGTCGTGGTTGTCGCCGTAGGCGACGGGTCCCAATGGGCTCATGCCCCAGTCGCACACCATGTGCCGGGCAATCTTGGTGATCTGTTTGATATCGCCGGCGGCGCCGCTGGAAATGTCGCCCAAAACCAGTTCTTCCGCGATGCGGCCACCGAGACCCATCGCGATCTGATTGAGCATGCGCTTCATCGCATGGGTCAGGATATCCTTTTTCGGGATGAACATCGTGCTGCCGAGACTGCGGCCGCGCGGGATAATCGTAACCTTGTGGACCGGCATGTGGCCGTCATCGAGCACGGCTTGGATCAGCGCATGGCCCGCCTCGTGGTAGGCCGTGAGCTTCTTTTCCTCGTCGTCCATCAACCGGCGACGCTCGCGCCCAAACTGCACTTTTTCGCGCGCATCATCGACGTCGATCATCTCGACCTTTTTCTTGCTGCGCCGCGCCGCGAGCAGCGCGGCCTCGTTGAGGAGATTGGCGAGTTCGGCGCCGGAAAGCCCCGGCGTGCCACGCGCGATTACCTGCAAATCCACATTCTCGGCGAGGCTGACCCTCTTCGCGTGCACGCGCAGGATTTGTTCGCGGCCAATCAGGTCGGGCAAATCCACGTAGATCTGACGATCAAACCGACCGGGGCGCAGCAGCGCGCTGTCCAGCACATCGGGACGGTTGGTCGCGGCGATGATAATGACCCCTTCGGTCGTATCGAAGCCGTCCATCTCCACGAGCAGGGAATTGAGGGTTTGCTCGCGTTCGTCGTTGCCGCCGCCGACGCCGGCGCCGCGCTGGCGACCCACGGCGTCAATTTCATCGATGAAGATGAGGCAGGGTGCGCTCTTGCGGCCTTGTTCGAACATATCGCGAACGCGACTCGCGCCGACGCCGACAAACATTTCCACAAAATCCGAACCCGAGATGCTAAAGAACGGCACATCCGCTTCGCCAGCGACCGCCTTGGCGAGGAGCGTCTTCCCCGTGCCCGGGGGACCCACCATCAGGATGCCCTTGGGAATCCGTCCACCCATCTTCGTGAACTTCTTCGGGTCCTTGAGGAACTCGACGACTTCGGAGACTTCTTCCTTCGCTTCGTCACAGCCCGCGACCTCGGCAAACGTAATCTTGTCGCGATCGCGCGTCAGCAATTTCGCGCGGCTCTTGCCGAAGCTCAGCGCGCCGCGTCCCGCCTGGCGAAGCTGCCGCACGAAGAGGAAATAAAGCAGACCGATGATGATGACAAAGGGGATGACTTGGGCCGCAATCGAGGTGAGCAGCGTCTGCGTCGGCTGTTCGATGAACAGTTTCGACTGCTGTAGCCGCATCATATTCGCGTCGGTCAGGCGTCCGGCCGCGCGGAAGTCCCGGTAGGGAGTGTTCGCGTCCTTACGGCTCTGCCCCATGATGGAATACCAGTCGCGGCCGCCGCTCGGATCCGGCCGCATGATGGCCGGCTTGGCGGGATCGCGGTTGATGTTGCCCGCCTCGGCTCGTTCCACGACGTCCTGAATCGTCAGGGAGTCGGGCGCATTCGTCATGCTCGACGTATTATAAAGTAACGCCAGCACCGCGGCCACGAGCACCAGCCAGAAAATTAGCATTTTCGGCTGAAAGCGATCGGGCGGCAGGCTCTTCAGGGCACGACGGGATTTTTTGCTTTCGGGATCGGACATTTAGCGATGGGACTGGATGGGGAAGGTGGATGTTCCGAAATGATAAGTCAATTGGCGGTCCGCTGGAATTTGCGCCGGAGCTTTCCAACGGTCTGGAAGCGAAGCACGTCTTTTTCGATGACCGCGAAGCCTTTCCGCCCCAAACTTTGGCGGGTCGCTCGGCCGCGTTCGACGGCCTCGAGCAGCAGATCGAAACCCTGCCGCGACAACTCCCCGGCATCGGACTGCGTCAACAACCAGCGGTGGAGGGCCCGCCTTACCAGGGCTCGCGGCTTTCCGGCCAATGGCCCCAACGCCAACCGTCGACCAGGCGCCGTAACTTTCAGGGTATCGAGCCAGGCCTCCAGGGCGGTGTCGTCTTCCTCCAGCAACGCGCGGGACCGCGCCGCGCCGCCCATGGCATCGCGTTCCGCCGCTCGGTTCCAGGCGGGAAGGACGTCGCGCCGCACCCGATTGCGGAAGAATTGCCCGCGCGCGTTCGACGAGTCCTCCCGCCAAGGAATCCCCGCGCAGCGCAGGGCCGCCACGAGTTCAGACTTCTTAATTGCAAGCAACGGCCGCAAGTGGACGCGCTTCCGCAGCTGAGCCTGGACCGGTCTCGGCGCCGACAACCCGCCGGCCCCGCTGCCGCGCGCGAGCCGCATGAGCATCGTTTCGGCCACGTCGTCCTGTTGATGACCGAGCCAGACGACCCGGGCGTGCCGGGCAAAGAATTCCATCCGCGCCCGCCGGGCCTCCGCCTCACTGGCTCCGCGATGAGCGCCCTGCCACTCGCCCCCCACCAACTCGATTCCAAGGGCTGCACACACGCGCCGGCAAAAATTCGCGTCGGCGCGCGACTCAGCCCCGCGCAGCCGGTGATCGAAATGCAGGGCGCGCAGCCGACGCCGCCGTTCCGGCCAATGTGCCCACAGGAGCAGGAGCAGGGCCACGGAGTCCGCGCCTCCGGAGAATCCGACCGCCCACGGCGTGCGAACCGACGAAGCGTTGGCCCACGCCAGCACCCGCGGTTCCCATCGCTCGCGCGGAATCAGGACGGCAATTTTCGCGGCCGCCGTCCGCCAATCGATAGGTTTGCGCACCGGCATGGTTCGACCCGACACGTGGCGACCCCGCCTGCCCAGATCAGGCGAAACTCAAATGCTCCTTGCCAAAATACGGCACGAGTGCGGCGGGAATCCGGACGCGTCCATCCGCCTCCAGATTATTTTCGAGGAGGGCCGCCAGCACGCGCGGCACGGCAAGCGCCGACCCATTCAGCGTGTGGACCAGCTCCGGTTTGCCTGTGTCCTTCGCGCGATAGCGAATATGCGCCCGGCGCGCCTGAAAGGCCTCAAAGTTCGAGCAGCTTGACACCTCGAGCCAGCGCTTCTGGCCAGCGGACCAGACTTCGAGGTCGTATTTCTTCGACTGGGAAAAGCCCAAATCACCGCCGCACATCAGCAGCACCCGGTAGGGCAAATCCAGCTTCCGCAGAATTCGCTCCGAATCTTCGCGCAGCTTGTCGAGCTCGATGTAGCTCATCGTCGGGTGCACCCATTTCACCAGCTCGACCTTGTCGAATTGATGCAGCCGGTTGAGGCCGCGGACGTCCTTGCCGTAGCTGCCCGCCTCGCGGCGAAAACACGGCGTGTAGGCACAGCGATAGATGGGCAGCGCCGCTTCCTCGACAATTTCGTCGCGGAAAAAATTGGTCAGCGGCACCTCGGCCGTCGGAATCGCGAAGAGGCGATCGGGCACCGTCTCGTACATCTGCCCTTCCTTGTCGGGCAGCTGGCTCGTCGCCGTCGCACTCGCGGCGTTCACGAGGATGGGCGGATTCACTTCCGTGTAGCCCGCCTTCACATTTTCATCGAGAAAGAATTGGATCAGCGCCCGCACGATCCGCGCCCCATCGGCCACGTAGAAAGGAAACCCGGCGCCGGTCACTTTCGCGCCCCGCGCAAAATCGAAAATCTTGTCAAAGCCCGGGATCTCCCAGTGCGGAATCGCATGCGGCCGCGGGGCATCATGGGCCCCGTGCAGCGAAAAGACGACGTTCTGCTCTGGCGTCGGGCCTTCCGGCACGCTCGCGTGCGCGAGGTTGGGCACCGTGAGCATCGCGTCGCGAAATTTCTCCTCGGCTTCCTTCAGCTGCACCTCGCGCTCCTTGACCTGACCCGACACGGCCTTCATCTCCCCCACTTTGGCCATAAACTCCGGCGTGCCTTTCGGCAGCGCCGCCATCGCGGTGTTGGCCGCCTTTTGCTTCGCGCGCAGCGCCTCAACCTCTTGCAACTGCGTGCGCCACGCCGCATCGATGGCGAGCACGGCGTCGAGATCGACGTTGAGATGTTTCTTGGCAATCGCGGCCCGGACGATGTCGGGCGATTCGCGGAGGAGCTTGGGATCGAGCATGGCGGGAAAAAACAGGTGTTACGGCTACGAGGCGAAACGTGCACGCGCGCGCTGGAAACGCGAGTAAACGTCCTTGGCGGAAAGCAACTTGAGGTCTCCGACCGGGGCCTGCACCACGACATTGCCCGGTGCCGTCAGCGGGTAAGGCCCAAAGAGCCGCGGATCGGTCGGCCCAAAAATACCCAGCACGCGCACGCCCATCGCCGCGGCGAGGTGCATCGGGCCGCTGTCATTGGAGATCACCCAGTCAGCGCGCTGGATCAGCGCCGGCAGCGACACGAGGCTCGTGTTGCCCGTGAGATTGAAGAATTGGGTCGGCGGATAGCCGATCCGATCATGGACGTAGTTGCTGCCGGCCCAGATGACCTTCCGGTTCTTCACCTCGCGCAGGATCATTTCCGTCAGCTGTTTGAAACCGCCCCAATTTTTTTCCGCCCGGCGGCTATCCGGAAACATCACAATGGGCTTCCCGCCGCCGCGCGCATCGGCAAACCGCAGGTTGAGACTGTCGACTTCGCGAAACTTCAACGTTTCCCGCAGTTCCGCCTTGGCCCCCAGCACCGGACAGAACTGCAACAAGATATCGAGCGCGTGACTTCGCTTCCCGTCGGGCGGCAACGGCACCTGTTCATTATAGAAAATTCCCGCCATTTCGCGGGCGTCGCTCCGGCCAACTTTGCGGGGCGCGTGCATGCGCGACGTAATCAAGCCCGACCGCAGCAAGCCTTGGAAATCAAAGACGTAGTCGAACTTGGTCTTCCGCAGTTCCTTCGTGAGGCGCAGAAACCCTTTCGCCCCGGAATTACGCTCGAAAATATAGACCTGATCCACCGCCGTCGACGCCCGGACGATCGGCGCGAAAATTTCCCGCACTACCCACGAGATGCGCAGACCCTCGCACTGGGCCTTGAGCGAGGTCGCAACCTGCAGGCCGTGCACGATGTCGCCGAGCGACGAAGGCTTGATGATGAGGAGTTGGGTCATGTCAGCGGCGGCCGGTACAATCTGCCTTTGACCGCCAGAGCGTTACGTTCCATGGTTTTTCCCGGCGGAAATCAAATGCCAAATCCCACGCGCGTCATTCGCCTGCCTATTCCTCGTTCCCCCTGCCGCGTGAATTCACCCGCTTTCAGTCGGCTGGCGCCGCTGGCGCCCCTGCCGGGCGGCCTCCTTTGGACTCCCGACTCGCCCTCGCCCGCGACCGCGTCCTAGCCTCCCGCCCGCGTGTTGCTTCTCGTCTTCAAAATCATCGGCTGGCTGGTCGCCCATACGCCCGAACCGCTATTGCGGGCAATCGCCGTGGGACTCGGCGACTTCATCTTTTTCTGCGTGCCCAAGCGCCGGCACCTCATCCTTTCCAACCTGCACCACGCCTTTCCGGACAAATCGGCCGCCTGGCACCGGACCATTGGGCGGGAAAGTTGCCGGCGCCTCATCGAAACCGGCCTGCTGTCGCTCGCCACGCCCTTTCTCCGCGAGGCCCGGTACCGCCAGATAATTTCGGCCGCGCCAGAATTGATCGAGGTCTATGTCAGCTATCAGCGAAATCCCGAGCCGACGCTGATTTGCTCCCCCCATATTGCCTATTGGGAGGCCCAAACCGCCATGTCGTTGGTGGTGCCACAGCCTTTCCCGGAATTCGGCACCATCTTCCGCCCGCTCAATAATCCCGCCGCCAACGCTTTCGTCCAAGCCTCGCGCGAGCGCTATGGGATGAAACTCCTTTCCCGCAAAGACGGCTTCGCGGAGACGCTTAAAATCCTCCGCCGGCGCGGCTTCGTCGGAGTCTTGTTCGATCAAAATGCCGGCGACAAAGGAGCCCTGACCACGCTCTTTGGCCGCGTTTGTTCCACCACCGAACTACCCGGACTCATGGCGGAAAAATTCGACGCCCGCGTCTACGGCATCTTCGCCCGGCGCCGCGCCTTCTGGCGCGTGGAAATCAGCGCGCACCGCGTGGAGAGCGACGGCACGAGCGCCGGCGTAACCATCGGACTGAATCGCTGGCTGGAGACTTTATTGCGCAGCGACGACAATGTCTGCGCGTCTTGGCTGTGGGTGCACGATCGCTGGCGCAACCAGGACGTGCCCGCGCGCCGGTTCCGCTTCGAGGCCAAACGCAGCCTGCTCGAGCAAGAGCGGCCGATTCGCGCGCTGACCGCGCACCCGCGGCGCACCCGCGTTTGGATTCGTCTGCCCAACTGGCTGGGTGACGTCGCCATGGCCTTGCCGCTCCTGCGCGCGCTGCGCGCGTCGCGACCCGACGCCGAAATCACCCTCGTCACCCGGCCGCAATTCATACCGTTCCTGGAACAACTGCAGGTGGCCGATCATCTTCATCCCCTGCCCGCGAACGGCCTGGGCTATTTCGCCCATTTTCGGAAAGTCCGCGCGGAGTTTCCCGATGTCTGGCTGCTCTTCACCAATTCTCTGCGCGGCGATCTGGAGGCGTGGCTGGCCGGGTGCCCCCAGCGCTTCGGCATCCGACGCCCGGGCAAGCCGCGCCCCCTCCTGACGCACCGCTACCGCCTGCCCGCCGACTTCGACGAGCGCCGACACCATCAATGCGAACTCTGGGAGAATTTTTTTCGCCAGTTCGGGCTTTCCGGGCCCGTCGCTCGGACCCCATTCGCTTTGCAACCGGCCGGCGCGCCAACCCAGCAGGCCATTGGCTTGATTGCCGGTTCTGAGAATGCCCCGGAGAAACGCTGGCCGGTGGCGCACTGGCGCTCGTTGATCGAATCCTTGCCCGAGGAAAAATTCATCCTCTTCGGCACGGCGGGAGATTTTGCCATCACGTCGACCATCGCCAACGGCTTTGATCCGGCGCGCGTGGAAAATGCGGCGGGCAAGACCAACCTCGCGGTCTTTGCCGATCGGCTGCGCGGTTGCCGATTGCTCGTGTCCAATGACACGGGTGGCATGCATCTCGCGAATGCGCTCTCGGTGCCGCTGATCGCGCTCTTCGGCCCGACCAATCCCATGCGCACGGGCCCGATTTTCGCGCCGAGCGGACTGCCGCGCGCAACGGCCACCGCACGAATTCTCCAACCGCCCGGCTGCCCGCCCACGGGCGGCGCCTCGCTCGCCAACCTCGCCCCGTCCGTCGTCACGGCCGCCGTGCGCGAATTCCTGGCGACCCCCGTCCGGCGCGTTTAGCTTGCGCTTCGCGCTCTCCACCTCACGCCTTGCGCCGATGTCGCTTTTGTCTGTCACCGACCTCCGAACTTATTTCCACACGCGCAACGGCATCTACCGCGCCGTCGACGGCGTCAGTTTCACGGTCGAAAAAGGCGAGACACTCGGGATCGTCGGGGAATCCGGTTCGGGTAAATCCGTGACCTGCTATTCGATCATGGGATTGGTGCCGCAGCCTCCCGGCCGCATCGAAAGCGGCACGGCCATGTTTGACGGCGTCGATTTGCTCCATTGCACGCCGGCCCAGGCGCGCGGCATTCGAGGGAAGCGGGTCTCGATGATTTTTCAGGATCCCATGACGTCGCTCAACCCGTACCTGCGGATTTCCGAGCAGCTCATCGAACCTCTGCTGATCCATCAGAAAATCTCGAAGGCCGACGCGCTCCGCCGCGGCATCGAAGCGCTCGAAGCGGTCGGCATCAACGACGCCGCCAAGCGGGTGAATCTTTATCCGCACGAGTTTTCCGGCGGCATGCGCCAGCGCGTCATGATTGCGATGGCCCTCATCACCAAGCCGGAGTTGCTGATCGCCGACGAGCCCACCACCGCGCTCGACGTCACCGTGCAGGCCCAGATTCTCGAACTGATTAAGCAGATGCAGCAGGAACTCGGCATGGCGGTTATCTTCATCACGCACGATCTCGGGGTCGTTTCCGGCCTGTGTGATCGCGTGCAGGTCATGTACGCCGGCCGGATCGTCGAGACCGCCGATACGCGGACGCTGTTCTACGCGCCGAAGCATCCCTACACGCGCGCCCTGCAGCGCTCCATCCCGTCTCTCCAACCCAAGGGCACGGAACTCTACACGATCGCCGGCATGCCACCGGATCTTTCGAAGCCGCTCCCCGGCTGCTCGTTCACTCCGCGCTGTGAATTTGCCACGGAACGGTGCCACGCCTCGCGCCCCGCGCTGGTCGAGGTCTCCCCCACCCAGGCCCAATCCTGTCTCCGCGTCCAGGCCGGCGAACTCTGATTTCCCCCATGCCCGAAGCGATCCTGGAACTGCGCGACGTCAAGACCCACTTCCCCATCACGCGGGGCTTCATCCTGCGGCGCAAGATCGGCACCGTGAAAGCGGTCGATGGCGTCACGCTCTCCGTCCAAAAGGGCGAAGTACTCGGGCTCGTCGGCGAGTCCGGCTGCGGCAAATCCACTCTCGCCCGGACGATCCTGCAACTGGTACCCGTCACCGGCGGCTCGGTGATCCTGCAGGGCCGCAATCTCTGCGACTGCACGACGGACGAGCTGAAGCGCTCCCGCCGCAATCTGCAGATGGTGTTCCAGGATCCCTACGCCTCGCTGAATCCGCGTCTCACCGTCTTCGCCACGCTGGCCGAACCGCTGCTCGTCCACGGCGTGTGCCCACCGTCCGAGGTCAACGCCCGCGTCGCCCACCTCATGAACACGGTCGGGCTGGCCCCGCGGTTCATGCAAAAATATCCGCACGAATTTTCCGGTGGCCAGCGGCAACGCATCGCGATCGCGCGGGCCCTCGCGCTGGAGCCCCAGGTCATCATCGCCGACGAACCGGTCTCGGCCCTCGACGTGTCGATTCAGGCGCAAATCCTGAACCTCCTCGCGCAGCTCTGTCGGAAGATGAACCTCTCGCTCATCTTCATCGCGCACGATCTCTCGGTCGTGAAACACATCTCGGACCGTGTCGCCGTGATGTACCTCGGCAAGATCGTCGAACTCGGGCCCGCCGCCGACGTCATCGAGCGCCCGCGTCATCCGTACACCCGCGCCCTCGTCAGCGCGATTCCGACGCCCAACCCCGACGCCGAGCGCGCCCGCCAGCGCATCGTGCTCCCGGGTGATCCGCCTTCTCCGATCGACCCGCCCGCGGGTTGCGCGTTTCACCCGCGCTGCGTTTACGCCCAGGAGAAGTGCAAATTGGCCGTCCCACCGCTGGTCGCCGATGGCCCGACGCGCGAAGTCGCCTGCGGGCGACTCGGAGAAATCTGACCCGATTGGCGCTAAGTGAGCGCATCGCTACCGACAAACCGGGACAGGATTGGGCCCTTTGGTATTACTCAAAAATATCCGGCTC
>CANJNJ010000048.1 GCA_947474995.1 Opitutaceae bacterium | reverse complement strand
CCGATTGGCTCTCGTTGATTCCCTTTTTCGTAATCTGCGTGGTGCTGTACCTGGTGGGCCGCGAAAAAATGCTCGTGACCCGGCGCTCCACCTGAACGATTCAGTCCGATTCCACCTCGCCAAAATCTCTCATGACCGACGAACGAGAAATGATCCTGTCCCGCGTGCGCCGCGCGTTGACGCCGCTGGCGACGCGAGCCGCGCTGCCGCCGCCGGAACCCGGAATCGCGGTGATGGAAAATATGATCGCCGGGCGCGATCGCGTGGAATTGTTCGCGGAGCGCATCAAGCGGGTGAACGGGCTGGCGGTGACATCGCCCACGGTCCTCGTGGAGCACCTGCGCGCTGGGGGCTGGATGCGTGGCTACTGCGATCCCGTACTGTGGCCGCACCTCGCGCCGCACTTCGCGGCGGACTTCACGGTGGAGCTGGAATTCGACCGCGCGCGGATCGACGATTACGCCTTTGGGATCACCCGGGCTGCCGGGGCGATTGCCGAGTCAGGCACGATCATCTTGAACGACGCCACGACGGTGCGGCGGCTCGCCGCGCTCGCCCCGTGGGTGCATGTCGCCGTCGTGGAGCGGGCGACCATCTCCGCGAATATTTCCGAAGCGATCGCGAGGCTCGGCAGTGATCGCAACGTGATCTGGTGCACCGGCCCGTCCAAGACGGCCGATGTCGAGGGCATCTTGATTGAAGGCGTGCACGGGCCGGGAGCGCAAATCGCGCTCGTGGTCGGGTAGCGCCGGCCTCCGGCCGGCGTTTTTCGGGATTGGCGGACCCTTCGCGTTCCATCGCCAGTCAGAGACTGGCGCACCTGGGAAATCAGGGATCCAAATCGTAAACCTCCACCAAGGCGGTGCCGGTCGTGTTGCCTACTCCGGAGACCACGACGGAGTATCCGCCGGGAGGCAGTCGCAGCAGCACCGCGGCGTCGGTACTTCCGGGGGACAGGGCGAACGCGGAGGCTTGATTGAATGCTGCCTGCAACTCCGCTGTGCCACCCCAGTTGTCGTTGGTCGCGATGGAAAAATCCTTGCCCAGCGGCACCACGGAAAGCTGCGGATTCGCGAGGAGGTCGGGAACGCCGAACGGTTGGAGGCCGGGCCCGACGGCTCGGATCAGCACCTGTTTCGGGGCGTTGCCGCCGATGACGAAGCCGGGGATGAGTGCTTGTTCACCAATCCCGACGAAACCGATGGTCGAGACGTTGACGAGGCGCACGGGAGCATTGAGCGGACCGTCGTCGTAGATTTCGGCGAGGGCGAGGCCGGCGCCGCCAATCGCGGCCGAGGTGATCCGGGCCGAATACCCCGTGGCACCAGCGGAAGAAAATGAGCCGACGACGCTGGCGTCTTTCGAGGCCGGTTGGTCCAGCGGAAATGCCCCGACATTGGAAAACGCGGTTGAGAGCGTGGTCGAACCGCCCCAATTGTCGTTCGTCGCGATGGCGGTGCTGCTCCCCAGCGGGATGACTTCGAGCATGGGATCCGCGAGGGCGCCGCCGAGCCCGAAAGCGTTGAGCGTCGGTCCGATGGCGCGAATCACCAGCGGTTTGGTGCCCGTGCCCTGAAGCACAAAACCCGGAGTCAAGGCGGACCCCGCGGACACATAGCCGCGCGTCGCCACGTTGATCAGCCGGCTGGCGCCACCGGTGCTGATGGTCACCGTCGCGAAGGAGGAGGTGGCCGTTCCGACCGAGTTGGTCACGGTCACGGAATAAAATCCCATGGTGGCCGCGCTGGCTTGAGCAAGCGTGAGCGTGGGCCCAACGGCGCCCGTGATGGCGACACCGTCCTTGCTCCACTGGTAGCCGAGTCCGGTTCCGGTGGCGGCGACGGCCAGAACCACGGTGGCCCCACTGGTGGCATATTGCGAGGCCGGCTGGACCGTGAGCAAAGGCGGCGACACGGTCGTGGCCTGGACGTTCGTGAGGGTGAGCGTGGGCGAAGTTGCGCCGGAGATGGCGCCGCCATCCTTGAACCACTGATAGGTAAGCGGTGCCGTCCCGGTGGCGGTGACGGCGAAGGTAGCGCTAGCGCCCACGACTACCGACTGGCCGGTCGGTGGCGAAGTGAGGGAGGGAACCACGGCGGCGCCATCGGCGATCGTGAATCGGATCGTGGTCGGGCCAAAGCTCGTGCCTTTGGCGTTGGTGTTCTCCCACGCGAGAATCGATACCGTATAAACGCCGCTGGTCGTTGGCGTCCCCGTGATACTGCCCGTGGATGTGTTGACGATGCGGCTGCTGTTCATGCCGGTGACACTCAAGCCGGGCGGCACGGTGCCAGAGATTGAATACGAACCAGCTGCGGACTGGGCTCCTGTGACGGTAAATCCGACCGGCGCGATCGGTGTGCCAACGGTGCCGATCACATTGGAGTTGCTGACGACGAATTTTGTCGCACCGGCCAGGGTATGTACCGCGCCGAGGGCCGCGGCGGTGGCCACGGCTGATTGGAGGAGACTGACCGCCCGGGGCGGAGTCGAAAATTCGGCGGAGCTAAAAAAACCGGAAATAACCGGGGTGCGCTGCAATAGCAGCACCAGCCAGGCGGCGGAACAGTTGAACCAGCGGGAAAACTTCATGTGTGTCACGTGCGACCCTGATTGGCGTGAATAGCGCCGGTTATCTGACCGGCGCTACCATTATAACGAATTTTTAACCACCGGACGGAGGCCGTCCGAAATGACGACCGGCACCTTCGGCCGGAGCGCCTTCCGGCGGCAGCGGACGGTACTCATCGGGCGTGAGCTTGCCGTCCTTGTTCAGATCCAGCGCCTTGAGGCTAGTCGTGGCGTTGGCGATCTCGGCGGCCGACAGTTCGCCATCCTGGTTCGCGTCCAGCGCCAGCATGATCGGATTGAGCGGGCGCGGATGATCGGTGTCCGCGGGTGGCGCCGGACGATCGGCTGGAGGCATCGGGGCGCCTGCGGGCCGCGGCAGCAACTTGCAGTCGTCGACGGTGATCTTGCTGTCGCCGTTTACGTCCAGCGACTTGAGGTTCGACGGAGCGTTGGCGATTTCCTCAGCGGAAATCACGCCATCCTGATCGTTGTCGAGCACGCGAATGATGGGGTTGCCGCGACCGTGACCACCCGGACCGCGAGTGGAATGGCCGGTGGGCTGGGCGGAAAGGGCAACCGTGAGCAGCAGGTGTGCGCCGAGGACGAAGAGACGAGAAACGATATTCATGGAGAGTCGTTCACTCCGGCGACCGTCGCCGCCCGACGGGGTGGCGATATAATCGGACGGTGAAGTGAACATGCCTGATTAGACGCCTTCCGTGTTTCGCTTCGATGTACGCGGACGGGAAAATTGTTAGACCCGTGTAAAGGTGCGAAAAACTCTGATACGTGAGCGACAGGCGCGGGGCGGTCCCCGGGTGCGTGGTCGCCCCGACGCCGGTCAGAGACCGGCGCGACTGGCGGCATCAGGCGGCGAGGTGGGAACTGCCTGTCTCGCGCCAGTGGGCGGCCCCGGGCAAACGCGTTTCGGTGACGCCACCCACAAACGACCGGAGGAACGGCCGGATGCGATGGAGCCGGGCCTTGACCGCTCCCATCGTGAGGCCCTCGCGGTCCGCGAGGGTGCGATAGCTGTTGCCGGCAATGAAAAGGTTCAGGAGGTCGCGGTCCTTGGGGCTGACGTGGGCGAGGGCGGCCTCGAGGGCGTCGATGATCTCGTTCGTGGCGCCGGCGTTCGCGGGATCGGGAATTTCAAACAGCTCATTCTCGACGGGCACCGTGATCGGACGGCAGCGGCGGCGCCGGATGAAATCGAGGGCGGTGTTCCGGGACAGACGGAACAGCCAGGATTCGAACGAACCCGGATCGCGCAGCCGGTTGAGGCGGCGAAACATCTTGATGAACACGGTTTGAACCACGTCTTCCACAGCGTCGGGTTGGTGGATAATGATGCGGACGTGGCCGGAAATGCGGCGGGTGTATTTGCGCACCAGCTCGGATTGCGCCGCGGCTTCACCCGTGCGGGCGCGAATCACGAGATCGGCGAGCGCCGCGCGTTCCGTCGAGGTCAGGCCGGCGCTCGTTGTCGGGCGTTCCTGGGCGGACTGGCCGGCGGCAATTCTTGGGGACGAAGCGGCCGTGGAAAAATGGTCGGGGTTTGGCAGGATCATGGGACGGAGAAGGGATTTGTCGGGGGGACGGGGAGCGATGTCCCTCCCGCATTTACCCGAATTTAGGGGTCCGCGTGTTAGCCGTTCGTGTCGCCGCGAGGGAGAATTGTTAAGCTCGTGTAAAGGCGGGGGTCAGGCGTAACGCTGGACCCTCGGATCCGGCGGGCTGACTTCGTTGGTAGTTCCGCCTTTAGGCGGAATCCGACGCCCTGGCCGCCGCGGCAACCCTTCCGCCTGAAGGCGGGACTACCAACTCCGGACCCGCCATCACGCCGCGCTGACCAGCAACTCGGCGCGAAAGCCGCGCGGGGTGCGGTTGGCAAAGCGAACCTCGCCCCCACAGGCCAGCATGCTGCTGCGCACGATGGCGAGGCCAAGGCCGACGCCTCCGAGCTCGCGGGTCCGGGCCGCTTCGGGCCGGAAAAAAGGTTCACCGAGGCGATCCACGGCGTCCGCCGGCACGCCCGGTCCCTCGTCCTCGACCGCGAGGATCACGCGATTGGCCTCACGGCGAGCCGTCACCTGAATGGGACCGGCGGCGCCCGCGTAGCGAACCGCGTTGCGGATGAGATTGCCGAGAGCGCGGGAAAGCAGCTCCGGTTCGGCGAGAATGCTGAGATCCGCGGGAATCGTGACGGTGGCGCGATTCTGGGAGTCCTCGCGCACCATCACTTCCTGGACGAGCGGTGCGAGTTCGAGCTTCCGCAGAGCCACTTCCCGCCGCTGCAGGCCTGCCTTGGTGAATTCGAGCAGCTCGTTGACGAGGGTGCTCATCTGCTGAACCTCCTCGCGTACGTCGGCGACAGTGGCATGCAAATCAGCCGGCGCACGTTCCGCCAAAATGCCGGTCGCCATTTGCAGGCGCGCCAGCGGAGAACACAGTTCGTGGGCGACGTCGCCCAGGAAACGCTTTTGCCCGGTCATGTGGGTGTCGAGGCGGATGGCCATCCGGTTGACGGATTCCCCGAGTTTGCCGAGTTCATCGCGGCGCTTGGTCGGAACGCGGGTGTCGAACCGCCCGTCCGCGATCTGCTCGGTGGCGGTCGTCAGTTGACCCACCGCGTGAGTGATCCCGCTCATCAAGGGCAGCCAAAAGAGGACGGAGAGAGCCAGTACACAGGTGCCGACGAGCAGCCAGACATGGAGGTCAAGGAAACGGAGCAGGGACCAGAGGGAGTCCACCCGTGCGACGAGCATCGAGGGGCCGGGAAAGCGATTTCGTTCGACGGCGGCAAAGGGCACCCGGAGGCCGACCCAAAAGGCCGACGGCGTACCGGCCCGGACGATGAAACGGCCACGCTCGATTTCGCGGTTAGGATCAAACGGTCCCCGGCTGCGGCCAAATTCAGGCGGCTCGCGGCCTGTTTTTTCGCCGGGGTCGTGGCGCGGCGGGCCTTTGTCAGGCTCGGCCCCGGCGGTTGGGTCGGGTCGGGTCGGATCAAAATTATCCGGGCGAACGGAATCGTTGAAACTGCGGCGCGGCGCGCCAGTGGCTTCTTCCGCTTCGGGCCGGCGTGCTTCGCCCCGTGGGCCTTTGAAATTTCCGCGCCCCGGTCCGAATTCGCCGCGCCCGGCAAATTCCCTGAATCCCCGGCCGGGCAGCCCAAATTCCAGCCGACTGTGAACTTCCGGTGGCAGGTCGACGCTCGGGCCGGCCACCTTCACGTCGCCCGGGCGAAAAATAAAAAATTCGGCTTGGTACGCGGTGCTCAGCCGGGCCAGCACCGCCTCCCGGGTTTCGGCCGTCGCGGTGGCGGTTTCACTGGCGATCAGGTTGGCCGTGGCCTGCGCCCGTTCCCCACTGGGTCCAGCCATGAGCGCATCCCAGCCCAAGCCGCCCTGGACCACAAAAAACCCCATGCCCAGCCCGGCCAGCAGCAGCAAATTGAGCAGCAGCCACACCGAAACCTTGAGCGAAAGTGGGTAGGAGACTTTCATTGAGGAGCAGGACGCCCGGCAAGCTACACCAGTCACGGGAAAAATCTGCAACGTTTACTCCGACTTAACAAAAATCCTGATGTGGCACACACGCGCTTAACCGGCTGGTGGCCAAATGGGGCATGGAACCTAACCCTCCCATGAAAATCTGTTTTTGCCGATCGCACATCCGCACCCTCGGCCTGGCCTGCATCGGCCTGGCCTTGACCTTGACCCTCGCGCGCGCCGCCGATCCGCAGCTTGAATCCTGGCAGACCGGAAGTTCCCGCCGCTACGCCCGTCTCTATGAAACGGACGCCGCGAAGAGCGTCGGGACGGCCGTCACGACGTGGAGCCGCGGACAGGGCGTGCAGTCCACCCCGAGCTACGCGGGGGTCATCCAGGTGTCTTCGTCGGCGAACTGGGTTTACCTCCGTTCGTCGGGACTGGGCTACCACGTGATGGGCCCGTGGTACCTCAACGCCGCGCATACGCAGAATTTTCCCAACTTTCCCGCCAACACCGGCGTGCTTTACCGGATTCCGCGCGCGCCGGTGGTCGCGACTACGCGGACCCTGACCCCCGGCGGCCCAATTGGCTATTTTGTGGATGGAGTCTCGGTGTTCGATAACCGCGACACGTTTTCCTATTCGAACGCCCGCGGGGCCGACGCGGATCCGGGCAATGGGGCGCGCGGCGACGGCGTGTGGAATCGCGACGCCTACGTCAACGAAGGCATGACGTTCGATGCGGCCTTCGCCCATCAGGCCGGCTCCAACTACCACTATCACGCCAATACGCCGGCGCTCCGTTTTCAACTCGGTGACCACGTGGACTTCAACGCCACGACCAGGAACTATACCGAGAATGCCGCGCCCGCCGCGGCGCACTCGCCCATTCTCGGTTGGATGGCCGACGGGTTTCCGGTGTACGGTCCCTATGGCTACTCCTCGCCGCTGAACGCCGCGAGCGGGGTGCGCCGGATGGTTCCCGGCTACGGGAAGCGCGACGGCACCAATGGCACCACCAATCTCGCGGCGACCGGCCGCACCACGCTGCCCGCCTGGGCCGCCCGCGCGCAGAACCGCTCCACGACGCTGGCGGCGAACGTCTACGGCCCGGCGGTCAACGCCGACTATATTCTTGGACACTTCATCGAGGACTACGATTACCTCGGCGACCTCGGCAAGGTGCAGGGCGCCGACTTCGATTTGAATGAATGCAACGTGCGCTTTTGCGTGACGCCCGAGTTTCCGAACGGGACCTATGCCTACTTCCTGACCATCGAGAGCGATGGCACGCCGAAGTTTCCTTTCATCATCGGCCGTTGGTTCTACGGCAACCCGACCGGTGGCAGCGTCAACGCCATCAGTGAATCGGTCACGGAGTTTGTCCGCGCGAGCCAGGCCTCGCCGCTCCGCGTGAGCGCCACCAACGCGGGCGGCACCGTGGCCGTCGTGTGGTCATCCGTCGAAGGTGCGACCTACCGCGTCGAATCCTCCCCCGATGCGTCCGTCTGGACCACGCTGGCCGCGGCCGTGCTCAGCCGTGGTGGTGACACGACGACCTATTCGACCTCGACAGTCGCGACCCACTACCGCGTGACCCTCACCGCGCTGGCGGTCTACGATACCCGCGGCGCAGGCGGACTTACCGGAGTGGGCAACGCGGCGACCGCCACCACCCCGGTCGGGACGAACGGCACGGCGCGGCTCGTCAATCTCGCCACCCGGGTCCAGGTCGGTGGCAGCGCCGGCACGCCGACCGCCGGCTTCGTGCTCGCGGGCGAGGGCGCGAAAGAAATTCTCCTGCGGGCCGTCGGTCCCGGGCTCAACGCGTTTCAGGTGCAGGGCGTGCTCGCCAATCCGAGCCTCTCGCTCGTGTCGGGTGGCGCGACCGTCGCGGGCAACGACGACTGGACCATGGCGGTCGGCGCGACGTTTGCCGCGGCCGGTGCGTTTGCCCTCGAAGCGGGGAGCAAGGACGCGGCGCTCTCGGCCCTCCTCCCGGCCGGCGCGTATTCGGCGGTCATCGGCGCCGGCGGTGGCAGTGGCGTGACGCTGCTCGAGGTGTACTCACCTGAGTCCGCCGGCGGCGCGGCTCTCGTCAACGCCTCGACGCGCGCCTTTGTCGGGACGGGTGACAGCGTGCTCATTCCGGGCTTTGTCGTCAGCGGCGCCGGCAGCGTGAAGCTCTTGCTCCGGGCCGCGGGTCCCGCGCTCGGGCAATTCGGCGAAAACGGGGCGCTCGCCGATCCGCAGATTACCCTCTACGCGGGCGCGACGGTCGTTGGGTCCAATGACAATTGGAGTGCCGCCGCCAACGCCGCCGAGATCGCCGAGGTGGCGACCAACGCGGGCGCGTTTGCCTTTGCGTCCGGCAGCAAGGATGCCGCGCTGCTGGCGACGCTTCCGGCCGGACAATACACGGCGATCGTGAGCGGCGTCGGCAACACCAGCGGCAACGTGCTGGTGGAACTCTACGTTATTCCCTGAGCGGGCGGAAAGACGTGACCGCCGACCCCGCGTCAGCTCGGCACGGCAATCATGTAACCGGCCGAGCGGACCGTGCGAATAAAGCGCGGCTCTTTCGCGTCGTCCCCCAGCTTTTTGCGCAGCGAAGAAATATGCACGTCGATCGAGCGATCGAACACGTCGTAGTTGCGGTCGCGGATCTCATCGAGCAGCGACTCGCGGGTTTTCACCCGGCCCTTGGCTTTCGCGAGGCTGGCGAGCAAATCGAATTCCACCGGGGTCAGCACGAGAGGGGTGGCGCCCAGGACCGCGGCGCGGGCGTCGAGGTTCACGCGCAGGTCGCCGACCACAATCTCGACCGGCGGCGCCCCGGCGGCCGGCCCGGCGCTGGCGGAGGCGGCGCTGCGGCGGAGCACGGCGCGCAGCCGGGCCAGGAGCTCGCGCGTGGAAAAAGTCTTCGGCAGGTAATCATCGGCGCCGACCTCCAGCCCGACGATTCGATCCGTCTCTTCGCCCCGGGCCGTGAGCATGAGCACGGGCACGTGACTCTTGGCCCGGATTTTCTTCAGCACCTCGAAGCCGTCCATGCCCGGTAGCATGACATCGAGGATGATCGCGTGCCACGCCGCTTCGGCCGCCGTGGCGCGCTCGACTCCGTCCGGGCCCGTGTGGGCGGCGGTCACATCGAAGCCGAGTGGCTCGAGATACGTCATGACGAGACGGCAAAGCTTCTTGTCGTCGTCGATCATCAGCAGCTGCGTGCGGCCGGAGGCGGGAGCGTCGGCGTTCATTGGCCGACAGATGTGGGGATTCGCCGCGTCCGGCGCAATCCCGCGCTTGGCTTAACGGACTCTTAACAATTTTCCGGTGACCGCTCACATCGCGCTAACACCCTCCGGCCATCCTGCCCCCGTGCGTTTTGTCGTCATCCTGCTTTGTTTTGCCGTCCGACTGGCGGCGGCTGACCTCACCCTGGCCATCGCGCCGGTCTGGCAGGGCGCAGCGCTGCGGGTACCCTCGGCCCCGCTGGAGAATCAGAGCGGCCAGTCGCTCCGCGTCACGCGGCTCGCGGCCCTGGTGGCCGGGGTCGTGCTGACCCGGGTCGATGGATCTGTGGTGCGGCTCGACGGGCAGTACGGGTTCATCGATGCCGCCGCGGGGCGACTCGACGTTTCCTTGCGCGACGTGCCCGACGGCGACTACACGGCGATGGAGTTTCGTCTGGGACTGCCGCCGACGGTGAATCACGCCTCGCCGGACGCGTGGCCGGCGGGTCATCCGTTGAACCCGCTCGTCAATGGTCTCCACTGGAACTGGTCCGGGGGCTACGTCTTTCTCGCGCTGGAGGGCCGGTGGAGTGGCGCGGCCGGCGACGAGCGCGGCTTTTCCTATCACCTGGCGACCGACGAACGCGTAATGACGGCGCGCTTTCTGGCCAACTATCGCGTCGAGCGGGCGACCACCATCGCACTCGCACTCGATCTTTCGCGCCTTCTCGGTTCCCAGCACCTCGCGGCCGATGACGGCAGCGAAACCACGCACTCCAGCTCCGGCGACGAACTTGCGGCCCGCCTGGGGACGGCCGCCGAGCACGCGTGGTACTGGCTCGAGTCGAAACCGAGCCCGGAGCCGGTGGCCGCTATCCGGAGCGACGAAAAAATTCCGCAGAGCACGTCCACGCCGCGCGCCTTCGTCGTGCCCACGGGCTGGCCCCAGCCCGATCTGCCGGCGGACAATCCGCTGACCATCGAGGGTGTCGCCCTGGGGGAAAAACTTTTCCGCGATCGGCGGCTGTCGGGCAACGGCTCGCAAAGCTGTGCGAGTTGCCACGCGCCCGAGCGGGCCTTCAGCGACGGGGTGGCCGTGAGCCTCGGCGCGGACGGAAAACCCGGGAGGCGCAATGCCCAGCCCTTGGTGAATCTCGCGTGGCATCCGGCGTACGCTTGGGATGGCAGCCAGCCGCGCATTCGCGACCAGAGCCTCGCCGCGATGCGCAACCCCATCGAGATGCACGCCGAGCCGGAGCAAGTGGTGGCGGAACTCGCCCGCGACGCCCTGCTCGGTCGGGAATTCGCGACGGTGTTCGGCACGCCGGAGATAACCGCGGAGCGTCTCAGCCTGGCGCTCGAGCAATTTCTGCTCGTGCAGGTCTCCCGTGACTCGAAGTTCGATCGCGCCCTCTCCGGCGCGGCCCCGCTATCGCCGGAGGAGCAGCGTGGCTTCGAGCTCTTTCTGACCGAGTACGATCCGGCGCGGAACCGCCGCGGCGCCGATTGCTTTCATTGCCACGGGGGACCGCTCTTCAGCGACTTTGCCTACAAGAACAACGGTCTTCGCCTGGCGAGCGACGAACCCGGACGGGAAAAGGTCACGGCGAGCCCCGACGACGCGGGAAAATTCAAGACGCCCTCGCTGCGCAACGTGGCGGTGACCGGGCCGTACATGCACGACGGGCGTTTCGCCACGCTGGAGGAAACCGTCGCCCACTATGATCATGGCGTGCAACTCAGTGCGACGACCGATCCCAACCTGGCCAAGCACCCGAGGAAGGGCCTGGAACTCAGCGCCGCGGACCAAGCCGCGCTGGTGGCGTTCCTGCGGACCCTGACAGACGCGAACTTCGCGGCGGCACCGGCTCACTCCTCGCCGTCCCAGTAATCGATCTCGCCCATGCGAAAGAATTTTCGCGGCGCGCGGATCCCCCATTGGTCCGAGTCGGGATAGTGGAAAGCGTCGAGCGGCGGGTTGTCCGCGATAATCAGGACTTCGAGATCAACCGTGCCGGTGTTGATAAGCTGGTGCGGTTCGCCGGGCGGATGAACGAAGACCTCGCCCGTCGCGACGGGGTAGGAGGCCGCGCCAGCCCGCACCGTCCCGGCGCCGCTTTGGACGACGAACATTTCCCACTGCGCGAGATGGGAGTGAAACGGACAGATGGCCGCCCCCGGGGGAACGTGGCGAATCTGCAGATCAAACGGATGGCCGCCCGCCCACGTCCCGGCGTTGCGGCTGCCGCCCAGCGCGAGGGAAATATTGCGGCAGTACGAGTGAAACTTGCCCGTCGGCGATTTGGCCTCCTCCCAGGGGAGTGAGGGGATGTGGGTTTTATTCATTTCGAAGTTGGGTTCCGCTCCGAAAGGTAGGGACGGCTCTCCGAGCCGTCCGCATCGGGCCGCCACACGTACAGCCATTCTTCGGATCTCGCGATCAGGCCGCTTCGCACCGGATTCATGCGGATGTAGGAAGCCTTTTCATCGAAGCTCTCGTCGCCCCGCAGCCGGTGATCGAAAAACCCTTTTTGCCAAGTGACTCCCGTGTGTCGCGCAGTGTGGCGCTTCCATGCTGCCATGACCGTCCCCAAATCCTCGGTGCTGGGGCATGCGACCAGTGCATGAGCGTGGTCGGGCATAAGAAGCCAGATCGAAGCGTACCAGCGCCGACTTTGATGGTAGTGCTGCACGGCGACGAATAATTTCCCGGCAGTGGCTGGAACGCAGAGTTGATTACGACCACGTTCTTGGCAGCAAACCGTTACGAAATACGTCGCATCCCGAACCCACGGGGGTGGGGTGTGATGAAGCCAGCTCCGTTTTGGTAGGGACATGACATGCGTCCAGACGCGGACGCCTCGGAGAGGCGTCCCTACCGGGAAAGACCTCACACCGGTTCGTTGATCACCGGGTTCGTCAGCACGCCGATTTTTTCAATGTCGACCGTGATGGTGTCGCCGGCCTTGAGGTAAACGGGCGGGGTGCGGGCGAAGCCGACGCCGTGCGGGGTGCCGGTCATGATGATCGTTCCCGGCACGAGGGTTTTGCTGGCGCTCAGAAACTCGATCAAGGTGGCGACGCTGAAGATCATCTCCTTCGTATTTTGATCCTGCATCGTCTCGCCGTTCAGCAGGGAGCGGACGCGGAGATTTTGCGGATCGGGGATTTCGTCCCGGGTCACGAGCACGGGGCCGAGGGGGCAAAAGGTGTCGAAGCCCTTGCCCTGGCACCACTGGCCGCCGCCGAAGGTGCGCTGCCAGTCGCGGGCGGAGACGTCGTTGCCGCAGGTGTAGCCGAGGACGTAGTTCAGCGCGTCCGCCTTGGCGATGTTCTTGCCGCGCTTGCCGATCACGACGACGAGCTCGGCCTCGAAATCGACCATCGTCGAAGCGTTCTTCACCGGAATCTCGATCGCGTCGCCCGGGCTCAGCAAGGCGGAGCTGTTCTTCATGAACACGACCGGCCACTGCGGCGCGTCTTTCCCGCTCTCGGCAGCGTGCAGTTTGTAGTTCAGCCCGATGCAGATGATGTTGGTCGGCTCCAGCGGCGCGAGGAGCTTGCCGAGCTGGACCACGCGATCGGTCGCGCGGAAATCGCCGAGGATGTCGCCCTCGATGGCACGGGCGGAACCGTCGGGTTGCAGGGCGGCATGGGCCGGACCGGCCGGGGTGAGGTGGCGGATGATTTTCATCGGGAATCTGTGTGGCGAGGGTCGGCGTGAAAGGCACCGCTTTTTTGAATATTTTTTTGGGAATCCACTCGCTGGCGCTCGTGGCCACACTGCCAGGTCGCCACGAGCGCCAGCGAGTGGAGAAATTCAGGAGCAGCGTCTGTCGACCAGGTAGTTGTAACATCGCCAAAACCGGTCCCAGTAATCTGGCGTGCGAGGAGTCAAATCCGGGTAGCCCGGAATGCAGCAGCCGACATAGGGGTAGGTCTGCCAACGTGAGGCCAACCCGGCGCGCACCGGATTCTCGAGGACGTATTGGGCGGCCGCTTGAAATGCACCTCGTTCGCGCTCGTGCTCCCGCAAAACGTGATCGTAGGACTGCGGCTGCCAGACGGCCGGTGCGAGATGCGGGCGCAGCTGTTTCCGAAGAAATTCCATCGCGATACGTTGATCCGAGCCGTTCTCCTGCAGCCCGAGCCAAAGTAGATGCATGTGGTCGGGCATGAGGGTGTAGGTGGGGCTGGCGAGGGAGTAGCGTGCACATGCGTGCAGCAGGAGGTGCCGCCACTCGTGGTGAAACGCCATGTCAAGCCAGCCAGTCTCTCGACTTGCGATCGTGAGGGTCCAGTGAACCCCAGCGCGGCCGCGGTAGTACTCGGGCGCGAGCCGGGGTAGATGGCGCTTGTCCACTCGCTGGCGCTCGTGGCTACCAGGCTCAACGGGCTTGGCCAATGCCGGGTGGCCACGAGCGCCAGCGAGTGGATCGGTCTTTCGAAGTTCCATTGGCCCATGCTCTTGACGGCGAAAATGGATGTCACGGAGCGAGGAACCCCAAAATAGGGGCTCGGAACTCCGAACTCAAAACTTCGAATCCAAAACCTAAAACTACGCCGGGCTTTGCTCGGCGTAAGCCTCCATGCCGACGCACGAACAGACGAGGTGGCGGTCGCCGTGGACGTTGTCGACGCGCCCCACGCTGGGCCAGAACTTGCTCGCGCGCGTGAAACGATCGGGAAAAGCGGCCGTCTCGCGCGAATAGGGATGCGCCCAGGTGTCCGCGCAGACCGCTCGCGCCGTATGCGGCGCATGCTTGAGGGGGTTGTTGGTTTTATCGGACTCGCCCGTGACCACGGCCTGCATCTCGCCGTGAATCGAGATCATCGCGTCGCAAAAGCGATCGAGCTCGCCCTTGGTCTCGCTCTCGGTCGGTTCGATCATGAGCGTGCCGGGCACGGGAAACGACATCGTCGGCGCGTGAAAGCCGTAATCCATCAGGCGCTTCGCGGCGTCCTCGACCTCGAGCCCGTGTTTTTTCCAGGCGCGGAAATCGACAATGCACTCGTGCGCCACCAGGCCGGCGTGGCCGCGGTAGAGCACCGGAAAAAACTTCTCGAGCCGGTGGGCGACGTAGTTCGCGTTCAGGATGGCGACCTTCGTGGCGGCGGTCAGGCCGTCGGGCCCCATCATCCGAATATACATCCACGAGATGACGAGGATGGAGGCGGAACCGTAGGGGGCCGCGGAGACGGCGCCGCTGAGTTGAGAGTTGAGGGCTGAGGGTTGAGAGAAAACGTGGCCGGGGAGGAAAGGCGCGAGATGCTTGGCGACGCCGATGGGCCCCATGCCGGGGCCACCGCCGCCGTGCGGGATGCAGAAGGTCTTGTGCAGGTTGAGATGGCAGACGTCGGCGCCGATGTGGCCGGGTGAGGTGAGACCGACCTGGGCGTTCATGTTGGCCCCGTCCATGTACACCTGACCGCCGTGCTGGTGGACGATTGCGCAGATGTCCTTGATGCTCTCCTCGAACACGCCGTGGGTGCTAGGGTAGGTGACCATCAGCGCGGCGAGAGCGTGGGCGTGCGTCGCGACCTTGGTGCGCAGATCGGCCACGTCGATGTTGCCCTGGGCGTCGCAGGCGACCGCCACGACCTTGAAGCCGCACATGGCGGCGCTGGCGGGATTGGTGCCATGCGCACTCGTCGGAATCAGGCAGACGTGGCGATGTCCCTCGCCGCGCGATTCATGATAGGCGCGGATGACGAGCAGGCCGGCGTATTCGCCCTGCGAGCCGGCATTGGGCTGCAGCGAAACGGCCGCAAAGCCGGTGGCCTCGGTCAGCCAGGCTTCGAGGTCGCGAAAAAGCTTCTGGTAGCCGCGCGCTTGCTCGGCGGGCGCAAACGGATGCAGCCGGCCGAACTCGGGCCAAGAGACCGGGAACATCTCGCTCGTGGCGTTGAGCTTCATCGTGCACGAACCGAGCGAAATCATCGTGTGCACGAGCGAGAGATCCTTCGCCTCGAGCCGCTTGATGTAGCGCAGCATCTCATGCTCGGTGTGATAGCGGTGGAAGGTGGCGTGGGTGAGGAAGGGCGAATTCCGCGCCAGGGCGCCGAATTCGCCCAGTTGAGAGTTGAGGGTTGAGAGTTGAGAGTTGAAGTCGATGCCCTCGGAAAAGAACGAGAGCAGCGTGGCGACGTCTTCTACGGTGGTGGTTTCGTCGAGCGAGATGCCGACGGTCTGCGCGTCGACCCGGCGGAGGTTGAATTTTTTGGCTTCGGCGGCGGCCTGCACTCGTCCGGCTGCGACCCCACCGATGGTGAGCGTGTCGAAGACGGGTTCCGCGTTTACCTTCGCACCGGCCTGGCGGAGGCCCGCGGCGAGCAGTTCGGTGAGCAACTTGATGCGGCGGGCGATCTGCTTCAGCCCGTCCGAGCCATGATAGACGGCGTACATCGAGGCCATGACCGCGAGCAGGACCTGCGCGGTGCAGATGTTCGACGTGGCCTTGTCGCGGCGGATGTGTTGCTCACGCGTGCCGAGGGCCAGCCGCATGGCGGGATCGCCGTGGACATCCTTGGAAACACCGACGAGCCGTCCGGGCATCTGGCGCTTGAATTCGTCCTTGGTGGCGAGGAATCCGGCGTGCGGCCCGCCGAAGCCCATCGGCACGCCGAAGCGCTGGGCGGAACCGACGGCGACGTCGGCGCCGAATTCGCCCGGCGGTCGCAGCAGGGTCAGGGCGAGGAGATCCGTGGCGACAATCGTGAACGCGCCGGCGGTGTGGGCGGCGGCGAAAAAGCGCTCGAAATCGTGGATCGAGCCGCGCGTGTCGGGGTATTGCACGAGCACCCCGAAGCACTTCGCGCTGACCTGGAACGTGCGGTGGTTCCCGACGACGACGGCGATGTCGAGCGGCTTCGCCCGGGTCTTCACGATGTCGATGGTCTGCGGGTGGCAGTCCTCGGAGATGAAAAATTCGCGATGCGTGTCGGAGGCGCCCTCCGCCAGCCGATGGCACATCATCATCGCCTCCGCGGCGGCTGTGCCCTCGTCGAGCATCGAGGCGTTGGCGATGGCGAGCCCGGTGAGGTCGGTCACGACGGTTTGGAAATTTAGCAGCGCCTCGAGCCGGCCCTGGGAAATTTCCGCCTGATAGGGCGTGTAGGCGGTGTACCAGCCGGGATTCTCGAGGATGTTTCGCTGGATGACCGGTGGCGTGAGCGTGTCGGAGTAGCCGAGCCCGATGCAGCTGCGGAAAACCCGGTTCTCGGTGGCGAGCGCGCGGAGTTCGGCGAGCGCGGCGCTTTCACCGAGCGCGGCGGGCAATTGCAGGGGGCCGCGCCGGATGGCGGCCGGCACGGCGGAGTCGACCAGGGCGTCGAGCGAAGCGAAGCCGAGGGACGCGAGCATCGCGGCGGTTTCAGCCGCGTTGTCTCCGAGATGGCGGCGGGCAAATGTGTCGGCAGGGGCGAGCAAATCGCGGGGCAAAGACATGAGTTTGGCGGACGCTAGGCGAGGTCCGCAGGTGCGCAATGGCGATTTGGCGATCCGGCGGCAATTAAGGATTTGTTTCCGCGGGCGAAGCCGCACTGTTGTGGTTCGTATGACCAGAGCCGAGCGCGCTGCCTTAATCGATCGTCGTCTCGCGGAGCTTTATCCGGAGACGCGGGTTCCCCTCGACCACAAGGACGATTACACCCTGCTCGTGGCCGTGCTGTTGTCGGCTCAGTGCACTGACAAACGCGTGAATCTGGTCACGCCGGCCCTTTTTGCGCTGGCCGACACGCCGGAAAAGATGGCGCCTGTGCCCGTGGAAACGATCCAGGCCATCATCCGCCCGTGCGGCTTGTCCCCGCAAAAGGCGAAGGCGATCGCCGGGCTTTCACGGATCCTGGTGGAACAGTACGGTGGCGCGGTGCCGCGGACGTTTGCGGAACTCGAGGCCTTGCCTGGCGTGGGCCATAAAACGGCGAGCGTGGTGATGGCGCAGGCGTTTGGCGTGCCGGCATTTCCGGTCGACACGCATATCCATCGGCTGGCGCAGCGCTGGAAGCTGAGCAGCGGTCGCAGCGTGGAGCAGACGGAGCGGGACTTGAAGGCGCTGTTCCCCCGGGAGCATTGGAATCAACTGCACCTGCGAATCATCTTCTATGGCCGCGAACATTGCCCGGCGCGGGGCTGTGATGGCACGGTTTGCGAGATTTGCCGCACGCTTTTTCCGCGGCGGAAAAAGCCGGTGGAGACGCATAAGTAGCTGGGAGCGCGGGCGGAAAGTTTGGGTGTGCTCTTGTGGCCCGCTTCGAGAGAAGCGGGATGGGGGAAGCCACTAAAAACTCGCTTATGCGCCCGTGTCGTTCGGAACCGTGAAAACAAGATTGATTCGCCCGTGGGCGCTCGCCACGTTCTCGCCTCCTGATTGGACGCTTAGCTCAGTTGGTTAGAGCACCTGCTTCACACGCAGGGGGTCGGCGGTTCGAGTCCGCCAGCGTCCACCATCTTTTACCGCCGCGTAGCGGAGGCGAAGGGATGCCCTCCGAAGCCTTGGCGTAGGAGGGCCCCGCTCACGCCGGCAGCCAGGCTGGGGATGGGACGTCCGGTCTTCGCTCACCGCGATAGCGGCAGGAAGAATGCCGCGGCGACTTGCCCGCCAAAGCGCCGCGGCGGCAGGAGCCGATGTTCAGCGGGCGGAGACGGGGAGAGCCCAATAACGCGAGCTTCGACCCGACAAGCCTGTCTAGTGCGCTCGGGGCGGGGCACCACCTGCTTTGGCATTGCGGTGAATTCCAGATGATTTCACGCCAACGAAAAGGTGAGTGCCACCGGCCGCCTGCCCCAAATCCCCAAAATTAAGATCGTCGACGTCGGCGCCATGGCCGTGGACAACACGGACGCACTGTACACCGCGCTCCTGAAAGCGACCCCGTGCGAGGTGATTGGCTTCGAACCGCAGGAGCAGGAATGCGCCAAGCTTTCCGCCCTTAACCATCCGGGGCACACGTTTCTGGCTTGGTTCATTGGCGACGGGGCGCGGCATACCTTTCATGAGTGTGCTTACGGTGCCGGTGCCACGTCGTCGCTCTTTGAACCCAATCTTCCGCTTCTGGAAAAATTTCAGCGATTCGCACCGCTTTCTCGGGTAGTGAGGAAGACCGAGGTGACGACGCGCCGGCTGGACGATATTCCGGAAGTCGCGGGCACGGATTTCCTGAAGCTGGATGTGCAAGGCGCGGAGCTGTTGGTGCTCGCGGGCGCCATGGAGACACTGAAAAACGTCGGCGTCGTCCACACCGAGGTCGAGTTTGTCCCGCTGTACAAAAACCAGCCCCTGTTCAGCGATATCGACCTCTGCCTCCGGAAGCACGGCTTCGCGTTTCACACCGTCACCCACACGATGGGTCGCACCTTCAAGCCCCTCATCGTGAATAACGACGTCAATGCCAGCTTTAGCCAGAAGCTTTGGGGCGACTTCGTTTACGTCAAAGACTTCATGAAATTCCCTGAGCTGACGTCGACCCAGCTTTTGAAGATCGCGGCAATTTTGCACTGGAACTACCGCTCGGTGGATCTCGCCTCAGTGGCGCTCAAGGCCTACGATGAAAAAGAGGGCACCAACGTGTTTCAGGCCTATATTGATTCCCTGACCAACAAGACCAGCTGAAGGAGCGGTTCGATCCGATCCGGCCCCCAGGCACGGAAAAGGTTCGAGCCCGGATCGTTGAAGCCCTATGCTGACCCGTGTGAGCCGCCCGGACCCTCTCCCCACCCCCCCCGCCTTGGAGCGGCGCCTGACGCTGCTGCCCGCCACGGCGCTGAACATGGCCAACATGATCGGCGTCGGGCCGTTCATTACCATCCCGCTGCTGATGTCGGCCCTGGGCGGGCCTCAGTCCTTGCTCGGCTGGTTCGTCGCGCTGCTGATCACCCTGCCGGACGCCCTGGTCTGGAGTGAACTTGGCGCCGCGCTCCCGGGCTCGGGCGGCACCTATCGCTGGCTGCGCGAAGGATTCGGCGCCCAGACGTGGGGTCGACTGATGGCCTTTCTCTTCATCTGGCAGTTTATCCTGAGCGGTCCGATGGAAATCGCGTCCGGTTACATCGGCATCGCGAACTACCTCGACTACATTTGGCCGGGCATGACTCAGGCCTCCGGCGGACTGACGCTGCGCGGGGGTGTGGTCGTCATCGTGTTCGGCCTCGCCAATATCGTCTTGTTGTATCGTCCGATTCGCAGTGTGGGCCGGCTGACCATCGCGCTTTGGATCGGCGCGATGTTGACGGTGGCGGTGATTCTCGTCGGTGGCGTGCTGCATTTCGACGCGCGCAAGGCCTTCGATTTTCCGCCGCAGCCGTTCGCCTTTTCGATGGGTTTTCTGCTGGGGCTGGGCACGGCCACGCGCATCGGCATCTACGATTTCCTTGGGTACTATGACATCTGCTACCTGGGCGACGAGGTGCAGAATCCCGGTCGGACGATTCCACGCGCCATCCTGACCAGCCTGATCGTCGTCGCGGTCATCTACCTGGGAATCAATCTCAGCATCAATGGCGTGATTTCCTGGCGGGAGTTCGTGCCAGCCGAAAGCCATCCCGAGATCGCCAACTATATCGGTTCGGTCTTTGTCGAGCGGCTTTGGGGCCGGACGGCGGCGGAGGTCTTTACGCTCTTGGTGGTGTGGACGGGGCTCGGCTCCGTATTTGCGCTGCTGCTCGGCTATTCGCGCATCCCCTTCGCGGCGGCGAAAGACGGGACGTTCTTCCGGATTTTTGGGCGCGTGCACCCGCGCGGCCATTTTCCGCACGTGGCGCTGGTCGTGATCGGACTGCTGGCCATCGCCGCCAGCTTTGCGTCGCTGGGCCTCGTCATCGACGCGTTGATCGGCGCGCGCATCCTGATCCAATTCATCGGCCAGATTGCGGCGCTGTGGCTCCTGCGGAAACACCGGCCGATGCTCGAGCGTCCGTATCGCGTCTGGCTGTATCCGCTGCCCCTCGTGGTGGCGGGACTGGGTTGGCTGCTCGTCTTCGCCACCACGCCGCCCAAGGTGATCGTGTTTGCGCTCGGCGCGCTGGCGTTCGGCGTGGCGGGCTATACCGGTTGGGCGAGGGTGACGCACAAATGGCCTTTCGCCGCCCGGGCCTAGCCGGACGCTTGCCGTTGAAAGTTGAGCGGTGGACGTTGAAAGCGATAAACGCCGGGGCGAAATCGCTCTGTTTGGCTGGGTTCGAGGCAAACGGATCCGTGACTCCCCTTTCGCGGTCTACACCGCAGTTAACTTTTGCCTGCTCTGGCTTTCAATTTTCAACCTTCAACTCTCAACGGTATTTTTCCGTCTTAGCGGCCATCGATCTCGGCCCGACCCATCTCCCATGGAATGTCGTTCCCACTGTGGTGCCTGTTGCATCGCGCCTTCCATTTCGTCGGCGATCCCTGGCATGCCGCAGGGCAAGCCGGCGGGCATCCCTTGTGTGCAACTGCTCCCCGATCTGCGTTGTGCGCTTTTCGGGAAGCCGGAGCGCCCCGCGGTGTGCGTCAGCTTACGCCCTTCAGCGAACATGTGCGGGGCCGACCGTGACGAGGCCTTGAATTTTCTCAGTCGGCTCGAACTCGCAACGCGTCCCACCCCTTGAACGGACGTCAACCGACGAGAATGGGGTTCCGCGGGGACGGCGATGGCGGACAAAGTAAAGGAACGAACGCGTGACTCCCCTGATTCGCCGGCGCGAACCTGCTCCTATTTCAATTCCATCACCGCAGCCAGCCAGCCGGCGGTGGTAAAGTTCGAAGCGAGGTCCGCGCGCTTTTTCTTGAGGCTCTCGACTCGCGCCACGGCGGCCTCACGGCCCGCGGTCTGCGCCTTGGCCTGCTTCTCCCGGCGGGCGATGGCGTGATCGAGGGCGGCCAGGGCGGCGGCAACCTCGGCCTTCTTGGTGGGATTGGGATTCAGGTCCTCGAGTTCAAGCCGGATTTCCTGGTTGGCTGGAGGCGTGACCAGCGGGGCCATGGCGAGGGCTAGCCGCTGGGCCTGGGTGTTGATGTCGAAGCGGAGGTCGTCGGCTTTCAGCTGATCAAAGTTCTTTCGCAGCGTTTCGACGCGCTCCTGCAGGACGCCAAAGATCTCCCCCACATATTCCTTGTCGCGGGGGTGGTCGTATTGTTTGAGGAAACGCTCGAAGCGCGCGAGATCGGAGTCGACGACGGCCATTTCGGCGACCGCGGGATCGACGGCCGGGGCCTTCTCGACGGCGGGCGCCGGCTGGACAAATCCAAGGGTGGCGATGGCGACGCCAAGGTAACAGCACTTGCTGACTGGGGTGGTCATAGCGGTTGGGGGGCAAAGCTTGTGTCGGGGAGCCTTGCGCAGGCGAGCCGAAAGCGGGAAGATGCACCTTGATCTAGCACCCGCACTCGATTTCTTGGCGATTACCTGTATTCGTTACCCTCCGGGCCGAGGCGTTCTGCGCCGTGGCACGCCTTCCCCATGCGCTTCTTAGAAAATCCTATCCCTGGTTGCGATTGTCGGGGCCTTTCGTCGGTCCTTGGTCGTCATCGCCGGTGGCCCCTGGCGGCCGTGGCGCTGTGCTGGATGAATTTCGGTGGGGATAAACTACCCGGGGCCCAGCCGGAGGCGTGGGGCGAGGTGGCGGCGTTCACGGATCGTTATTGCTCCACGTGCCACAACGACGTCGACAAGGAAGGCGGACTCGACCTGACGACGCTCGACTTTGCTCCCGCCGACCCGGCGAATTTCCTGACGTGGATTAAGGTCCACGATCGCGTGCAAAACGGCGAAATGCCGCCCAAGGAAAAGAAGCGCCCCGTCGCCGCGGACGCCGCGGCGGCCTTGCAGGCGATCAGCGGCCGCCTCGTCGCCGAGGAAACCCGCGTCGCGGCGCAATTCGGCCGGGTGCAGCGCCGCCGGATGAATCGCAGCGAGTATGAAAACACGGTGCGGGACCTTCTTTCCCTGCCCCGGTTGGTCGTCGGCGACCAACTGCCGGAAGACGGCGAGGTGGCCCTCTTCAACAAGATCAGCAAGGCCCTCGACGTTTCCCACGTGCACGTGGCGCGGTACATGAGCGCGGCGCAGATGGCGATTCGCGAGGCGATGGCGACGGAATACGCGAAATCCCCGACCACCATCCAGCGCTTCTACGCCCGCGAGAGCATCGACTTCAGAAATAACAACGGCGTGCCCGAGCGCGGTCGCTTCCCGGTGTTCGGCTCCGGTCCTGATGTCCCAGCGCTGACGCGGGTCGCGCCCATCACCGTGGGCGACGCCGATCCGGTGAAGCGCGAGGTCGAGGCGATGGCGTGGTCCCATAGCGTTTATGGCCCCGCCTTCAGTTCGACGTGGTTGAAGTTCCGCGCGCCGGTGACGGGCCGGTACAATTTGCGGTTCAGCGGTTATACGATTTGGATCGGGCCCTTCGGCCAGCGGGACGCGGTGCGAAAGATTTTCTACCTGCCGGATCATTTGAATTGGAAACCGCCACTCGCGCGCGCTCCGGACCAGGCGGCCAAGGGTGGGCGCGGTGGCGCCGCGGGCCCGGGTCGCGGCCCGCGGGTGACGCAGTTGCTGCCGCCCGAGTGGCATACGGCCAATCAGGCCGATGTCTCCACCGGTCGGCGGGACGAAGCCATTCATGTCTATTCCCGCTCGCCGCCGCTGCCGGGGGCCAAGTTGGGCGCCTTCGACGTCACCCCCGAACCGGGCATCCAGGAATTGAAGGATGTTCAATTGCTGGCGGACGAGTACGTCATCACCGATTCCATTCGCTTCTTCCGCTCCCGTCCCGGCCTGACGGGCAACGAGCAATTCACGAATTCGATGTCCCAGCGGGATGGCCAGCCCGGCGTCGCGTTTCGTTGGATGGAAGTCGAGGGTCCGCTCTATGACGCGCCGGTTCATCCGGGCTACACGGTGTTGTTCGGCGATCTGCCGATGAAGAAACTGGAAGGCGCCATCCCGGGAGCCGGGATTCGGCTGGATATCCCCCCGCCGGTTCCGCCGCAGGGCTTTTACACCAATGGCGCGGATGGCGTGTATACGCGCAAGAAGCAGCCGGTGCTGATCGAGGTGGAGTCGAAAAATCCCGCCGCCGACGCCGAGCGGCTGCTGCGGACATTCCTGACGAAGGCCTATCGCCGCCTCGTGAAGGACGCCGATGTGCAGGATTACCTGGGCCTGTTCAAGGAACGCTATGCACGCGGCATTGGTTTTGCCGCGTCGATGATGACCACTTACACCGGCATTCTCTCATCGCCGGAGTTCGTCTATCTGGACGAGGGACCGAGTGGCCGGCTGAATGACTTTGCCCTCGCCACCCGACTCGCGTTGTTCCTGAGCAACACGGCGCCCGACGACCCATTGCGGGCCCTCGCCGCGAAGGGCGAACTGCACCGGCCCGAGGTGCTGCGGGCGGAGACCGCGCGGTTGCTGGCCGACCCCAAGTCACAGCGTTTCGTGCGGGCGTTCCTGGATTACTGGCTCGATCTGCGGAAGGTCCTGGACACCACGCCGGACATGGTCCTCTACGGGGATTATTTCAACGAAGACGTCATTGTGGAAAATGCCGTCGAGGAGTCGCGGGCGTTCTTCACCGAGTTGCTGCAGAAAAACCTGCCGGCGCGGAACGTCGTGGATTCCGACTTCACCTTTCTGACCGAGCGCCTGGCCGCGCATTACGGCATCAAGGGCGTTCAGGGGGCGGCGTTGCGCAAGGTCGCCTTGCCGGCCGATAGCGCACGCGGTGGTTTCATGACCCAGGCCAGCGTGCTCAAGCTGACGGCCAATGGCACGACGACGTCGCCGGTGCTCCGGGGCAAATGGATCATGGAGCGGATTGTCGGCTACGAAATTCCCCCGCCGCCGGCCGCCGTGCCGGCCGTCGAGCCCGATGTGCGCGGCGCCACCACGATTCGTGCCCAGCTCGACAAACACCGCGCCGACGAAAGTTGTGCCATGTGTCACCGCAACATCGATCCGCCGGGTTTTGCGCTGGAGAGTTTCGACGTGCTCGGCGCCTGGCGGGATCGCTACCGGGGTATTGCCAAGGGGCAGGATCCCGAGGTCGGCTTTGGAAAGAACGGCTGGCCGAAAACCTACTATTTTGCCCTGCCGGTCGATCCCAGCGGCCAAACCGTCGATGGTCGCGCGTTCGCCGACGTGCGTGAGTTTAAGAAAATCCTGCTGCAAAATGAGGAGCAGATCGCGCGGAATCTCACCCGCCAGCTCATGGTCTACGCCACCGGGGCTCCGATTCGATTCAGTGACCGCCCGAAGATCGAGGCGATCCTCAAGCGGACGAGGGCGAGCGAGTACGGAGTGCAAAGCATCCTCAACGAGATCGTCCAGAGCGATCTGTTCCTGAATAAGTAGTCGCGCGAAACCAACCCCTCCATGCCCTTCCGCCTGTCATGCTTCGCTGGCGCTCCGAATGACCGGCCAAAGCACCTTACAAATGAAAATTAAATTCCCCGCCCAATTTACCCAGGCCCCGTATATCTCCACCCGGGTGCCGATGGGCCGCCGCCATTTCCTGCGCGTCGCGGGCGTGGCCCTCTCGCTGCCGATGCTCGAGGTCATGAGCCCGCGTGGGGCGCGAGGTCAGGCGTCGTCGTCGCCGCTGGACCCGGCGGCCAAGCCGCGCCGGATGCTCGGGATCATCAATAACCTCGGCTACCTCGTCTCAAATTATTTCCCGACGGGCACGGGTCGTGACTACCAGCCTTCCGAATACCTCGAGCTGATTAAGCAGCACCGCCACGACTTCACGGTGTTTTCGGGTGTCCATTTGCCGGCGGTGCAGGGCAGCCATCCCACCCAGGTGGCCTGGCTCACGGGTGCGCCGAATCCGGCGAGCAGCGGTTTCCGCAATACCATCTCCCTCGATCAAGTCGTCGCGGATAACATGGGCACGCTCACCCGGTTTCCGTCCCTATCGCTCGCCGTCAACACGCGTTCCTGGAGCCTGTCGTTTACCGGCACGGGCGTGGCCATCCCGCCGGAAGACAAGGCGGCGGAAGTCTTCCGCCAGCTCTTCGTGCAAGGTTCCCCGGCCGAAGTGGAGGAGAAGGTGATGGAGCTCGAGAATGGCCGCAGTATTCTCGACAAACTAGGCCATCAGCTGAAGGCGCTGGAGCGCAACCTTGGGGCGCCCGACCGGGAGCGCATGGATCAATTTCTGACCAGCGTGCGCACGCTCGAGGGCCGCCTGAAGGCGTCCGAGGGCTGGGAGCGCAAACCGAAGCCGGTGGTCAAACGGGCCGAACCGGTGGACCCGCAAAATCCCGCCCAGCTCTTCGAGAAGATCAAGGTGATGTACGATATCGCCACGCTGGTGCTCCAGACCGACTCCACGCGGGCGATTACCCTATTTATCGATGCGGCCGATAGTCCGGCGATCTCGGGCCAGTTCGACGTGCCGATCACGGAGGGATACCATGGGCTGTCGCACCACGGCAAGATGCCGGAGAAGATCGCGCAACTGCATGCGCTCGACCGCGAACACTTCAAGGCCTTCAACAACCTCCTGGCCGGTTTGAAGGGCGCCGCCGAAGAGGGCGAAACACTGCTCGACCGCACGAATGTCCTGTGGGGCACCAATCTGTCGGACGCCAACGCGCACTTGAGCAACAATCTGCCGTTTATCCTCGCCGGGGGCGGCTGGAAGCACGGCCAGCATCTCGCCTTCGATCCCGAGCGGCCCTATCCGCTGACTAACGTTTATCTCTCCGTGCTGCAGCGGATGGGAATCAGTCGGGACAAATTCTCGAGCGCGACGGGTACGTGTCGTGGGCTGGAAATGACCTGACCCGCCAAAGGCGGGTCGGAGTTTCGGGCCTAAATGGACCGCCCGAATGGTGTTACTGGCTTTTGGGGCGGCCGGAATTCACCACCGGCGGTGACGGTCTGTGGCCAGAAATTGCAAGGGGGCTGTTGTAGTTTGTGGGGCTTGGGGCAGTCTGCTGGTCTCCCGATTCTCAAAACCTTGTGAGTCATCTCCACCTTCCCTCGCGGTTCGCGTTCCTGTTTTTCGCCTTTTTGGCGACGTTGTCCGCCCAGACCTCGACGCTGAATCTTTCCACGGACTTGGTCCGGCTCAATATCGCGCCGGCCAACCTGACGCCAAATCAAACGGCGCTCGACGCGGGTCCGCTATTGGAAGCCGGCGTCAGGTACGCGGTGACAAACCGGCTCAGCCGGGTCATTGCCGATACCGGATCATATTATTTTCTCAGCGGTAGCGCCACGAACCCGAGTTGGCACGCCCTCTTTCCGGGACCCACCAGCGTGCCGCTGACCATCGATCTCCAGGGCTCGGACCTCTATTTCGCCCGCTCGGACAAAGGCGGGTTCTTCGTGACGGTGGGCACCAACCTGACGCTCCAGAATTTCACGATGGACTACCAGCAGCAGCTTTACACGCAGGTGTTGGTGACCGCAGTCAACGCCGCCCAACGCCAGCTCCAGTTCACGGTCCAACCCGGCTGGCAGAATCCGACGGCGCTCAACGCGCTCCTCAATGCCAACGGTTCGACGGAAACCTACGCCTACGTCTTTCGCAACGGCCAGCCTTGGGTCGGATTCACCCGCATGCCGGTGGCGCAGCCGTTCAGCGATACGTCGACGACGATCGGAGTCCCGAATCTCATTTCGACCGCGACCCTGGCGGCCATCCGACCGGGCGATGTGGCCGTGCTCCAGGTGCGTGGGGGAAGCAATGCCATCCTGGCGCAAGGACTCACGGGTTCCACGTTGCGGAATATCAAGATTTATGCCTTCGGTTCCGGCGTCCGCCTCATCACCAGCTCTTCTTCGCTGCTGGAACGGATCGAGGTGATCCCGCGGCCGGGAACCGATCGTTTAATCAGCACCGTCGCGGATGGAATCCAGCCCCAGAACCTGGGCTTGAGTAACACCATCCGCTTGTGTCGCAGCATTCGTACCTGTGACGACGGGTTCTCGCCGGCCTCATTTGTCTTTGCCTCGGTGCAAAGCGTGGCGAGTGCCCGCAGTGTACAAGTGCAAGGCGACGTTACGGCGGTCTTAAACACTAACGCGGGCGGCTTGCCCAATGGATCAACCGTGGTGTTCGAACGTCCCTCGGACGGTGCCATCCTTGGCTCCGCGACGCTGGTCTCGCAGGCCGCTGCCACCGCCCTTGGCGGTCTGCCGCAGCGACTGTTGAACTTTGATCGCGATTTGCCGGCCAATCTTACCGGGGCCTACATCTATGCCGGCGACGCGAGTTTGCGCGGCGGTGGTCTGCTCATGGAGCGCAACACCGTGCAACAGCAAGGCTGGGCCCGCGGAATTAGCATCTGGGGACTGATGAACGCGACGTTCTCCGGCAATTATATCCGCCGGTCCTCATTTGCGGGAATCGAAATCCAGCACCAGCTATTCAAAGGGGACTGGCTCGTGCCGCCCAGCGCCAATCTCACGCTTACCAACAACGTAATCGACGGGGCCATCACCGGACCCGACTACCACACGACCATTCAGTTGGCCGGTATTCAATCCGTGGCGCTGGCGGACACGGGCGCGCCCATGACCACGAGTCCGCACCAGAATATTACCATCGCGGCCAATTTCATCGCGGATCCCGCTCGCTCGGCGATCTGGCTCGGCCACACGTCTGGCGGACAGGTATATTCCAACTATCTCTTCAATCCCAACAACGCGCCGAACCTGGCGCTGGCTTACGCGCCCTACCGCAACCAAGAACTCCAGCCGCTGGTAACCGAGGCGTCGCCCGATGCGGTGGTGACGAACAACACGATCGACCAATCTTCCCGGCGCGCATTCGTCACGGATACCGGCTATCGCGAACTGGCCGCCTACGCCCCCGGCAGCACCATCCGCCTGAACGCTTTCAATCTCGGCGCGGTTGTCAGCCCAGCCATTTCGCTCACCGACGCCGACGGGAAATCGTGGCCCCTGCCGGTGGTCGCGACCGCGACGCACACCTTGGATGTGCAGCTCCCGGCGACGGCTGGGCTGGGCGGTGCCGTTGTCACGCTCCATACCGTAAGCGCGTCCTATCTCGGGACGTTGTTTGTCGACGGTCAGGATAACATTCCGGCCCTCAATCAAGCCACCTACCTGGTCAGCCCAAGTGCGACCACCGTCCCGCCCCAGGCCAGCACCCTTTCTTTTTTGGTCATTACCCAACCGGGAAGTGCTTATTCGGCGACGGCCGCTGATTCATTCGTGACCGTTGGTCCCAGAAACTCCGGTACCGGCGTCGTGACCGCGAGTCTTGGCCGAAACACGGGCGCCGCGAGGACGACGACCATCGAGATCGCGAGCCAGCCGATCACGCTGACGCAATTGGGCGACGCGGATCCCGTTATCGCGACCCAGCCGAAGTCACAAACCGTGACAAGTGGTAGCCGGGTGGTCATCAGCGTCGACGCTCCGGCCGCGCTGAGTCAGCAATGGTTTTGGAACGGTTCGGCTGTTACTGGTGCGAACACGGGCGTTCTCGCGATCGCGAATGTCCAACCCGCCAACGCCGGGCTTTATACGGACGTGGTTACTACCGCCGCAGGGAGCGTTACGAGTGCCGCTTCGATTATTGGCGTGAGCTCGACCAGCAAGGTGATCGGTGCCGGAGATGCGATCGGCTTCAATATCACGCATCCCAATGGGAATATCTTCGACCAGGTGCTCCTCACGGGGGTGGCCGCGACGATCACGGCCGAAGGCCGGAAAGTCACACGCACCTCTTTCATCGATCTCAGCGACGATATCGTGCAGGTCGAATTGGCGGGGGCGGGCACACTCTCCATCGTATTGGACAATCCTTCGGGGCCGGCTGCGCCGTTGAATTACAATCAGCCGACCGTCGGCTACATGAAAGGTCACGCCGGGATCATCGTGGCCGGCGCCGACGAAACGACGAATATTTCCATTTTTACGGTAGGTCGCGCTACGGCCTTCGACCCGACGGGCCGGTTCAGCATTCTTCAACCCGTCAGCGCCACGAACAATCCGACAAACAACGGCAGCGGGCTGTTTCAAGGGCATGGCGCGACGGCGTACGACGGATTTGCCAGTTTTGCCTTCATCGCGATCTCCAGCACGAACGGCAAGTTTGGGGGCCTGCGGGCGTCCAACGGGAACTGCTTCGCGACCAAAGGACTGACGGGCATCTATGCGCCCGGGGTGCAGTTCCAAGGTCCGGTATTCATCGGCAATATCACGGCCTTCGATGCGGCCACGCCGGTACTCATGATTGGTTCCTCGTCCGATACCCGGATAACCGGGGGTGATTTGGCGCAGGCGAACAATCAGGCGGTAAAGGTCACCGGGCTTACCCAACTGAAGTATACGGCCGGAAGTGATTCCGGCGGGACTTTGTTTGCGGCCAAAACCAACAAAGGGGTCCTGCAGCAGAATGGGGTGGACGTGACGGCACAGATAGTGGTCAACCCGAACCCCTAAGTTTCAGCGCAGCGCATGGCGCCGATGAAGGCGTCCACGCCTCCGGAAGAGACGCGGCTCAGGCTTGCGGCGGCTAGGCCGTCCGCTTGAGTGGCGCGCGTGGCCAAACCCGACGAAGCTCCCACCATCATCTTTTCGATGCTTGGCGTCTCGAAGAAAATCGAGCGCAAAGAAATCCTCCGCGACATCTCGCTGTCGTTTTACTACGGCGCGAAAATCGGCGTCCTCGGTCTTAACGGCTCCGGCAAGTCCTCGCTGCTGCGCATCCTGGCCGGGCGCGACACGGACATCGACGGCCGCGTGCATTTCGAACCGGGTTACAATGTCGGCATGCTCGAGCAGGAGCCGCACCTCACCCCGGGCGCCACCGTGCGCGCCTGTGTCGAGGAGGGAGTGAAGCATCTCACCGATCTCACGACCGCCTACGACGCGACGTGGGACGAGCTTAGCGCCGCCGCCACGGACGCGCAAAAGGACGCCGTCGCCGACAAGCAGTCGAAACTGCAGGAGAAAATCGACGCGTTGGGGGCGTGGGACGTCACGCCCCAGGTGGAAATGGCGATGGATGCGCTGCGCTGCCCGCCGGGTGATCAACCCGTCGACAAACTCTCGGGTGGCGAACGCCGCCGCGTGGCGCTGGCCCGGCTGCTGTTGCAGAAGCCGGCCATTCTCCTGCTCGACGAGCCGACGAACCATCTCGATGCCGAGAGCGTGAACTGGCTCGAGCAACATTTGGCGCGCTACGAGGGCACCGTCATCGCGGTGACGCACGACCGCTATTTCCTCGATAATGTCGCGCAGTGGATCCTCGAGCTCTCCTCCGGTCACGGCATTCCGTGGAAGGGGAACTATTCCTCGTGGCTGGAGCAAAAGCAGGCGCGCGCGGCCGTCGAAAAGCGCACGGAGGACAAGCGCCAGAAGGCGATGGCGCGCGAGCTCGAGTGGATTCGCCAGTCGGCGAAGGCGCGGGTCACCAAGTCGCAGGCGCGCATCAGCGCCTACGAAAACATGCTGAAGCAGAATGTCGCGGTGCAGGAGAAGGAGTTCGAAATCATGATTCCGCCGGGCCCGCGACTTGGTTCGCTGGTGGTCGAGGCGAAGAATCTCACGAAGAGTTATGGCGAGAACGTGCTCTTTGAGAACGTGAACTTCTCGCTCCCGCCCGGCGGCATCGTGGGCGTCATCGGGCCGAATGGCGCGGGCAAGACCACGCTCTTCCGGTTAATCACGGCGGTCGAGAAGCCGGATGCCGGCGAGTTGCGCGTGGGCCCGACGGTGAAGATTGCCCATGTGGATCAATCCCGCGACTCGCTGCCCGACCACGAGACGATCTGGCAGGCGATCAGCGGCGGAGAAGAAATCATGAAACTCTCCAACCGCGAGGTGAACAGCCGGGCCTACTGCGCGCAGTTTGGGTTCACCGGTGCCGACCAGTCGAAGAAGGTCGGCGTGCTCTCCGGCGGCGAACGCAATCGCGTGCATTTGGCCCGCCTGCTCAAGAGCGGGGCGAATCTCATCCTGCTCGACGAACCGACGAACGATCTCGACGTGAATTCGATTCGCGCCCTCGAGGAAGGCCTGGAGAATTTCGCCGGCTGCGCGGTGGTCGTCTCGCACGATCGCTGGTTCCTCGATCGCGTGGCGACGCACATTCTCGCGTTCGAGGGAGACAGTTACGTGCACTGGTTCAACGGGAATTTTTCCAGCTACCAGGACGACCTTCGCCGTCGCAAGGGCAAGGAGGCGGACCAGCCGCAGCGGATCAAGTACCGGAAACTTACGCGGCACTAGTTGCGCCGGAAATATTTCGCCCCATCGTGCATCCCACTGGCATGAAATCGCTCGCCCTTTTAACCGCGATGAGCGCGCTAATCCTTTCCATGAACGCTGCTGAACCCAAAACCGAATCGCTCGTGCTGGGAGGCGGCTGCTTCTGGTGCACCGAAGCCGCCTATGAACTCCTGCCCGGCGTAAAATCCGTGATCAGCGGCTACGCCGGTGGCAAGGAGCCGAACCCGACCTACGAGCAAATCTGCGCCCACACGACCGGCCATGCTGAGGTCATCAAGATCGATTTTGATCCGGCGAAAGTCTCGCTCGAGCGGTTGCTCGACTATTTCTGGCACGTGCACAACCCGACACAAATCGACGGGCAGGGCAACGACCACGGGCCGCAGTACCGCTCAATCATTCTTTACGCCAACGAGGCCCAGCGGGAAGCGGCGACCAAGTCGCGCGACGAGGCGGCCAAGGTCTTGCGCGATCCCATCGTCACGCAAATCGTGCCGCTCACGAAATTCTGGGAGGCGGAGGGTTATCATCAGGATTATTTCCGGCGTAACCCCGGCCAGGGCTATTGCTCGTTTGTCATCGCCCCCAAGATCAAGAAGCTCGAGCAGCAGCTCCAGGCGGAGAAGAAGTGACGGGAGGCCAGCCCTCGCTGGCCTCCACCCGGATCAAACCTTGCCCGGCAGGACGAAAATCAGCACGGCGAGCAAGTGGCAGGCGGTGCCGCCGAGGACGAAGGCATGGCGCAGAACCTGGTGGTAGCGCACCCGCTGCCAGACGTGAAACACGGTGCCGCACGCATAGCAAAGACCGCCAGCGAACAGCAGCCAGAGCGCACCTTGCGGCACAGTGGCGACGAGCGGTTTCACCCCCACCAAGGCGGCGAGGCCGAGCAGGAGATACGCGATCCGTGACGCCATGAGTAGTTTTTCGGTGCCGACGAGCCGGCCGATGGCCCCCAAGCCACAGATACCCCAGACGACGCCGAAGAGGCTCCAGCCCCAGGGGCCGCGCAGGTTCACCAGCAGGAATGGCGTGGCGGTGCCGGCGATCAGCAGAAACGCGGCCGCGTGATTGTATTTGTGAAAACCCTGCTGCCACTGGGTGCGGCGCGCGGCGCTGAAATTGATGAAGGCGAGATAGAGCAGTACGAGCGTGACGCCGAAGACCACCGAACTCACCACGTGCCAGACGTTGCCGCGCGTGGCGGCCAGCGTAATCAGCACCACGAGCGCGCCGACGCTGGCGGCCAGGCCCGCGCTGAAAGTGCAGTATTGCGCGATCTGCTCGCCCCGGGTGTAGGGCGCCGGGGCGGTCGCTGCCGGCCGGGAACTGGAGGCCTGCGCCCGGCGATTCTTGACGATGGCGTCGGCCTTCTCATCGCACCAGCGGATGAGCGCATAGGGTCGCGGCCGCGTGAACTCGGAGGCCTCCCATTCCGTGCCATCGACGTAGAGTGATTTCGGCAGGATAAAAGTGCCGAACACCCAGTCGAACACGGGCAGGGTGAAGAAGCCCGAGATCGCCTCATTGCAATCGATCACGGCGTGATGCCGCAGGTGAAAACTGTACACGCCGCGCCAGAACCAGCCCAGGTGCGGATGCTCGATGAGCGGCGCCCAGCGTTCGAACGCCCAGTGCTCGATGGCGTGAAAGATTTCGTAGAGCGCCATCGAAAAGGCCACCGCCATATAGCCGCCGAAAAACCACGGAAACGAGGGCGCGAGCCACTGCCCCACCACGAGAAACGGGGTGAGGATGGCGGCAAACACCGCGAGGGTGTACCAAGGAAAGAAGGATGCCTCGCCCTGCTCCGGAGTCGTGACGGGATAGATGTTTTCCACGAACGGCACTTCGCGTCCGGCGGAGGTAAACCGGCGGCCGATCCGGGTAAGTGAATGGTGGAGGGTGTGTTGTCGGTAAAAGCGACTCAGGAACGGTACCACGGGGCGGTGCAAAACATAGCGATGAAACCCATACTCGATGAAGCAGATCCCGAGAT
>CANJNJ010000047.1 GCA_947474995.1 Opitutaceae bacterium | reverse complement strand
AACGTGGCCAACCGGCTCGCGGGGATCAATTCGTTCATCACCGTCAAAAACTCGGCTCCGCTGAGCCGCTTCGCTGGTTTCGTACATTCCATCCCAAGCCTATGCTAACTAACGCCACCAATGTACAGTACTTTGCCTTAACGGCATTGTCCTTAGGTCACACCCCAGTATGCAACGTGTAATTGGAAATTAAACCGCTCATGAAACGAAAAATCACCACCTTCACCCTCCTTGCCAGTTTGGTGTCGGCTTTGGTCTCCCTCCAGGCGGCCGAAGTTTCCGCGTCGGGCGCAGGCGGAATAATCACCGGGCACGTGAGCAACGCGGCCACCGGAAATCTCCTCGAGGGCGCCAAGGTGGAGGTGCCTCAACTCGGGCGCTCCGTCCTGACTGACAACACCGGCTATTTCCAAATTCCGGATGCCCCCGCCGGCACTTACGAACTCGTGGCGTCCTACATCGGCCTCGATCCGGTTCGCAGCAGCGTGACCATTGCCGCCGGGCAGCGGGCCACGCAGGAATTTTCCCTGACGACCGGCATTTATACCCTGCAGGAGTTCAAGGTCACCGGTGAGCGCGAAGGCGCGGCGGCCGCGATCACCGCGCAACGCAATGCCATGAACGCGAAAAATATCGTGGCGATGGATTCCTTTGGCAACCTGCCGAACTTGAGTGCGAGCGAGGTCGTCATCCGCTTGCCCGGGGTGGCTTCGAACCTGAGCGGCAGCGGCGCGGGCCTGGCGGACGGGTTCTCCGTCCGCGGCATGGGCCCCGGCTTGAACATGGTCACGGTCGACGGCGGACTGCTCTCCACCCAGAATAGCATCAACCGCCTTTCCAACATCAACAACATGACCGGGGCGATGTTCGAGGAGATCGAACTCGTCAAGGGCCACACGCCCGACAAGGGAGCCGACTCGGTCGGCGGGACCGTCAACCTCAAGACGAGGTCAGCCTTCCGCATGAAGGAGAAGCGCCGGATTATCTACAGCGCGTCGGTCAAGGTCGCGCCTTCCTTTACCCAGCAGATTCCGCAGCGCGAGGCCCGGCGTTCCCATCCGCTTTTCGATGTCGCGTACCAGGAGGTGTTCAATGTCGCCGGCGGCGAGCGCAACCTAGGCGTGTCGATCAGCGCCTTCTATAGCGAGAACGTACAGGGATTTTTCCGCACCACCCGGGACTTTGAAAACACGATCAATCCGCCGGCCTACGTGTGGGATTTTCGCACCGCGGACAACTACAACAACCGGATGCATTCGAGCACGAACATGAAGCTCGATTACCGGTTGTCGCCGAATACGACGATTTCCCTCACGACGATGATCAACGACACGAATGAAAACCGTCGCACAAATTACGAAACCCGCTTTTTCACCGGCCAGTCGGTGGGCACCACCGGAACCGCCGGCATCCTGCCGGGCTACACCGATCGCTTCACGCAAGTCCGGGCGATGCCAAATTCGATCATCGACATGAGCGCCCCCGGCCAGGGGTGGGCGCTGCGCCTGCGCAGCGTGGATCTCGCCGCCGAACAAAATTTTGGACGGCTGCACCTGGACTACGATGTGCGCTGGAACCACACCGACAACGCCCAGGGCACCGGAAAAACGGGCAGCCTCACCATGCGCCTGGCCAACGTAGGCTGGACACTGGATCGAACCAAGTCGGATCTCTTTCCGCGCCTCGTCCAAACCGAGGGCCCCGATTTTCTCAACGGCAACAACTATCGGCCCACCACCAATGGTCTTTCGACGAGTAACAACTTTAGGTATTTTCAGGTCAAGGAGGCCCGGGCCAACGCCCGTTATGAAATTCCCGCCACCGTGCCGCTGTCTTTCAAAACCGGCGTGCAATGGCGCGAACAGGAAGCGAACAATCGCAATGATGTTCACCGTTGGAACTACACCGGCACCGGGCCCCTGCCGGCGAATGCGGGCCTCGTGACCCTCGATTCCCGCAAGACCGGCCGGATGATGCCGCAATGGACTGCCGGCGATTTCATGGATTCGGAGGGCATTCAACCGCTGACACCCGCGCTATGGAACGAGGACAAGTACTTTCACGAGGCGGACCAATATACCGGCAAGGCCGGCGCAACGGAAACTGTGGTGGCGGGATATGTCATGGCCCAGGGCAAGTTGGGCCGGGGGGGGCTGCTGGAGCAGACCAACTACATCGCGGGCGTGCGGTCGGAAAAAACGACGGTAAAAAGCTATGGTTGGGTGCGAGCGCGGGTCCCGAGCACCACGGCCCAACAGGTCGCGGATCCGCTCGGCGCGGCCCAGCGTGACTATGCGAATACGCGCCGCACGTTGTCGGGTAGCTACACGAAGTCTTTTCCGAGCGTCCATCTGACGCACGAGATTTCCCGCAACCTCAAGGCGCTGCTGAGCTGGTCGACAAGTTTTGGCCGGCCGGGGATGGGCAATTTCCTGCCCAATGAGACGATCAGCGAAAACAACCAAACCCTGACGCTCAGCAACCCGGCGCTCCTGCCACAGCGCGCGGTGAACTGGGATGCCTCGCTCGAATATTATTTTGAGCCCGTGGGTACTTTCACGGTCGGTTGGTTCAACAAACAAATAAAGGACTTCATCGTGACCGGGATTAATGCCGGCACCATCGCGACCGGCGCGGACAACGGCTTCAACGGGGAATACAGCGGCTTCACGAGGCTTTCGACGGCCAATGCCGGCACGGCGTACGTACAGGGTTGGGAGATCACTTATCAACAGCAGTTCACGTTTCTGCCGGGCTTCCTGAAGGGCCTCAGTCTGTCCGCGAATTACACCTTGCTCGACACTCGCGGCGATTTCGGCGGTAAGACCAATCTGAGCACCGGCCAGGTGGCGGGCTTCACGCCGAGCGCCGGCAACGTAAATCTGTCATGGCGCTACCACGGCTTCAGCGTGCGCGTTCTCTCCAATTACAACGGCACCGGCATCACCAGCTACAGTGCCGTCAGTCCCGGGCTGAATTTGTATCGCGACAAACGAACCACCGTGAGCGCCGGTCTGGCCTACCAGATCCGGCCAACGCTCAGTGTTACACTCGACGCCGAGAACCTGTCCAACGCGGCTCAGGTGAATTACCGGGCGATCCACGATCGGATGCAACGGTATGTGCTGACCGGCACCACGATCACCGGCGGAATTAGCGGCCGGTTTTGAGCGTTACCCACCGAGCAATGTTGGGGAAATAGCTCCGGCCGGCGTCCGCGGTGGCGTGATTTCCCCTCGGATTCCCGCGGGATAAGGCCCGACTGATGCCAATTCTGCGCGACGGCCCTGACAGCACCGTCCGCGTCTACCGCTTCGGCCAGACGGTCCCCTGGCTTTTGGCCGGGACCGGCTCCAAGCCCTGATAAACGAACTTCTGCACCCGCCGCCCGTGGTAGGTCTCCGTCGTGTAGATGTTGCCCTTGGAGTCCGTCACGATGCTGTGCACCGCATAAAACTGCCCGGGTTGCCGCCCGCCGTCGCCAAACGCGGTCAGGATTTCAAGCGACGCGCGGTCGAGAATGTGCACCTGCTGGTTCGAACCGTCGGCCACATAGAGGTATTTCTGACCCGGGTCGCGGGAAAGCGCGATGTCGAACGTCGAACCGTCGCCGAGCGTCGCCGGCTTGATCCACGCCTCCTTCACAAACGTGCCGTCGGTCTTGAAAACCTGGATGCGATCATTGGTCCGGTCACAAACGTACAGCAAGCGGTCCTCGGAAAGCGTCACCGCGTGCACCGGCATGCGAAATTGCTTCGGCTTGTCGCCCGCCTTGTAGGCCGGCAACTGGGTGTCGTCCGGCTTGTTGCCGTAGGCGCCCCAGTGGCGCTTGTAGGCACCGGTGTCGGCATCGAGCACAATCACCCGGCGGTTGCCGTAACCATCCGCCACATAAAGTTCGTTGGTCTTCGCATCGACGAGCATCTTCGCCGGGAGCTTGAAGTTCTCGAGATCGTTGCTGCCCTTACCCCCAAATGGCTTGCCGATCTGCATCAGGAACTTACCCGTCGCCGTGAATTTCAAAACCATGCTGTCATGCACGAACCCCTGGCCCATCGCGCTTTCGTCGTGCGGCAGCAGGGCCTCGCCCGGAGTCTGGCCACGGCCATTGCCGCCGATCCAGACGTTGCCCTTGTAGTCGACGGTGATGCCGTGATTGGACGACGGCCAGTCGTAACCCTTGCCCGGTCCGCCCCAGGAGCGGAGGAGTTCGCCCTTCGAGTTGAAGACCAGCACCGGGGGCGCGGGAATACAGCACTCGGAAGCCGGCGGATTCAGGGTCGGATAAACTTCCTTCGGATCGAGCCCCGTGTTGCGGTGAATGATCCAGACGTTGTCCTCGGCATCCACGTCCACGCCGATCACCTGGCCGAGGATCCAGTGGTTCGGGAGCGGCTTCGGCCACATGGGATCGACCTCAAAGCGCGGCGCCACCACGGCCGGGCCTTTCGCGGCGACTTCTTTCCGCTCTTTGTCGGCCGCACCGGAAAAAACTCCGATGACGACGACGGCTGATGTGAGGATCAGGCCGTACCGACATGCTTGCAGTAACCGGGGGTATCGCATCGCATTCTTCATGCTCAAGGGTTTCGCCAGCAGAACGCCGTGATTCGCCTACGTCAAGCGCTGCCCGGATCTCTCCTGGCGATCGCACCTCCCCGTTTCTTTCAGTGCGCCGTTGCTGGTCGTTCCGCCTTTAGGCGGCTGGCGGATGCCCTTCGCTTCCGGCTGAAGCCGGGACTACGAACCATGCGTGCCGGACAGCGCGGCACGAAACGGGGATGCGCTCTCTTGGCGGTGGCGGGTCTCGGCCTCGCCTCGGCCCACGAGATTCCCAACGCCGTGACCGTCCGCTTGCTCGCGCGGCCGTCGGGCGAGAACTTCCAGTTGCTCGTGCGCGTGCCGCTGAGCTCGATGCGCGATGTCGAGTTCCCGGCGCAGCCTTCCGGCTATCTCGACGTCGGCCAATTGGCGCCCCGACTGCCCGATCTGGCCGCCACCTGGATTGCAAGCTACGTCGAGCTCTACGAAGACAGCGCGCGCGTGGCCGGACCGCGCGTCGGCGCCACGCAGATTTCGATTCTGTCCGACCGGTCATTCGCCGCGTTCGACCAAGCTCTCGCGCATGTGCGCGAACCGCTCCCTGGCAACGGCGAAAACCTCCGGTCGGAGCAGGTCTTTTTCGACACGCTGCTGGAATATCCGATTCGCTCGGATCGTTCGGCGTTTGCGATCCGACCGGGACTCGAACACCTGGCGGCGGCGGTCGTGACCTCGCTTGAATTCCAGCCGCCCGGCGGCGCGGTGCGGCCGTTTCAATTTCACGGCGACCAGGGTCGCGTGCCGCTCGATCCCAGCTGGGGCCAGGCGGCCTGGCGGTTTGTGCAGCTGGGCTTTCGTCACATCCTCGACGGCCCGGATCATCTGCTCTTTTTGCTGTGCCTCGTGGTCCCATTCCGCCGCCTGCGGGCGCTCGTGGGGATCGTCACCGCGTTCACCCTCGCCCACTCCCTGACCCTCATCGGAGCCGCCTTGGGACTGGCACCAAAGGCGCTTTGGTTTCCCGCGCTGATCGAGATGCTCATCGCCGCCACCGTGGTCTACACGGCGCTCGAGAACATCGTCGCGGCTCCGGGCGCGCGCCGCCGCTGGATCCTGGCCTTTGCCTTCGGGCTCATTCATGGGTTCGGCTTCGCGTTTGCCTTGCAGGAGACCCTGCAGTTCGCGGGCGCGCGGCTTTTCACCGCCCTGATCTCGTTCAACGTGGGCGTGGAACTCGGACAGTTGCTGGTAATCGCCATCCTGGTGCCGGTGCTGGACGCCGCATTCCGGTTCGTGGTCGCAGCGCGGATGGGGGCAATCGTGGTCTCCGCACTGATCGCGCACACCAGCTGGCACTGGCTGACCGAGCGCGCCGCGGCCCTGAGCCTTTACAACCTCGATCGGCTGTGGGTCGTACTGCGCTGGGCGCCTCTGCCCGCGCTTGTCGCCGCCGCGGCGTGGTTCACGTTCCGTTGGTCCAGGCCGCGCGCGACAGAGCAGCCGCCGCGGTGAAGTGAGGCGGGGAAGGTCGCGGCCGGGGCCGGCGCGGCCGGCAGGGGCCCGGCCTGAAATTATTGCGGCCCACCGCGCCGGCGCACAGGAAAGCACCCGTCCGAACATCAGGCCCTAATGGTTTCGACCTGAACCGGTCCGGGCACCCAATTACCCCAATCCCCCTCACGCGGAGCCGCGGAGAACACGGCGCCCGGCGAAAATCTATCCGGAGTATTGCTTTTCTCCGCGCCGCCGCGTCGCCGCGTGAAAAAATCTGCAGTTGAAGAACGAACGCGAGGCGATTTCGTGGCCACCGCAATGAACCCCGCGAATCCGCCTGCCGCCCCCACCATGAACGCTGAACTGTTTTCCGTCGCGGGCCAGGTCGTGCTGGCGTCGGGCGCGAGCCGCGGCATCGGCCGGGCCCTCGCCGCCGGCTTCGCCGCCCGTGGCGCCACGCTGATCATCACCGGCCGCGAGCTCGACAAGCTCGAGGCCACGGCCAAGGAACTCGCCCAGGGCGGCGCCACCGTGCGCGCGATTCGCTGCGATGTCGCGGACCCCGCCAGCATCCGCGAACTCGTCAAGACCGCGCTGGGTGAGTTCGGCCACGTCGACACGCTCCTCAACGTCGCCGGCGTGAACAAACGCCAGAAGGCCGAGGCGTTCACGCCCGAGGAGTACGATTTCATCCTCGATATCAACCTCCGCGGCATGTTCCTGCTCACCCAGGAGGTCGGCCGCGCCATGCTGGCCCGTCGGGCGGGAACCATCATCAACATCGACTCGCTCAACACCTACGCACCGCTCAAGGGCGTGCTCCCCTACGCGATGAGCAAGGCGGGCGTGAGCATGATGACCCGCGGTCTGGCAATGGAATGGGGCGACCGCAACGTGCGCGTCAACGCGATCGCGCCCGGCTTCATCCTCACCGATCTCAACCGCAAGCTTTGGTCGGAGGAGAAGATGCAGCAGTGGGGCATGGCCAACACGCCCCTCAAGCGGCTCGGTCAGGTCGACGATCTCGTGGGCACGGCGCTCTTCCTGGCCTCGCCCGCCTCGGCGTTCATGACTGGCCAGGTGCTGTACGTGGACGGCGGTTTTTCGGCGGGGCTGATGTGGCCGCTGGAGGTGTGACACGCCAAAGACGCGGCAGGTTGAAAGTTGAGGGATGAGAGTAGAGAGTTCGGGGGGGGGACTCGGAATCTCCAGGGCAGTTTTAACCGCTAATCCACGCTAAGCTTTCGCCTTCGCCATGGCTACGGCGATGAGGACGCTGCAAGGGTGCACCGCAAGGCCCATTGGCCTGCGATTCATCAGCGTAGATTAGCGGTTAAACTGCCTTGGTGGGGCGGCTCGATTCCAGGCGAGAAAATTGGTTTCCCTCGCCGCGGGGTGGGCCCACACTGTTGGGTGATGAAAAAAGAGGCCATTCTGTCGAAGTTCAAAGCCGAGAAGGTCATTGCGCTCATCCGCGCCGACTCGCCGGACGGGTTGCTGGATTGCGCCCGCGCCCTCGCGGCCGGCGGGCTCACCAGCATTGAGCTGACCATGACCACGCCGGGCGCGATTCGAATGCTCGAAAAGGCGACCGCCGAGCTGCCCGATTTTCTTTTCGGTCTCGGCACCGTCCTCGACGCGGAGACCGCGCGCGCCGGCATCCTCGCGGGAGCCAAATTTATCGTCACGCCCGGCGTGCGCTTCGACGTGATCGAAACCTGCAAGCGGTACAGCGTGCCGATCTTTTGCGGCGCCTTCACCCCCACGGAAGTCATCAACGTCTGGGAAGCGGGCGCGGACGCGGCGAAGATTTTCCCGGCGGAATTTTTCGGCCCCGCCTACATCAAGTCGCTCAAGGGCCCCCTGCCCCACATCGAGATGGTCCCCACGGGTGGGGTGAACGAGAAGAACGTCGGCGAATTTCTCAAGGCCGGCGCCTACGCGACCGCAGCGGGCAGCTCGCTGGTCGACGCCAAGGCATTCAAGGAAAAGAACTGGGCCGCCATCACCGCGAAGGCCCAAGCCTTTGTGGCGGCGGTCGCGGCGGCGAACAATTGATGACGCGTCCGCCCGGGGGTGTCGTCCTCGTAGCCCGCACGCATTGGGTGGTCGGCGGCGTCATGCTCGCGTCGGTGGCGCTGCTGTGGTTTCTCACGCGCAACCTGCCCGTGGTCTTCGAGCGAATGACCTACGTGATCACGATCGGCGGCGGCGGGCTCTATCTGCTCGCCGGCACGCTCGTGTGGTTCGGCACCCCGCTGGGGCGGTTGCTGAGCAAAATCTGTGGGTTGATTTACTTGGTCCGACCGCAGCTCGGAACGCGGCTGTGGAAAATCATGGATTCGCCGGAATACCGCGCGCATTTCTCGCGCAGACGGCAGAGGCTAATTCAGCAGCCATGAATCGGCCAAGACCCAGGCGGAGTTAACCGCTGATACTCGCTAATGTTCGCGGGCCAATGGGCCCGCGATAAGCGCTCATCGCCGCAGCCATTGCGCAGGCGAAACATCAGCGTGAATCAGCGGTTAAACTGCCTTGGTCGATTCCTGGCTTCTGAGTTAATTCCCCGCCCGCTCACAGAAACTTCGTGATGTCCGGGAGCTCTTTGACGCGGCGGCCGCCGATCTTGCGGGCGAAATACGGATCTTCCGCCGGCGCGGCTTCGATCTCCTCCTCGCCTTCGGACTCCTCTTCCTCGTCCACTTCCTCGCCCTCCGCATTCGTGAAGATCCAGTCCTGCTCTTCGTCGAAGACGTGCGTCATCCGCCGCGCCTGCGGTGCCAGGATCAGCGCCGGATTGTGGACCCGCCCGGCCTTCACGTATTCGAAGAGGCACGGATAATACTTCTTCTTAAAATGGGCGAGAAAGTCGCTCAGCCACTTGTTTTCGACGCCGTCGCGCTTGTGCAACAGGGCCACATCGGCGAAGTGCACCCCGGCCTCGTACCACGCGAGGAGCGGCGGATGCTTTTCGGCGAGTTGGCAGTTGATCACGCAAAGGATGCGCGCGAGTTCCGCCCCCTGGGTCGCGAGCCACGCCTTGAAGGCCTCGATTTGGTCCACGGGATCCCGCCGGCCGTCGGTCACGAAGAAAACGTGCGAGGCCCCCTCGGGCAGCTCGGCAGCAATGAAGCCCTCCTGCCAGGCCCAGCGCGTCACGTTGGGCAATTCCGCATCAAGGTCATGGGCCGCCTCGGTGTCCGACAACACGACGGCGGCGTGATCGGTTTCATCGAGTCCGACATCGATCAAGTCAGCCAGCACCTCCCGCCGGCCCGAGCGGGCCGCGCCAAGAATCAGATAGACGATCGGTTTTTCAGAATCAGACATGTCGTAGACCCCATAACCAAGGCACAAAAAATTCAGAAGCCAAGAAGCCATGACACAAATCCTGCCTTTGTGGTTTCTGCATTCTCAGCGGGATTTAGGCTCGAAAGCAGCGGAACTGCATCCGGCAACCGAATGGCTTTGGCTCTTTAGCCACAGATTTCACAGATGGGCCCAGATACCAATCAAAAGTTACGAGCCTTTATCTGCGCCCATTGGGGAAATTTGTGGCCACCTGCTCCGGGCTCCTCGGCACCGGATCACTGCGGCACCAAACTTGGAATCTAAAACTTGAACGTCCCGACCTGCGCGCTGTTCCGCAGCCAGTGATCGACGAGCACCAGCGCAGCCATCGCCTCGACAATCGGGACGGCGCGCGGCACAACACAGGGATCGTGGCGACCGCGGCCAATCAGCTCGGTCGGGGCGCCGTGAAGATCGACCGTCGCCTGCTTGCGCATGATCGTCGCCGTCGGCTTGAACGCCACGCGGAACACGATCTCCTCGCCGTTGCTGATGCCGCCTTGGGTGCCGCCACTGCGGTTGGTCGTCGTGTGGATTTGGCCCGCCCGTGATTCAAACGCGTCGTTATGCTCGCTCCCGCGCATCCGCGTGCCGGCAAAGCCGCTGCCGATCTCAAAACCTTTCGTGGCGGGCAACGAAAGCATCGCCTTCGCCAAATCCGCCTCGAGCCGGTCGAACACGGGCTCGCCCAGACCCAGCGGCACGCCTCGGATCCGGCACTCGATCACGCCACCCACGGAATCGCCTTCCGCGCGCACCGCCTTGATTCGCTCAATCATCTTTTCGGCCGTCGGCCCGTGGGGGCAACGCACGGCCGTCGCCTCGACGGCGGCCAACGTGGGAAAATCAACCAAGGTTCCGGTCGGCACCGCGATATCGTGCACCTGCGTGAGGAAGGCGCGGATTTCGACCGGCGTTCCGCGCAGGGCCTGGCCACCCATGGCCAGGACTTTCCGGGCAATAGCACCGGCCGCGACCCGACCGATGGTCTCACGCGCCGAACTCCGGCCGCCGCCGCGATGGTCCCGAATGCCAAATTTGCCCTGATAGGTATAGTCCGCGTGCGACGGCCGGAACTTCTCCTTCATTTCGTCGTAGGCGGCTGGCCGCTGGTCGGCGTTGCGCACCAGCATCGAAATGGGGGTGCCGGTCGTCCGGCCTTCGAAAAGTCCGGACAGGATTTCGACGCGGTCCTCCTCCTGCCGGGGAGTCACGATGTCGCTCTGCCCCGGCCGACGCCGATCGAGTTCAACCTGGATGTCCGCGGCGTCCAAGGGCAGCCGGGGCGGGCAACCGTCGACGACCGCGCCGACGGCCGGCCCGTGGCTTTCGCCCCAGGTCGTGACCGTAAAAAGCTTCCCAAAGATATTCGGCATCGCAGCGGGGAAGCGTTGGCCGCGAGCCACCCCCTCGCAAGCGGCAAATCCGCCCGGGCACGCATGTTGCATAGGCCTAATCCGAAGCAACTTTTAATCCGAAACGCCGTCCCAACCCTCCGCACAAGACGGTTTACAAGGCGGCGACCGTGACTACGCTCATTCGTTCGGGCGAGTCCGCTCAAAATAACTTCTCGACTACATCTGCATGACTCCGCGTTTCGCCCGACTTTGGCTGCTGGTGCTCTCCTCCACGTTGGTTTTTGCCGTGCGCGCCCAGACGCCCCCCGCCGCGGCCGCGCCGGCCGCCGCCAAACCAGAGGATGAACTCGTTCAGATCAAGCTGCCGGACGCGGACATCGACACGGTTCTGAGCGCTCTCGAAATCTACACCGGCCGCACGATTCTCCGCCCGGCCGCGCTGCCGACGGCCACCTACAATCTCCGTTTCACGAAGCCGATGCCCAAGTCCGAGGCGATTCTTGCCATCGAGACCGTACTGGCACTCAACGGCGTCGGCGTGGCCCCGATGGGCGAACGCTTCCTCAAGGTCGTCGCCCTGCAAAGCGCCCGACAGGAGGCACCGGAGATGATCTCCGGCTCCGCGCTCGACCAACCGGCGAGCGGCAAGGTCGCCACCAAGATTTTCCAGCTCGAGTTCATGCGCGTGGCTGAAGTCGTCCCACTCCTTCAGGGTATCCTCAATCCGTTCTACGGCGGCCCGGTCCAGCTCCAGAACGCCAACGCTGCCCTCATCACCGACAGCGTCAGCAATCTGCAGCGCGTCGAACTCCTCCTGCAGCAGCTCGACAAGCCCAGTTCGGCCGGGATGAAGCCCAAATTCTACCAACTGCGCAATGGCGCCAAGGCGAGCGACTTGGTGCAGAAGCTGCGCACCATCCTCACTGGCACGCTGCAAATCCAGCTCGGCCAGGCCACCTCTTACAGCGCCGACGACCGGACCAACCAAATCGTGTTGGTCACCGATCCGCGCCAGCACGCGTTCTTCGACGACCTGATCGACCGGCTCGACGTGAAAGCCGATCCTAACACCCGCAACGAGGTCATCACCCTCAATCACGCGAAGGCCATCGATATCGTCAACGTGCTGAGCAAGATTATCTCGGGCCAAACCAGCGCGATCCAGCGGGCCAATTCGCAATCGGTGCGTCCCGGCCAGGGCGTGGCGCAAGCTCTAACCGCCGCGACCCCGGGGCCGGTTCCCGCCAATATCGTGTCGGCTGCCGCCGACGCCATCGGCGGCACCGGCTCGAATGAGTTCAGCAGCCTCATGACGGTCGTGAACGATGATCGCAGCAACTCGGTCGTGGTCTCCGGCACCACGGACGACATCCGGCTGATTCGGGAGCTGATCCAGAAGCTCGATATCATCCTCGCCCAGGTACGGATCGAGGTGGTCATCGCGGAAGTCACCATCACCGACAACAGCCAGACTGGCATCAGCGCGCTGGGCCTCAAGCTGGACGGCGACAAGCTCGTGGGCTTCAACGGCACGTTTGGTTCGCCGGCCACGCTCAGCGTGACCAATGGCACGGTGACCCGCCCGAGTGCCAGCAATTTTGTCACCGGCAACTTCGACCTCGCCGCGGAAATTTCGATCAACACGACCCCGCGCAAGAGCAACAACACGATCCTTTCCGTGCCCGCGATTGTCACGAGTCATGGCAAGCAGGCGAAGTTCTTCAATGGTGAAACCCGCCCGGTCGTGACCGGCACGGTCGCCGCCGCGGGGGCTGCCGCGAATGGACTTTCGACGAGTTCGACCGTCGCGCAGCAGCAGATCGGCACCACGATGACCGTCACGCCGTTCATTGGCGTCGATGGCTCCGTGCAGCTCGATATCGTGCAGGACGTGCAGGACGTCATCGGCACCGTCCAGGTCGACCAGAACACGCAATATATCATCGGCCAGCGCCAGACGACCTCCTACATCACCGCGAAAACGGGCGAGATCATCGTGCTCGGCGGTTTTCAGAAAAAGACCGACACCAAGAGCTCGAGCCGGCTGGGACCCATTCCCTTCATCGGCGACCTGCTTGGTTCGCGTTCGAAGGAGAAAAGCCATCAGGAACTCATTTTCTTCCTGCGCCCGACGGTGCTGACCAACAAGCCCGCCGTCGACAACGCCGAGACGATGAATCGCGTCGACCAACTTCCCACCCGCGACGAAATCAAACAACAGCTCGATCCGGCCTATCAGCCCGCGCCGAAGTCCACGTTGGAGCGCATTTTTCCGAAGTGAAGGCGCCATCCAGCATGCGCGAGCAACGCGCCGTGCTCATCGAAGATGACGCGCTGTTTCGCCAATTGCTCCGGTCCGCCGTGGCCAAAGTCAAAGGCATCGAAATCATTGGCGATTTTGCCCTGGGCCAGGCTGGCCTCGATTTTGTCCGCCAGGAGACCCCCGACCTTCTCATCGTCGATCTGATGCTGCCCGACGTCAGGGGGATGGACATCGTCCGGGAGGTGCGTCGCAACCTGCCGGGGATAAAGATCCTCGTGCTCACGGGCGGCTCGCGCGAGCAGCTACCGGCCGAACTGATGTCGCTCGGCGTTCACGGCTACGTCGCAAAATCCGAACCGCTCGAGTCGGTGATCGCGGCGGTGGAGATGGTGTCCAGCGGCGGAATCTTTTTCGCGAGCCACCTTCGGACCGTCCACGTGCCCGAACCGGAATCCTTGCCCGCCATGCTGGCCGGCACGTTGACCGAGGCGCAGCGGCAGGCCATCGGCGAGGCGACCCGGGAAAAGCGTCTCGAGGTGCTGGCGCAAGGCCTGGCGCGGCCGGAAACCGAAGTGCTCGGCAAGCTGGCCACGGCCGCCGGCCTCGACATCGCCACCAATCTCGAGACCGACCCCGACGCGCGCGGGCTGCTCCCGGCGCGACTGGTGCACGAGTACCAAATCATCCCGATCAAGTTTCGTCCAACCGGGCCCGGCGCTTCGGCGCCGCCCTTTCCCCAAGCCAACGCCCCGCTGCATCTGGCGACGGCCTGGCTGCCCGACGCGACGATGACCGACTGGCTGCGCACCTTTACGCCGCGGCCGCTCGTGTGGCACCTGGCCGTGCCCGAGCGCGTCCACCAGCTCATCATCGAGAATTTCGGCGTCGGCTCCGGGTCGCTCGAGGACACCGATGACGGCTATGTCGCACCCGAGGCGCTGAAGGAAGCCGAGGAAATCGTCGACGAGGATGCAGCGGTCGTGCGCTTCGTGACCGATGTCATTTCGCAAGCGATCGAAGATCAGGCGACGGACATCCACTTCGAGCCGCAGGAGGGCCAGCTGCGGATTCGCTACCGCGTGGATGGTCTGCTCGTGCCGGTGCCCGTCCCCGAAAACCTGCTGCGCTTTCAGGACGCCATCATCTCGCGTCTGAAAATCATGGCGCGAATGAACATTTCGGAAAAGCGCCTGCCGCAGGACGGCCGCATCAATTTCAAGGCCAACGGCGTCACGCTCGACATCCGCGTCTCGACCGTCCCGACGATTTACGCCGAATCGATTTCGCTCCGCCTGCTGAATCAGAAGAAGGAGGCGTACACGATGGATCGGCTCGGCATGAGTCCGTCCGAGCAGGACCAGATCACCACCATCCTGGACTATCCGCACGGCATCATTCTCGTCACCGGCCCGACGGGCTCCGGCAAATCGACGTCGTTGAATGCGTTCCTGCGGAAGATCAATTCCACCGACCTGCGCATCATTACGATCGAGGATCCGATTGAATATGAGGTGCCCGGCGTGAACCAGATGCAGGTTCGCCCGGAAATCGGGCTGACTTTCGCCGACGCGCTCCGCCACGTGCTGCGCCAGGATCCCGACGTGATCATGGTCGGCGAAATCCGCGACAAAGACACGGCCGAGATCGCCATCCGGGCCTCGCTCACCGGTCACTTGGTGTTTTCGACGTTGCACACGAACGATGCGCCGGGCGCGATCACCCGCCTGGTCGACATGGGCATCGAGCCTTTCCTCGTCGCCTCCGCGATTGAGCTCGTGATTGCGCAACGGCTGGTGCGGCGCCTCTGCAGCGAATGCGCGAAGCCGGCGCCGATTCCGCGGGTCAAGCTGCTCGAGAATCTCGCGATCCTCGGGTGCGATCCCGCGGGGGCAGAAGGGGTCGACGTGCTCAATGCGCCGGTGGGTTGCGACCGGTGCCGCGGCACCGGTTACCGCGGCCGGATCGGGATCTTCGAAATCTTCCGACTCAACGACGAAATGCACGAACTCGTGCTGAAGCGCGAGAGCACGCGAACGCTCGCCGAATGCGCCCGCAAGCACGGCATGCGAACCCTCGGGCAGAGCGGCTGGGAAAAAATCCGGAACGGCTCTACGAGCTTCGACGAAGTGTTGCGGGTCATCACCGTGACCGACAGCTAAGCCATGGCCCGGTTCGCTTACACCGCCCGTGATCAAACGGGCCAAACCGTCACCGCCGAGTTGGAGGCGCCCGCGCGCAAGGACGCGCTGCGGATTCTCGGCGCGCGGAATTTGCAGGTCTTGTCCGTAACCGAAACCGCCGGGGCGGGCGCGACCAGGGCCAAAACGTCCAAATCGGCGTCGAGCAGTCCGGCGCGAACCGCCCGGATGGCAGCGGCTACGCCGAACCGCACAGAGTGTCTCCCGTTTCTCGAAGCCCTCTACGACCTCGCCACCAGCGGGCTGTCAGCCGGCGAGGCGGTACGATTGCTGTCGGTGCGGATCAAAGATCCGCGGCTGCGCGCGCTCTGCGCGGGCATCTGGGAGCAAATCAGCGAGGGCGCCCCCCTGTCACGGGCGATGGACAATTTCCCCGCCGTCTTCGATGGGTCCATTACGAATCTAATCCAGGCGGGCGAAGCGACGGGTTCGCTGAACGACACGCTCGCCCGGCTCATCACGCACCTCACGGACCAAAAGGAATTGAAGCGGCAGCTACTGACCGCGATGGCCTACCCCATCTTCATGGTGTTCGTGTCCGGCGGCGTGATTCTGTTTTTCCTCTTCTTCCTGCTGCCCCGCCTGCAAGGCCTGCTCGCGTCGCTCGGCGGCAAGATGCCCGCTTCGACCCGGATCCTCATCGGTTTCTCGAACTTCACGATCCACTACGGCCTGATCGTGGCGATCGCCGCCGTCTTCGGGGGGATTTCCTTCTGGCGCTGGCGCCAAACCGAGGCGGGCCGCGTGGTCACTGACGCGTGGGCCCTCAAACTGCCGCTGCTCGGGCCGTTCTCCGTCGCACGCACCGTGCTGTCCTTCAGCCAGACGCTGTCGGTGCTGCTCGAGAATGGCATCACCGCGGCGGAGGCCCTGCGGATGACGGAAAAGCAAATCGACAATCGTGTGCACCGCGCCGCGTTCAACACCGCCACCGCGCGCGTGCTCGAGGGCGAGGCGCTGTCCGTGGCCCTGACGCGGACCGGATGTTTTCCTGATCTCGTGCTCGACCGCCTCGCGGTGGGCGAGAACACCGGCAACGTGGTGCCGAGCCTGAAGCAAATCGCGAATGCCTACCAAAAGTTGATCGCGAATCAGCTCAACATGTTCACCAAGGTGATCGCCAGCGGCGTGCTGATGGCCGTCTTCATTTTTGTCGGTTTCATCGCCTTCTCGATCGTGAGCGCCGTGTTTCAGGTCAGCGCGAGTTTCAACATGGCGCGGTGATCGGATAGGAATTCAGAAGTCAGGAGGCAAACCGCGGCACGCGGAGTCGCGGAGAACGCGGAGGCCCGGCAAAGGCCAACTGCCTTGGATTGGTTTTCTCCGCGTCTCCCAGCGAAATCCTGCCGCCGCGATCGAATCCTGGCTTTCTGGCTTCTGAATTAATCGCCACCGGTCGGAGACCGGCGCTACGGGGAGGGCACCACAATTTGATTCGTCACATCCACGCCGTTCATTTCGAGGCGGGCCCGGTTGATTTGCGCGCTGAAACCGACCCCATGGGAGTTGCTGCCGGCGGTGAATTTCAGCTGCGTAATCCCATTCACCTGCACGGCCCGGTTATTCGTCTGGAGCAGGTCTCCGCCCGTGATGCGCACGTCGCTGCCTGAGCCCAGGATCAGCACGGGGGTCGCGTTGCCGGACGCGGCGATGTCATTCACAAACACCGGACCGGTAAACTGCACATTGGGCGCATAGACCCCGGTGAGGCCCTTGGCCGCAAAGAAACTGGCGTCGGCCGCCCGCAGCCCGCCAAATTTTCCGTCGGTACTCGCGATCGCGATGAATGCGAGGTCGGCCACGCCGTCGTAAGGCACATCCTTAAAGAGGTCCGGGTTGCCGCTGGTGAGGCGACCAACACTGAACACGGTCAGGTTCGTGGTCGCGTTGGCTCCGGCCAGCACGATGCCGGCGTGGCCTTTCATATAAACCGTAGTCTGGTTGTATTTCTGCGGTGCCGCCGGCCCGGAGACGTTGTCGAGCACCAGCGTCAGTGTGCCCGCGCCGGAAAATTCGACCTGCACGATGTCGTCGTTGAGATCGATATACGACATCCGGAGAATCTGTCCGGGGTCGGCCGTGACACTGGCCGCGCCGCCACCGAGCAGCACCTGATCGTAAGTGAAACCCGTGCCCGGGTGAAAGATGTCCGGAAACTCCGTGCCGGCCCCGATCAATTTGGAGGTGCTGGTGAGGCCGAGGATGGCCGCCGGGCTGACGGTCGCGCCGATGTTGTTGGTTGAGGTCACAGTGTAGAGCCCCGCGCCGGCGGGGCCGACATTGTTCACCGTCAGGGTCGCGCCCGTTGCGCCCGGGATGGCCGTGCCGTTGGCCTGCCACTGCCAGGTCGCACCGCCGGTCGCCGCCGCATTAAACGCCACCGAGCCACCGACCCCAACCGACTGGCTGGCGGGCGGCGCGACGACGACTGGCAGAGTATTTGCCAGTGTCACGACGAGCCCAACCTCGGCGCTGACCGTCGAGCCAACCGGATTTGACACCGCGACCGAGTAGCTCCCGGAATCCGAGGTCTGCACATTCGTAAGCGTGAGGCTTGAACTCGTTGCGCCGATGATCGCCGCGCCATTCCTGCGCCACTGATAGCTCTGGGCGTCCGTCGCCTGCACTGAAAAAACCACGGTTGCCCCCACATTAACCGTCTGGGCCAGCGGGGACGCAGTGATTGCCGGCGCCGCGGCCGCCGCCGCGGCAATTTGAAACACGATCGTCGGCAGCGGTTCGAGGGGGTCCGTGGTGTAGCCGACGGCATCGAAACCTTGCACCCGGATCGTGAAATTTCCGGACTGGGTCGGCGTGCCGGCAATGACCGGGCGTCCCGACGGGATCGTCGCACCGACCGGGGCCGGAATGAAATTAAGCCCCGGCGGCAAGGCACCACTGACGAGCTTGAAATTGGTCGGTTCCGTCGGTGCGCCGGTGTAGGTAAATCCAATTTGCAGCGGCGTGCCCACGCGGCCCACCACCGGATTCGTCACCCCGACAAAGGCCGTGGCCCCCGCGAGGGAATCAATCGCCCCGAGGGCCACGACCGTCGTGATAGCCGGGACCAGTTGACCCGCCGGGGAGGCAATTCGGGCGAGGTCCCCGGCGACCAGAAAACGCGCGGCCGGCGTCCGCTGCAAAAACGCGACGAGCAGGCCCAACGGCACATGGAACCACGACAGGCGGGAATAAATGAATACCGGCAATTTCATGGGAAGGCGACCTGGTGGGTCGGATAGGAATCAGAATGCTTCGCTCGCACGACTAGAATCGTACCGTGAATTGGGTGGCGAGCGTGCGCGTGTAGTCCCGGGCGCCGCTGTCGCCGTGTTGCAGGCTGTATTGCACCTTTAGCTGGGTGTGGGGGGTGAAGCGGTAGCCGGGGGCGAAGTCGACGCGCCACACGTCGTGTCCCCACCTGACCGGGCCGGCGCGATCCGGGATCGTCGAAAAAAGCTGCTCATTCCAGCGCACCGCGGCGAAGAACTGCGGGGTCAGCTTGTACTTCGTCTCGACAAAGTAGGCCAGCGTGTCCGCGGAGCCGACGAGCGGGATTGCAAAACGCGTCGTGTAGATTTCGGTCCACACCTGCAGGTAATGCCACGCAAAGCTGATGTCCTGCCCCAGCACGCGCTCGCGATACTCGCCCAACCGGTGTCCCGGGACGACCGTGCGCAGGGCGCTGGGGCGCAGATAAGTGCCATCGCTCGCCGACACGCCGAAATTCCACATTTCGTTCGGCCGGTAGCCGAGGCGCGCGCTCATCGTCGGATGCGCCCAGTCGCCGTCAATCTCGCTCCACGTCTCCGGGCGGGAAGAGAGTGAGGCATTTTTCCACTCCATCGCGTACGTGAAGCGTCCGAGCGCTCCCGACGCCGCGACCCCGGCGGCATAACTAGGGCCCCAGATAATCGGAATCCGCAGTTTCTTTTCCGTCGCAGCAATTGCCGCCGGAAGCCCCGGGCGCACATGCGACCACGCCAGCAGGGCGGTGCTGGAACGCGCCGCCTCCGCATCCCAGACCCCGGTCAGATTTTCGTAGGGCAGCGGCGCGGTCACGAACGGATCGCTCCACGAGCCATGCCGCGCCGTCCAGCTCCCGATGACCGTCGCAAACCGCCCGGCCTGAACACTCAGGCGCCCATCGCGCCACGGCGTAAATCGCACCGCGTATTCGTCCAGCCGGGCGTGGAATTTTTCCTGGCCGGGATCAAATCCGCGGTCAGCCCGGGCCTGGGCGAAGGCGTAGACGTGGCGCCCAAACTGGGCGTCGAGAAACACCGCTAGTCGCGGACTGAACAGCGTCGAACCCGCCGTCTGAATGACTCCCGGCACGGGCCGCTGCAAATCGTACTGCTCCGCATCAATGGTGCCGCTCACCCGCGCGCGCATCCGATCCTCCAGCACACTCCACGTCAAGACGTCCTGCACGCGATCCAGCAAGTCACCGGCGCCCCGCGCCAGGGTCACGCCGGCCAGAAGCCAAAGGGAAGCGAGGCGGGGGGACTTCATACAGGGGCGGGCTCGGGGAGAAGCGTAACGTGAGCCAATCGGAATTGGATTTCAAACTCCGTCCAGTTTGCGTCGGAGGCGGCCAGCCGGAGGTCCCCCTGGTGCAGACGGGCGAGTTCCCGGGCGAGGTTCAAGCCCAGGCCGTAGCCGGGGACGTTTTCCCCCATCGCCCCCCGGTGGAAACGCTCGAAAATGTGCGCCTGCGCGTCGGGGGGAATGGTGCGGCCGGAATTTCCGACCGTCACGCAGACGTTTTCGCCGCGGACGGCGGCCGTGAGTCGAATCCGCCCGCCGGGGCGGTTGTACTTTCGGGCATTCTCGAGCAAGTTCTGGAGGATCATCGCGGTGTAGCGTTTTTCGCCGGCGATATGGAGCCCCGCCGGAAAATCGGTCTCGACCTGCAGTGGCCGTTCATCCGGCAGCGCGCCCAAGTCATCCAGTGATGCCTCGATCAGCGCGGTGAGATTCACGGACGCAAACTCCAGTTTGAGCCGGCCGGCATCCATTCGTGACAGCAACAACAAGTCTTCAATCAGGGACGACAGGCGGTAGGTCTGATGAATGAGCGCGGAAATTTCCTGACATTGCTCCGGGGTGAGATGCTCCCGGGCCAAGAGTTCATCCAGTCCGGCGCGCAACACTGTGACCGGCGTCTTGAGCTGGTGCGAAGCATCGGCCGAAAACCGGGCGGAACGGTGCAATTCCGCACTGGTCATTTCGAGCGCGGCCTCCGCCCGTTTGCGCTGGGTGCGATTCTCCTCCGAATCCACGGCGAGTTTTTCCACCGGCCGGGAGAGGCGCGTGGAAACCCAATGGCTCACGGCGAGGCCGGCGAGCAGCAGCAACCCGCCGGTCCCGAGAAACTGCCAGCGCAACCGGACCTGACGAACGACCAACTCAGTGAGCGGATAGACGCAAACCTCGTAGGCGGGCGAAAACGTGGAGGCGGGATTCAGTCGTTTGGAGAAAACGAGATGCGGCGCGCCCTCGAGTTCCACCCGCACGGGCGGACGGGAAGCAACCAGGCTTTCGGCGGCCAGCCGGGCGCCGGCCGACCCCGACAGCGTTGACGAATGCAAATATCCGTTGAGCCAGAGGCCGCTTTTCATCCCCGAGGGGGAAACGTGCCCCTCCAGTTCGAAGGGTTTGAAACCCAAGGCGAGCGCCGCGATAACTTCACCCGTCTCGGTCGAAAAGATTGGCAGCGTAATGACCTCAAAAACCGTCGCGGCGCCGCCCGCGATGGTTTGGGTCAAATAGCCGGTCTGTTGCTCGGCCGGCGCACCGGACCGGGCGAGTTGCGCCTCCTCGGGCGCACCCAGAACACCGACCAAGCGGGGATTGGGCGGAGTCAGAACCGCGCCATTGCGCCCGAGAAACCGGTAGAACGCGGCATGCAACCGAAACGCCGTGCGCTCCGGCGCCACTTCCTCCGGGCCTTGCATGATGTCCCGCAGTTCGTCCTCCGCATTCAGGTACAGGAGATCGAGCGCGTCGTCCTCGAGGGCGGCATGAATCCGGGGCTTGCGCACCAACGCGCGACAACGCTCGACGAGCGCGGCATGGCGCACCTCCTGCGCCGTGGCGCGAGCCGTCTGCTCGCCTTGAAACTCGCGCCGCAATTCATCCTCCACGCCGGCGGCGAGGTTGTGTTGTGCCACCGATAGCGCGATCGCCGTCGTCGCGGACACCACCAGCATGATCGCGATAAACAATTTCAGCCGAAACCCGGCGATCCGCGCTGGCGATGCCTCCGCGCCGACGTCGTGGGCCGGATGCAGAGTCTCGAAGGGGTCGAGTTCCAGACGGCGATTCACGGGCAGCGGGGAGGAAACCTATTTTGGGACAGCGGGAAATTCCACGCGGAGCGACCCCTGGGCCGTGAGCTCCACCGGCAGCTCCCTGGTCGTCTTGCTGTCGACCCAGGCCTTGAGCGTGTAGCGGCCGGCCGGCAGTCCCGTCAGCCGAAAGTTACCTTCCGGATCCGTGATGACGAAATGTGGCGTATCGAGCACCAGAATCAGCGCCCGCATGTGCTCGTGAATATCGCAGCGCAGCGTGACGAGGCCGGGGACCTCGAAGACCACGGACGGCACGGGCGTCTCGTTGGCGCGATAGCGGCCCAGATCGAAACGCTTCGCGGGGGAGAACGAAAAGATATTATGATACGTGTCGTCGAGATTGGGAAACTCCACGCGCGCTCCCACCTGCAGCGGCAGCAGCGACGGCTGGAACGAAAGATCCTTCTGGGTCATCTGCACCGCGGCCGGCGTGGCCGACTTCGGAAAGCTCCCCTCGAGATAGACGACGGCGAGGGGCGGGTTGGTCGAGAACACGCCCCCCTTCGTCACAATTTCGTAGCGCTGGGTGACCACGGGTGTCGTGCGGGTTTTCGGCAGGGCGATGCGGCCTTCGATCGTGACTTGGGCCCGCGCGCCGGGGCTCGTCAGGACCAGCAGCGCCGCGGGAAGAATCGCGCGCCGCCACCAGCGGGAGCGTGGTCGGGCCGCAAGAGGCGGAGCATTCATCCGGAAGCGCGAAGCGTATAGCCGACGCCGCGGAGCGTGTGAATGAGCGGCGAGGAAAACGTCGAGTCCACCTTCTTCCTCAGTCGGGTGATGAAGATTTCGACCGTGCGGGTGTCGTATTCATGATCGCGCTGCCAGACGCGTTCACAGAGTTCGGTCCGGGAAAAGGGCCGGCCGGGTTCCTGCATCAGCACCTGGAGCACATCGAACTCGCGCGGCGACAGCGCAATGGGCCGGCCCGCCCGCGTCACGCGCCGGTGCCGCACGTCGAGCTGGAGATCGGCCACTTTCAGCAGATCGGCGGGCGTCGACGTGGCCCCGCGCCGGCCGAGCGCCTCGACGCGCGCAACCAGTTCATCCATGGAAAACGGCTTGGCCAGATAGTCGTCCGCGCCGGCCTGCAGGCCCTTGACCCGATGTTCCACTTCGCCGCGAGCGGTCAGGATGAGGACCCGCGCGGCAATCTTGGCCGCGCGCAGCCGGGCCAGCACCGTCAGACCGTCGAGACTCGGCAGGTTGAGATCAAGGAGGACCAAGTCCGGGGGATCGTCCTGCGCCGATTGGAGCCCTTCGGCGCCATCGTGCAACATCGTCACGCAGTGGCCCCGACGCGTTAAAGCACGCGTAACGTGTCCGGCGAGTTGCCGTTCGTCCTCAATAACAAGAATGCGCATTCCAGGAGGGAGGGTGTGATTGTTGGGAAACCTACCCTGGCGGGAAGCGTTTTCGCTGGGAGGGTGGGCGTCAAGTCCGGCGGAGCCTCCGGCAATCCCGTTGAGAGTTGAGCGTTGAAGGTTGAAAGCCCGGCAGGAACGACCCCGCCCGCTCACCGAATAGGTAAAATTGCGAGGGGATCGGGTCGAACTCGTCTTTCACGGTTAACCTTTCAACCTTCAACTCTGCCTCGGTCCCCCCGCTCACGGCACCTCGTAAACTTCGACGATGGCCTGACCTCCGCCCCCGTCGGCGCCGGTAACCCGGGCACTGTAGCGGCCGGGCGGGAGGGTCGTGACGACCACCGCGTCCTTCGTCAACGGCCCGTCGAGCGGAAATGCCGCCACGGCTGCCATCGCGCTGATGACCGGGGGCAGCCCACCCCAGTCATTGTTCTCCGCAATCTTAACCTCGGGTCCGCCATCGAAGAGCGCGAAGAGGTCGAGTTTCGGATCTCTCATCGTGCTCCCCGGACTGAAGAAATCCTTGAACGTGGTGGCGAGGGTCGGGCCGACGGCGCGCACGATGACGGTCCGCGGAGTCGTCCCGCCGAGGGTAAAGCCCACGGCCAGCGTCGCCCCGGGATCGATCGAGGTGCTGGTGGAAAGGTTGGTCAGGCGGGGACTGCCCGCTGTTCGGGTCGAGCCCGAGGCATCGTAGATCTCGGCCAGCGCCAAACCAGTAGCGCCATTCTTCCCGGTCACGGAAAAAGAATAATTACGGCTCGAAAAGCGGGACGAAATTGCGCTGTCCAGACTGCCGACCGGCAACTGAAACGCCGCCACGGCATCGAAAGCCTCCGAGAGGCCCAGCGAACTCCCCCAATTGTCGTTGACCGCAATCGGCACATCGGAACCCGGGATGTTCACCGTCAGCACGGGATCCGGCAGTACGCCGGTCTGATTGAATTGAATGAGCCCGGGACCCACGCCCCGGACCAAGAGCGGCAGATCACCCGGCGCGCTCGTCCCACCGATCGCCGCGCCCATCGTCAAAACCTTCGTCCCGGGACCCGTGGTGGTCAGGATGGAGAGATTCGTCAGCCGGCTCACCTCGCCACTCGGTGAAATACCCAGTCGGGCCGCGGTGCTCGTCGTGCTCCCACTGACGTTGCTGGCGACGACCGAATAAGCGCCGGCGTCGGCGGCGGTGGCGTTGAAGATGACATAGAGCGAGCTCGTCGCGCCCGGGATGGGGCTGTCGTTCCGGCGCCACTGGAAGCTGGTCGCGTCGGGGGCCACGCTGCTAAAGGCCACCGTGGTTCCGCTGGTGATGGTCTGACTCTCCGGGGACTTCGTAAACGCGGGTGCCGGGGTGAACGGCACAATCAGGCTCGCCACGCCGCTGGTGATAACGCCCGCTGAGTTGCTCACCTGAACCGAATAGGAACCGCCGTCGGCAAACTGGATATTGCCAAGCGATAAGGTGGAGCGGGTGGCGCCGACGATTTCTCGATTGTCTCTCCGCCACTGGTAGATTGCCGGCGTATCGTTGATGGCCACGGCGAAGGTCGCGGTGCCACCGATACTGACCGTTTGGGATACGGGCTGGCTGACAAAGGCCGGCGCGACCGTGGCGATCGGGTTGACGTTCACGCCCACCAGGAACGATTCGGGCGTCAGCGCCTCGCCCGTGCCGTTGGTTCCGGCATACGCCACGATCGAAACCGCGTAGCTGCCGGCCGCCGTGGGGAGGCCGCTAATTCGGCCGCTGGAACCGTTGACGATTCCAGCGGTTGAGCTGTTGACCGTTACGCCGTTCGGCAACGGACCGGTAACGCGAAACGAACCCGCCTGGATCGAGCCACCCGAAAGCCCAAAATCAATGGCCGGGATCGCGGTACCGACCGTGGCCGTCACCGGGTTCCGACTCACGGAAATCGCGGCCGATCCCACCTGGGCTTCCAGTCCGCCCAGCGCCGAAATCGCCAGCAATACAAGTGCGGCGGTGCGGCCGGCCCTGCCACCCAGAAATTTTCGCCAACGCGGGGAGTGAATGGAGTAAAGCGGCGTCACATCTAACTATCGACTATTCTCGGAAAAATATCGGAAAAAGCCGACCGTAAACTGCACCGCGCGATGAAAAAACGGGCACCCGATTCCGCCCGAGCCCTGGTCCGTGTCCTCTGCTTCCGGGCTAGTTACATCCGCAGCCGCTCCCGCCCACGCCGGCCCCGCCGGTGGCGGTCTCACGCGAGAAAAATACGTGCTCCGCCATGGCCGCGTGGAGCGGGTCCCGGTCCGGGCGCATCGTGTAATCCGCCAGCGTGGCGCGTTCCCACGGCTTCACGCGCACGAGATTCGTGTTGGCACAGCCGGTAAAAGCAATGGCACCCAAGGCGACAACCGCGAGAGAGAGGAAATGTGATTTCATGGACTGGAGTTGCCTTCGGCGAGGAGGGCTTCGATTTCCTTGCGCAGTTCCTTGTCGGTGGTGGCGCCGTGATAACCTTCGTGGACAAAACGCACGCGGCCATCGCGGCCGATGAGGTAGCTGGTGGGCATGGTTGGCACCACGACCTGCTTCACCATCTTCTGCTCCCGATCGAGCAGGGCGGCGAACGGTGGCGACAATTTTTTCACGAACGCCATCGCGTCGGACATCTTCTCATCGACGCTGACCGCCACGACCGCAAAACCGCGGCGCGCGTAGTCGGCGTGCAGCTTGCCCAGCGCCGGGAACGATTCCTTGCAGGGGGCGCACCAGGAGGCCCAGAAATCGATGAGCACGACGTTGTCCTTCATGGCCGGCAACGCGCCTCCGGCCAGGCTGACCACGCCATTGCCCGCAAACGCGGGGAACGTGTCCCCCACCTTGACCTCGGCCCGGGCAACCAGCGCGGAAAAAAGCGCGATGGTGATAAACGCACGCGGCAGGATTCCCCAGCATCCTCCGCGATCCGAGTGGCTGTTAATTAGTAGCGACATAATTGAAAAATCCCCGGGTCTGCGCCCGCGTTCGTTGCGTGTGGAGCAGGCCTTCCGCGCCCGGACACGCCTGGATAAACTCCACGCCCTTGGGCACCCCCAGGACAAAAGCCGTGGTCGAAAGCACGCCGGCCTGCAGGCACGTCGACGCGATCACCGTCGCCTGCGTGCAGCCATTGGCCACTGGCCACCCGGAACGCGGATCGATGATATGCCCGTAGCGTTTCCCCTCGTACACGAAACAGCGGAGATAATCGCCGGAGGAGGCGACGCCCTTGCCCACGATGCCGAGGCTGCCCGACGCCGCGCCGGGCTTTGCCGGATCCTCGAGGCCAATATGCCAGGCGGGCCGGCCCGGCGGCGCGTCCGACGCCCGCAGATCGTGGCCGAAATCCACCAACGCGCTGGTGATGCCGTGGTCCTTCGCAATCTGCGCCACGATATCGACGGCGTATTCCTTGCCGAACCCTCCGAAATCAAGGGCCATGCCGGGCTCGGGAAGAAAAACTTTGCCGGGCGCGCGTTGTACTTTCTTCCAGCCGACCAGAGCGCGGGCGCCCGCGATTTCCGACTCGGCGGGGATCCGCGGTTTTTCCGCCTTGTAGTTCCACAGCCGGATCAACGGGAGCGCCGTCGGATCGAGCACGCCCTGCGTCATGAAATGCAGGGTGTCACACAGTTTGAGCATGCCCTCCATCTCGGCGTCGATGGGCGTCCAGTCCCGCCCGGCCGCGGCGTTGATTCGGCTGATCAGGCTCTCGGGGCGGAAGCGCGAGTACTTCGCCTCGAAGGCCTTCACCCACGACACCGCCGCGCGCTCGAAGCCGGCCGCCTGCGCGTCGCCCCCGGGGGCGGCGTATTGCACTTCACAGTTGGTGCCAAGCGCCGGAAACGCCAGTTTTCGCAACGGCAGGCTCGCGACCGTGCCAGTGGGCGCGGGCGGCGGGACTCGATGCTGCTGGGAAACGACGGCCATGCTCGGTGGGCTGAACTTACCAGGAAAATTTCACCCCGGTGGTCAGAATGTTGGCCCGACAATAGGCACTCGCCGGCGTCACGCCATCCTTGCCGCGCATATCGTAACGCTCAAACGCGGCGTCGAGTTGCCAGGCATCCGACACTTTCCAAATGGTCTTCAGCCCAAAGGTGAAGGTTTGGAGGGCGGAGAGGCGAAAGTCCGAGGAATAGAACGGCCCGGCCGGACGGGGCGCCGCGCCCTTCGGCACGATCTTCCTCCCATCGAGATTGTAATAATAAAACCGCGCCGCAGTTTGATCGTAGAAGCGGAACGACGGCCGCAAAATCACCTTTTCCCCCACCCGCTGGAACCACGCGAGGTCGACCGTGTGGGCCTCGGTGCCGTACGTGTCATGGTAAAAGCGGTAGCTCGCATCGATCGCGCCATGCATTTCGGGGAAGGCATGATTGACGGCCAGGCGCACAATCCACTTCTCCCGGTAATCCGGGCGGTTCTCCCCGAACGTCAGCGGCAGAAAGAGTCCCGGAAAAATTTCCGTGTTCTGCTGCACGAGCTTGTACGGGTCCGCGAGGAACCCGCTCTGCCGGCCCCACGTCACGTTGACGCCCACCGACGTCCGCGGATCCAGCAACTGCGTCACCCCGAGGATGAAATCGTTGCCCGTTTTCGTCACCCAAGGCACCTGGAAGAACGTCTTGATGTCGTCGTCCGTCCCCGCGGCGCCAACGAGCAGCGTCGTGTTCTTCTGGTTGAAGTCGGTGACGGTGTTCACGGACCAGCCGTTCGAAACATAATCGCTTTCGCGGCTGTTCGCCACGCCCACGGCCACGTTGATGCGGCCGAATTGGTGGCTGAGATCGGCACTCCACGCCTTGCGCCGATCGTGCAAATTCGAAATCGGCACCTGGTCGCTGCCGACCGGGGCCGGCTGGCCGCTCGGCGTGGCCCCGGTAATGGCGTCGAGGACGCCCTCGAGCTTCAAATGGGTGTCGGCGCCCAGGTCCTTCTCGATAAAGGTGCCGTGGGTTTGGACCGCGATCCGGCCGCCCTCCTCCCGGTAGTCCTCGAACTTGTAGCTGATGGAGTTCTCCGCCCGCGCCGCCCGGGGCGACAGGCACAGCAGGAGGACCGCGACCAGCCCACCACGGCCGGACAGGGCAGTTTGGAGCAAAACGAGACCAGGCGGCCGGGAATTCATCATGGCAGGAGACGCCGCCGAGGAGGCGAAAGTCTTGGAAAAATGTTGGCGGGACGAGGGCATTGAAAAGTGGGCGACCGTAACAGTGCTGTTACTCGCGCGCCGCCCGCCGGCCCGGGCCTTCGGTTTGAACTAGCGCGCGATCTCCACGGACGAGACCCGCAAACTCAAACTAAGTTGCGCCGGATTGGCCGGATTCGCCGTCAGCGAGAATTGGTCGATGCCAATGTACGGCGAACGGTCCCGCAGGGCGACGTAGAATTTCAGCAGGGAGAGAAAATCCGCGTTGCGAATCGTGTAATTGAGCGTGTGCACCGAAAATTGTCCGTTGCTGGTCTTGGTCGACGGCTCGCCCCCGGCGTTCCGCAAGCCCACCGAGCTCGCCAGACTGCTCACCTCGGTCGCCAGCCGCGTGCCATCCAGAGTGTTGGCCGCGACCAGCCGACCGGCCGCCTTTTGCACGGCCGCGTCGATCGAACTGCGATTACCCAGCCATTGCTGCTGCTCCTTTAGCGCCACGGTCGTGGTGCGCTGCTCCCGCCAGAAGCGCCCGCCCCGGGTCGAGAAACTCGACAGCCACAAAAGCATCCCGAGCGCCACGAAGCCGAGTAACAGGACTTTCTCCCGCAACAGCCGACTGAGAAAAAGGATGCGCAGCGTGCGAAACATGGTTCAGCGGATTCGGCGGCTACGGTTGGCTGGACGCGACCTTGCCGCCGGGCAGCGGCATCGGTCGCAGCACGTCGGGCTTGAAGGTGACCACGAGTTGGAACGTCGCGCTTTCTCCGCGCGGCCGCAGGTTGCGGATTTCGACACTTTCACACGCCGGCAACTGGCGCACGGTGTTCTCCCAAACCGCCACCAACCCGATGTTGTTGGTGCTCGCCTCGACCAACAAAGTGTAAATCCCGCTCGAGTAGGCGCGGACGAACGTTATTTCCGCCGGCTTCCGCGGCGTCCCGTCTTCCCCAATCACCACGGTGATCATCTCGAACGGCAACAGGCGCTTCGTCGCCAATTCGTCGATGCGGTTGGCCAAACCCTGGGCCGCCATGACTTTTTCCACCAGCGGCTTTTGCGCGTTGAGCTGCGTGGCACGAACCTTCTGCCAGGCCCGGCCGCCAATCAGGGCAAACTCACCCAGCGCCAGCACGGCCATGGTGGCGGAACATCCCAGCGTCAGGCGCCACAACAGCACGTCGCGGCGCCGCGCCGTCCTCAATCCGGCCAACTCCCCCTTGTCGCGAACGTCGAGCATCGCGGTCGCCGCCGCCGGCAGCCGGGAGTTCAAGCTCCCCGCCGTGAACGAAATTTCCTGAGCGCTCTTCGCCGGATCGGCCACCGGCGCCAGCGAGAGATCCACGACCGTCTTGCTGGCCCCGATCTCGTGCAGCAATTCGCCGCGCAGCCGGGTTCGCTCCTCGTCAGTCACCGCGGGATCGAGTGGCCGGCTCAGAACCCGGGAAGGCACGAGCGGCGACTCCCAATGCACCGCCGTCAGCCCTTCCGGCACCGTCACCACCACCGTGGTCCCGGCCTCGACCCTGGCGCCCAGGAGCGCCGCGAAGGAGGGCATGACCAGGTCCGCCCCACCCCACTGCGCGATCTGGTCGGAGGTAAAACGCCGCCGATACGCGGCGAAGACAAACACCCGGCCGGCCGCGGGCGCCGCGAACCAGCCATAGTAGAGTTGCGCCAGCGGAAAGGGCGAAAACCCCTCCAACGCCATCTCGACCTGCGCCGTGATGTCCGCCGCCGTCGCCTCCCCCACAATGGGAATCGATCGCGTGAAAAAGAGCGCGTCAGGCAGCAGCGCCACCTTCGGTGGTGGTGGGCCAGCCCTGAGAAACTTGAGCGGCGAGGCGCACATGATCAGATCGATTGGTCGGAAACCGGCGGTGGTGGAGGGGGAGGAATCTCATCATTCTCGCGAATTTCCAAGAGCGTAAACGGGTATTTCAAATTGCGGGGAGGCACCGCTGGCCGATTGCCGGCCGCCGCCGGAGGGTTGCCCGCCTTGGCGGCATTGGGCCGGTTCTGCTGCTGGGCGGCCGTCTGGGCCGCGGCACCCGGCGTCTGCGTTCGCGTGGCCGTGGTTTGCACGGTGGTCGCCCCCCCGGGTGGGGCCATCACGGCCGCCAGGCGAAAAACCGACCGGCCGTCATGCACGGTGATGATAATGCGCAAGGCGCTGATGGTGGTGGCAAACCCCGCCGCATCACCCGTAGGCCCCGTGATGCGCTGGGCCTCATTCACGTTCTGAAAGAAACCCGGGCCCTGGGTCTGGAACATCCCTGCTCCCGTGAGGTATTCCCCCACCTTCTGCTGCTGCAGCCGATCAAACTGGCCCAGGGCGGCCAGCGTGTCCGCCCGCGCCCCGTTCAGATTAGGCTTCGGGAAATCGAGCAGGGAAACGCTGTCGGCGAAACGCTTCCAGTAGTCGTTGGGCCGGCCCTCGGCGTCGTAAAATTTCTCGCGCATCTTGTCGATCGCCGCGAGCTCGTGCAACGAGCGCAACGAACGGCCGGGCTCGGCGAAGGGCAACGCCGCCTGCTCGTAATCCGGCGCCAGGGCGGTCGTGTAGACGTGATTTTTCTTCATCCAGCCCATGAGCGAGTCCGCCAGCATCTCCGCGTCGGTCTGGGTGATTTCCCAGTTGCGGAAAAGATTGATCAGGCCCGTGGCGGTCACATGCGGGAGCGAAATCTTCCCACTCTCGTCCTCGAAAGTGACCTCCACCGTCCGACCCTCCGTCGGGGTGTAGCCGGCAAAGGCCAGCGGATCGGTCCAGCCTTCCGCTGAGCTGTGCAATCCATTATTAAAGGCGCGAAACTCCTCCAGCACCGCCAGCGAAACCTCGAGCGCCGAGTAGGCCTCCATCCGCAGCCGGCGACCCTCCGCCTCGCGCTGCTCAATCAGTAAATCGGTGGTCGCCTTCTCCATGAACGCAATCAGCGCGATGGTCGCAAACACCACTGTGACCATGACGATGACGAGGACCGAGCCACGATGGGGGAAACGTCTGTTTGGTCGTCCCGCCTTGAGGCGGAATCCGAACCGCCCCATTTTTCCGCCTGAAGGCGGAACGACCAACCCAAGGCGACTCAACGATGTTGGCGCGTTCCTCATCGTTCAAAACGTCGGCAGCGCCTCGCCGGTCGCGGGCAACGTGATCACGGTCTCGCTCTTCATTTTGTTGTACCCGAAGCTCAGCCGCAGCCGCTGGGGTGTCATCGGCTTGCCCTCCGGGTCGAGCTTGAGCGCCGTCTCCGTCGTCCAGCGGTTAAAGTCGGCGTCGAAGTAATCATAGGCCAGCGCACTGACCAGCGGCGTCACGATGGTTTCGCGCGGCGCATCGGTGTCGAAATTCTTTTCGAGCCGCGAATGCCACAGCAGGATGAGGCCCTGTCCGGGCCGGACTTGGAACGAACACACCACCTCCGGCAGGGGCCGGTCGGGCCAACGCAGGAGCCGGCTGCCGGCCGGCAGTTCGAACGTCAGCAGGTTCTCCATCATCCCGTCCTGCGGCTTGATCTCCTGCAGCGCGATGGGCGTCGAGTTCGCCCGCGCAAAGGGCGGCAGGGCCGCGGACCGCAGCTCGTGATCGAGAAATCGCGTGACGGCGCGGGCGTGCTGCTCGAACAGCCGGACGTCGGTGTTGCGGCCCCAGAGTTCGCCCATCGAGAAAATAAACGTGTTGAGGGCCACGAGCAGCAGCCCGACCAGCGCCATCGCGAGGAGAATCTCGAGGAGCGTGAAGCCCGCGCGGCGCTCCGTCGCACTCCGCCGCCGGAAGGAGCCAGTCGGACTGCATTTTCTCTCCGAACCCGAAGGCCCTGAAAGGCGGAATCCGGCATCCTTTTCGGATTTTGCCTCGTCGGCTCTCGCGTCGGCCCGTTGGGGACAACGGGCTCTGCCGTCCACTCCTGGGAAGCAACCCCGTTGTAGCCCGCTTCGGGAGAAGCGGGACTCAGTCCTGAACCGAAGGCGATCCCTGCTCTCCCGCGCAGGGCGACAAGAACCTTCGTTTCGTCCCGTCCGGAACAAAACGCGTTTTGCGGTGGAGGCGGCAACGTTCCCGCTTGGCCCGGGCCATGTTCGTTCCAGCTTCATCGCTTCATCTTCTGCTGCATTTCGGCGATGCGCGTTTTCGTCTCTTCTTTCAGCTTGCTGCGTTCCGCCGGATCGATGGACCACGTCGGTCGCAACAGGGTGAAGTTTTGCACGAGTTTCTCGGGTTCGGGCCGGGCCGGATCGGACATCTCGCAGGTGAAGACGACGTTGAACAAATCAGCCATGGTCGTGGACGTAATCTCCACGCTCCAGCGCGCGTGGCGGCCGCCGGCGCTGTCAAATTCCCCGCCCAGCTCGAGCTTCTTGCGGTCGGGCTCCGTGAGCACGAGCTGCCGCGCAAAGTCGAAATCCTCGCCGACCAGCATGCCGCGCTTCACCACGTCGTAGCTGTTGAGCACGTTCAGGTACGCGGCCCCCAGCACAATCGCCACGAGCGCGAAAACGGTGAGCGAGACCAGCACTTCCAGCAGGGTGAACGCCCGGTGCCTGGGTCGGTTCATGGTCCCTCCTTCGTTTCGAGCACCGGGGCGCAAGTCCAGGGGTCAACCGCCATGGTATGGACGGCGCCGTTGCGCGACACCTGCACCCGAAACGGCGTGCACGTGCCATCGCTGTAAAACGTGACGAAGGGGATCGGCTGCGACTCGAGTAAAACTCCGCCCACCAGGATCGAGTTTCCGGCCTTGCCCGCACCCAGAAAATCGATCGCCAGCTCGGTCGCATTGCCGGCCGGAACGGGAATCTGCTTCACGGGAATCTCCTCCGGAATAATTCCATCCGGCCCTGCCGCGGACGGCGCCAGTCCTTCCAGCAGGGTGAATTGCTTTTTTTGGACGTCGAATTTGACCCGAATCTCCCGCTCCGACGTCAGCGCCTCCTTCCGCGCCACCTGCACCGTTCGCCAAAAAACCTCGTCGAGCGAAAGGGGTTGCTCGTTGAGGAGCGCGGCCGAACCGCCGATCAACACGGCCGCCAGCAGCGCCACGATCGCGATCGACAGGAGAATCTCGAGGAGGGTGAAACCGCCCCGGGGCCGGCCGGAAGACAACGCACGGCGAGTGGCGAATGACGTCACAGGTAGGAAGGAATTCGCCGCGTCCAGCCCGTCAACTCCCGGGATTGGCGCACCCGGATTTTGCGGGCAAATACCCGGCCGCGCTACTTGGCCTCCGTCGGGCCTGAATCCCAATTGCCAATGTCATCCTCGGTTCCGCTCTGCTTGTCCGGGCCTTTGGACCACAGATCGTAACTGCTTTTATTATGCGTGCCGGGGTACGCGTATTGGTAGGGCTCCGTCCAGGGATCGAGCGGCACTTTCGAACCCTCGAGATACGGTCCGTGCCAGCGATCGGCCTTGCTGGAAGGTGCGGTGAGCAGCGCCTGCAGTCCCTCGCCAGTTGACGGATAGTCCCCCATCGCGATCCGGTACGTGGTCAACGACGTCTTCATGCTTTCGCGCACGAAGAGCTGCGCGGTGGACACCTGCGCGCCGCCGAAAATCTTGTCCACATTGGTGATCGCGAGCGAGGCGAGCAGGCCGATGATCGCGAGCACCACGAGAATTTCGAGCAGCGTGAAACCGGCGCGAGCCGCACGGCGGACCACAAGAGACAGGGAATTTTCTCGGACAAAGCGCATGGGGATCAAGGATGGTGGTCGGTGGCAGGATGTCGAGACGCGCCAAGGGGCGTCAAAGTTGCATCGACCGGGAACGCGACCGCCCTCGGTCGCACTCCGGAGGATATCGACACGGCGGCGGCGCCTCGTAATGGAGCAGCACGCTCCGCGGTGCCAAAACCCGGGTTGCGAACGGGCGTGACCCCCATCGTCCCACGCGTAGCGGTCCACTCCACCAACCGAGAGTGGTGCCCCCGTCCGGACTTGAACCGGAATCTACGGTTTAGGAAACCGCTGCTCTATCCAGTTGAGCTACGGGGACGAATTCTCGGCTGCGCTGCCGGCTGGCAAGCAATTACGGGCCATGAAAAATCGCGCGCAAGCTGTTTCGCCGGACGAACGGCTGCTCCCACCGGTCAACGCAACCAAATCGGAGTTTGGATGTATTTCGGGCATTTGATAATCAACGGTTCTGCTTAGAGGCAATGCCGTTAAGGCAAAGTACTGTACATTGGTGGCGTTAGTTAGCATAGGCTTGGGATGGAATGTACGAAACCAGCGAAGCGGCTCAGCGGAGCCGAGTTTTTGACGGTGATGAACGAATTGATCCCCGCGAGCCGGTT
>CANJNJ010000046.1 GCA_947474995.1 Opitutaceae bacterium | reverse complement strand
CGTCATGCGCGGCATGTTGCGGGAAAATGATCCGCTCTACCGCGGCAAGGATGCCGCGGGTGCTGCGATCAAGGGCTTTCCCGCTGGCGTGACCGTGAACCGCGCTTTCATCGAACGCGGTCGCGACCGCTACACGGTTTATTGCGCTCCCTGTCACGGGACGGTGGGGGATGGCAATGGGATCACCAAACAGTACGGCATGGGCACCACGCCGTCTTACCACGACGATCGGCTGCGCACCATGGCCGACGGGGATATTTTCAACACGATCACGAACGGTTCGCCGACCAAGATCATGTTGCCTTACGCTGATAAACTCACGCCCGAGGATCGTTGGGCCGTAATCGCCTACGTGCGCGCCCTTCAGCGTGCCCAATCTGGCACCGCCGCTGATGTCACTGACTCAGTCGCCCGTCGAACGCTCGGCCTCCCATGAGTACCCACGCCGCTACTGCTTCAACGGCCCATCCGGCCGGTTCTGCTCCTGCCTCTGCGGCGGGTCGTGCCCTCATGATCGGCATGGCCGGCATTGCGCTCACTCTGCTCGGGTTGTTCGTTACCGACGACAAGCGCGTCGTCGCGCTTTCCTGGCTCGTCGGGGTCGCGTTCTGGACCGCCATCGCGATCGGCATGCTTTTGTTGGTGCTGATTCATCACATCGTCGACGCCTCGTGGTCGGCGGTCGTGCGTCGCCAGTGGGAACTTTGGCTCCATTCCTTTAAGTGGCTCGCACTCCTTTTCTCCCCGCTGGTGATCGTGTCGTTGCTCGGTTCGCACGACGCCATCTGGCCGTGGATGAACTTGGAACATGAGATTCATGGCGGCCACACGGTTGGGTCGGATCCGCTCTACCTGAAGAAAGAGAGCTTTCTCAGCCTGCCGATGTTTTTGGGGATGACCTTTGCCTTCTTCACTATCTGGATCTGGCTGTCGGCCCGGCTCCGCAACGCTTCGGTCGCCCAGGATTCCGACGGTGATACAAAGTGGACTTTCATGAATCGGAAGACGGCGGCATTCGGGCTGCCGCTCACGGCACTGTCTCTGACGTTCGCCGCGATCTATTGGATGAAGAGTCTGGAGTACCACTGGTTCTCTACGATGTATGGCGTGTGGTTCTTCGCGAATTGCATGCGGGGTGCACTTTCCATCGGAGTGCTGATCATGGTCTGGCTTTATCAGCGCGGTGATTACAAGGGCATCCTCAACACGAATCACTTCCACAGTATTGGTCAGCTCATGCTGGCGTTCACGGTTTTCTGGGCCTACGTCACGTTTTCCCAATATTTCCTGATTTGGAACGCCAACGTACCGGAGGAGACCTTCTGGTATAACGTCCGTGAATTGAATGCGGACGGGACGCCGAACCAGTGGAAATACGTCGGTATCTTCATCATCTTGTTCGGCCACTTCTTCGTGCCCTTCCTGCTGCTCCTGTCTTACCGGTTCAAGGTCACCCATCATATTATCCGGCGCATCGCGCTTTGGATTCTCGCGATAATCTTCTTGGACATCTGCTACAACGTCTTGCCGGCTTTGCGGGACGTGCACGGCAATCCGCTGCCCTTCCTGTCGGCCGGCCTGCTTTGGTCCATCACTGCTGCTGTCGGTGTCGGCGGCGTCTGTGTTTGGTCTTACCTGAAGAGCGTTTCGACTGCCAAACTCATCCCGATCCGCGACCCCCGGATCCAGGAAAGCCTGACCCACCATGAGTGATTCATCCGCCAGCGGCGCCCGACCGGTTTCGCTTATCACGACCTTGTTCATTCTGGCGCTCTTCGCCGGTTTCCTGTTCGTCGTCCGCTATTTTTACGTGCCGACGGTGGCCGCGCCCCAGAATGCGGCGGCGGAAAATCTCCCCAAGGAACTCGAATGGAAAGCGACTCCTGCTTCGCGCAAGGCCGCGCTCGGTGCGCTGCGTGAAAAGCAGGCCAAACAGGCTGTGTCCTACGCTTGGGTGGACCAAAAGAAGGGTGTGGTGCAGCTGCCAATCGAACGGGCGATCGAGCTCACCGCCCAACAATACGGGGCCAAGTAATTAACTCGAGTGCTCCTGCCCAAACCAAATCTGAGATGACCAACGCCCCGACAAACGCCGCTTCGGCCGAAGTCACCGCCATCGATTCCGGTGCGCGCCGTCCCTTGCTCCTGTTGCTGGGCGCCGCTCTGGTTTGGTTGGTCGTGAGCGGCGTGCTGGCGCTGATTACTTCGATTCAGATGCATTCGCCGGGCTTTCAAGCCGACTGCCCGGTGCTGACCCACGGCCGAGCAGCGGCCCTGCGTGAGACTGCGTTCATCTACGGCTGGGCGGCCAATGCCGGATTGGCGATTGCGCTCTGGGTGCTGGCGCGTCTGGGCGGTGCTCCGCTGCGGGCCCTCAATTGGGCCGTCATTGGAACGATCTTTTGGAATCTGGGTGTGGCCGTCGGCTTGGTTGGCATCGCCACCGGCGACATGACCTCATTCGCCTTCTTCCAGCTTCCGCGTTATGTGCAGCCGTTGCTGGTGGTCGCTTATGGTGCCATCGCCGTTTCGGGCGTGCTGGCTTGGTCCGGGCGTCGGACGGATCAGACTTACGCTTCGCAATGGTATGCCGTCGCCGCGCTTTTCCTTTTCCCGTGGTTGTCCTCCGCGGCGCAAGTGGTACTCCTTTGGGCCCCGGTTCGGGGCACGTTGCAGGCTTTGGCCTCCGGTTGGTTCACACAGGGTGTCTGGGCGTGCTGGCTGGCTCCCCTCGCTCTGGCGGGCGCTTATTATGTGGTTCCCAAGGTTTCCGGGCGGGTGCTGCCGAGTTATGACTTTGCGCCGCTTTCCTTCTGGACGCTGATTTTTGTCGGCGCCTGGACCGGTGGCCGGCATCTCGTCGGGGGTCCCGTACCGGCTTGGATTGCGACGATGGCAGTCGTGTCGTGCTCCTTGCTGCTCTTCCACTATCTCATCGTCGGTCTGAATCTTCGCGTGGCATGCGGCGCCGAAGGCACCGGGATCAAATTCATTCGCTACGGCTTGGCGGCATACGTGCTTGGTGGCGTTTTGGATGGGATTACGTCCTTCCGCGGCATCGCGCTGCGGACGCAGTTCACCTTGATCTCCGACGCCCAGGAGCAAATGGCAATTTACGGTGGTGTTTCGATGATGTTCTTTGGCGCCATCTACTACATGGTGCCGCGTCTAACCGGTCGGCCCTGGGCTTCGGCTCTTTTTACGGTGGGCCATCGCGTGCTCGTGACCTCGGGCGTCACCGTCCTGCTGATTTCCCTTTTCGTCGGCGGCTGGATTCAATCCGGTGAATTATTGGATTCCAAGATTCCCTTGGCTGACATCTTGGGTCACCTGCGCATTTGGTTCCTGCTCGGTTCCGCTGCCAACTTGGTAATCCTCGGAGCGAATATCCTTTTCCTCGTTAATTTCTGCCAGAGTGCGTGTGTGTGCAGCCCTATTCAGGCGTCCACGGAGAATCTTTTCCGCCAGCCGACCGCACTGGAGGCGCCCGTATCATGAAAAACGGCCCGGTCTTTTTCCTCGGTCTCTTTGCCGCCGTCACGATTTCGTGGGCTGGCATCGTCCTAGCCTCTCATGCCCAGTTGGGCGGATTGGTTCCTTATTTCGATGACACCGAGGGCAAGTCATTCCCCGAGCGTCCGGCCGGAATCGCCGCCCGCGGTCAGTTGGTTTATGCCGACTTGGGCTGTGCTTCCTGTCACACCCAGCAGGTGCGTCGCCCTGGCTTTGGCTCTGATCAGGCGCGTGGCTGGGGTGATCGCCAGAGCGTGGCCCGCGATTACATCCATCAGGCGCGTCCGCAGCTGGGTGGATCGCGTTTGGGACCGGATTTGACGAATTTGGCCGGCCGAAAACCTTCCGCACCCGACGCGGAAGATCTTCTGAAGCTGCTCTACGTCGGGACCCCGGTGCACCCGCGTTACCAGTTCCTTTTTGAAACGCGGCCGATCGTGGGTGAGGCCTCCGCCCAAGCGCTTCGCCTGATCGGAAATCTTGCGCCGGCCGCTGGTTTCGAGGTGGCACCCTCCGAGCGTGCCCAAACGCTCGTCGCCTACCTCCGAAGCTTGAACAACACGTACGAATATCCGGAAGCCCGTCCGGCTCCGGCGCCCATTGCGGCCAAGGGCGAGGCGGTCGCGCACGGAACTCCGGCTGCGTCCCACCAAGAGACCAAGCAGGAGGGTAAGAAATGAGCACGCCCCCGAATTCCGATCCGCGAGTCGACCAGGCGGCGGTCACCGACGAAAGCTTGCTGGCCGTGCACGAAAAGATCCTCGGCAGTCAGCCGGACGAGAAAGCACGCTACAAGCTGCTGCCGCTCAATCTGCTGTTTATCTTCAGCGGACTGATTTTTTTCGCCGGCACCTATATGAATCGTTATGCGGGCCGCTTTGATCCGCATATTTACGACGAAAACCTCAAGAGCACCAAAGGTGAGGCCGTGGCGGCTGCGCCGGTCGACCCGGTCGTGGTCGGCAAGAAACTATTTAACAACGCTGCCTGTAATACCTGCCATCAGGCCACGGGCCTGGGTCAGCCGGGGGCGATCCCGCCGTTGGTTGCCTCGGAATGGGCCACGGGTCCCGCAGAGCGCGTCATCCGCATCGTGCTGCACGGACTGCAGGGTCCGATTACGGTCAACGGTGCCGCCTATAATTCTGCCATGCCACCATTCGGTCGCGTGGCCGGCTCGGGTTTCAATTGGAGCGACGACAAGGTTGCCGCCGTCTTGACCTACGTGCGCCAAGAATGGGGTAACCAGGCCAGCGCGATTACGACCGAAAAAGTCGCGGAAATCCGTGCCAAGGAAGGCGACCACAAGCCGTGGACCGCCGAAGAGCTCCTGAAGATCCCGTAATTTTCCGCGGCGGAAGGGAATTCCCTTCTCCTGCGGCAGGGTGGGTTAGGCGCCTAGTTTTTTTCCTGGGACCAGATAGGCCTGCACGTAGTCGCGCACGGCCTCGGCGAGCGGCGTCATCTCGCGTTTGTAGCCCGTGGCGCGCAGCTTTGCGATATCGGCCTGGGTGAAATACTGGTACTTCCCGCGCAGCACCTCGGGCATGGGAATGAAGTCGATCTGCGGTTGTCGGCCCAGTGCGGCGAAAATCGCGCGGGTCAACGTGAGCCACGTGTTCGCCTCGCCGCTGCCCAGATTAAAGAGTCCGCCCGCTTCTTTGGCGGTGGTTGCGAAGTGGAGCGTCATCTCGACCGCATCCTTCACGTAGAGGAAGTCGCGCTGCTGTTCGCCATCCTTGAAATCAGGCCGGTGGCTCTTGAATAACTGCACCCGGCCTGCCGCCTGAATCTGTTGGTAGGCCTTGTTGACGAGCGAGCGCATGTCCCCCTTGTGATCCTCGTTCGGACCAAAAACGTTGAAGTATTTCAAACCGACGATTTTGCCCAGCCAGCCTTCGCGTTGGGCCAGGGCATCAAAGTCCTGCTTGGACTGGCCGTAGAGATTCAGGGGATGGAGCCGCGCCAAATTTTCGTCGCGATCATCCATGCCGGCCGTGCCATCGCCATAGGTGGCCGCCGAAGAGGCATAGATGAACCGGCTTTTCTGCGCGAGAGCCCATGCGGCGAGTTCCCGGGTGTACGCGACATTGTTGTCGTTGAGATAATCCGCGTTGGTTTCGGTCGTCGAGGAGCAGGCGCCGAGGTGGAAGATACAACTGAAACGCCCGATCGCGGCCGGCTGGGCCCGCAGGCGCGCTCGAAAATCGTCGGCCTCGAAGTACTCGGCAAATTTCAGCGGACCGAGATTACGGCGCTTTTCCTCCCGATGCGCGCTGACGGGAACGATCCCGCCCCACTTTTTTTCCGGCTCGAGGAAATCGGTGAGCACGATGTCGCGGTGGCCGCGTTGATTGAGCGCCCAGACGAGCGCGCTGCCGATAAAACCGGCGCCGCCGGTGACGAGAATGCGCCCCTCGAGTGTGCTCATGCGCCGGCGCCGCTCAACTGTCCTTGGAGAGCTCTTTCGAGCGTTCGGTGGCCGCGATCACCGTTTCCTTGATCAATCCGCGAAAATCGCGCGCCGCCATGCGTTTCAGGCCAGCCAGGGTCGTGCCATTGGGTGAGGTGACGTAGTCACGCAATGTCTCCGGTTCCGTGCCTGTCTGCGCCATGAGTCGGGCCGAGCCGAGGATGGTCTCGAGCGCAAGTTTCCATGCGATGGGGCGTGGCAGACCGGCGGCCTCGCCGGCGTCGCGCAGCGCGGCGGCAAACTCAAACACATAGGCCGGGCCGCTGCCGCTCAACCCCGTCACGGCATCGAGTTGCGATTCTTCCAGCGCGATGACCTGGCCCAAGGCCCCGAGGATGTTGTTCACGATGGTGGCGTCGGCGGCCGTCAGCGGCCGAAGGCTGCACCAAGCCGTGATACCGGCTCCGATTTGACCGGGGGTGTTGGGCATGGCACGAACCACGTTGCGCGCGCGCGGGAAAACATCGGCCAGTCGCGCGAGTCTTTTCCCGGCGAGGATCGAAAGCACCAGTTTGCCGGACGCGAGTTCCGATATCCGGGCGTCGAGACCGGCGAGTTGCTGGGGTTTGCAGGCCAGTACCACGGTGTCGGCCGGCGTGAGCAGCGCGGCAATATCGGCCGGTGTCCCGACTCCGGTTCGCGCCGCCAGGGAACGGGCGGTGTCGTCACCGCCGTCGACGCAGGCGAGATCTGAAGGCGGGCAGACTTTCTTGGCCAGGAGGCCGTCGACGATGGCCGAGGCCATGCGACCGGCGCCGAGAAAAGCAATTTTAGGCATGGGTTGAAAGTAGGGCGGCGGTACCCGGCCCTTCGCAAACGGAAAAACACCGAAGCCAGCCCGGCAGGGCGCCGGCGCTAATCGTCACTGTTTCGTTTGGACCGTTTTTCCACCGGGTGCATCAGAACCGCCGTCGCGCCGCCGCCCGGGGTGTCCTCCATCGTCACTTCGCCGCCGAGATTGCGCAGCGCATGGCGGGCAACCGTGAGCCCCATCCCGACCCCGACGGTATTTTTCGTGCTGACAAAAGGCTCGAACATCTTGTCGCGGACGTCGTGTTCGATCCCGCGTCCATGATCGGCCACCCGAATTTCGACGAATTTCCCCTCGGCCCCCTTCTCGACAATCTTGGTCTCAATTGCCAAGGGGCGCGGATCCGTGGGCTTGTTGTCGTAGGATTCCCACGCGTTGATCAAAACCTTGGCCAGCACCTCTTCCGCAAGTTCATAATTGGTGTCGATGTTCAGTTCGCCGAGGGGATTGGCGATCGCGACTGGAGCGGTCAGTCGGTAGTCCTCGTGGAAGCGGGCGATCCCGCCTTCGAGTAATTTTTGCACACTGGCCTTAATTAACGGCGGGCGTGACTTCACGACAAGCGTGCTGAGCTGCTTGATGATCGAGACGATCCGCTGGACGGCGTCCTCCACATGCTGGGCGTTCTTCTTCACCTGGTCGGGCTTGTCGTAGTATGCCTTCACCAGATCGAGATAGCCGATCACGACACCAAGCAGATTGTTGAGATTGTGCGCGATGCCTTGGGTGACGGCACCGATGGTCGCGGCTTTGCGTGATTCCTCCAGTCGACGCTGGAGATCGACCATCTGGCGGTTGATCGCGACAAAGCGCAGCTGCGTCTGGACGCGCGCGAGAGTTTCGTCGAGATCGATGGGCTTCGTGATGTAATCGACCGCCCCGACGTTCAGTCCCTCGAGCTTGCTCGCCTTGGTGGTGCGGGCGGTAATGAAAATCACAGGGACGCCCCGGGTCTCGTCGTTCGCCTGCAGGCGCTCGCAAACTTCTATCCCGTCCATATCCGGCATCATCACGTCGAGCAGGATCAGGTCGGGTTTTTCCCGCTTTACGGCCTCGAGGGCCTCGATGCCATTGTAGGCGGCGGCGATCCGGATGCCCTCCCGCTCCAGCTTGCGCTTCAACAGCTGGACGTTGATCGGTTGGTCGTCGACGACCAAAATGAAGGGGGCGGCCATGCGCGGTCAGAAAAACGACTGCGGACCACGGGCGCAAGATTTGAACCCGCAAACGCCAGCGGGGCGCCGGGATCCGACCGGCCGGGGCGATTAGCGGCCGCCGCCCAGACGATAGGCCTTGAGCGTGTTTTTCATCAACATCGCCACGGTCATCGGGCCGACCCCGCCGGGAACCGGAGTGATGTGGCTGCACTGGGGCGCCACGCTGGGGAAATGGACGTCACCCGTCAGACGGTAGCCAGTCTTCTTGGTCGCGTCCGGCACGCGGTTGATGCCGACGTCGATGACTACGGCGCCGGGTTTGACCATGTCGGCCGTGACAAATTCGGCCCGCCCGATTGCCGCAATCAGCACGTCGGCCTGGCGCGTAAGCTCCGGGAGATTCGCCGTGGCGGAGTGACAGATTGAGACGGTGGCGTTCGCCCCGGCTTTCTTTTGGAGGGCGAGCAAAGCGACGGGCTTGCCGACAATTAAGGAACGCCCGAGTACGACCACGTGGCGCCCTTTGAGATCGACGCCGCTGCGCGCCAGTAACTCCATGATTCCGGCAGGCGTGCACGCGACGAAGCCGGTGTCATCCTCCTGCGCCACTTTACCGAGATTGATCGTATTAAAACCGTCCACGTCCTTTTCGGGCGCCACGCGGCGAAAGACGGCGACCTCATCGATGTGCTTTGGCAGCGGAGACTGGACCAAAATTCCGTCGACGGCCGGGTCGGCATTGAGGCCGTCGATCAAGGCAAAGAGCTCCCCCTGGGTGATGGTGATCGGGGGCAGGAGGATCCGGCTGGTGACCCCGATGTCGGCGGCAGTCTTTTCCTTTTTCTTCACATAGGAAACGGATGCCGGATCCTCGCCGACTCGGATCAGGGCAATGCACGGCTTCCGGACGGTCAGCGCCGCGATTTCTTCCTTTAGTTCCGCGACAATGGTGGCGGCGATTTTGTTTCCGTCGATGAGTTCCATGAAGAGGGGCCGGTCGCCGAGCGAAGAAGGGAGGGAGGATTGGCCGTCGGGCCATCGCCCGACCAGCCCACCCGAGCCACTCCCGTCGCCTTACCTGAGTTGCAGGGACTCGATTTCGATCACCAGATCCTTGCTCGTGGCGGCGGTTCGCGCCGTGCCAAAGACGACCACCGGATGATCGACGTAATTTTCGATCTGGTCCGTGAGGAGCAGCTTCGAAATATCGAGATAGGCGTAGCGCCTGCCGGCATCGTCAACCAACGCGTAGTCATACGGGCGGCGCGGCGTGAACGGGCGGCGCGTCGCGACGAATCGCCCCGAGAACTGCCGGGGCAGGGCGCTGCCGCCGCCGTCGCCAAGGTTGACCATCGGAGCCGGGCTACCCTCCGTGGCGGCGCCAAAGGCCCCTGGTGCCACGGGGGCGCTTTCCATCGGCGCGGCCGGAGCGGCGCCTCCCGCCGTCGCGGTCGCGATGGGGGGGACATAGCCCGGGGTGGTGCCGATGTGGATGTAACCGGTGAGATTTTTCTCGAGTTTGATTTGCGTCCACTTCCCGCGCAGTCCGGTGATGGTGGACTTGTCGTTCTTTTCCGCGAGGACGAGGACCCCCGCGTCAGCCTTTGGCGCCTGGCGAATTGGCGCCCCCACTTTGACGTCGAGGCTCTTGGTCAAATCCTTGTTCTCCACATAGCCCTCAAACGGCCCGGGAAGTTCGATGGCCATCCACCCGGCCGGCGTGCTGGCGAGGCTGCCCGCGACGGCGACCGGTTCGGTCCCGGCCTTAAGGAACGTGACGGCGGGAGAGGCAGCGTCCGGCTTGGTGTGCACTGCGGTTGTTTCCGTGAGCGGGGCCGCCGCGAGCACGGCCGGGAAGGTGCAAAAGGCGGCGAAGGCGCCGGACGCCAGGGCGGACCGGAGGAGGCTAATCTTCATGGTGGGCAATTTGGGGGGACCGGGAAGAAACTTCAAATTTGGCGCGTGGGGTCGGCGGATTGCGGAAGAGCGATTCGACATCCTTCGTCGAAAGGACTTTGCCGGCGCGCAACGGGATTCCCTTGAGTTGCAAAGCGCCGATTTGATACCGCCGCAACCGCTTTACATCGTAGCCGAGCGCGGTGAACACCTGCCGAATTTCCCGTTTCTTGCCGTGGTGCATGTGGACGTCGAGACCGGTCGCAGCACCGGCTGGCCCGGCATTAATCAGGGCGGCCCGCTCCACCTTCATTCGATCCCCCTCCACCATAACCCCGCGCACCAGCTGGGTCAGCCGGGTCGCCGGGAAAGGCTGCTTGAGCATCACGTGGTAGCGTTTGACCACGACATTGGACGGATGCATCAGCCGATGCGCCAAGTCCCCGTCGGTGGTCAGGATGACGAGGCCTTCGCTGTCGAGGTCGAGCCGGCCGGCGCAGAAAAAACGAAAGCGGGAAAACTCGCGCGGCAGCAGCGCGAAAACCGTGGCCGCGTGGTGCGGATCATCATTGGAGCACACCAGCCCGCGTGGCTTGTGAACGGCGACGGTAATGCGCGGCTGGGCCGTGTGGCGGACGGCCTTACCGCTCACCGTCACGTGATCCACCCCCGGCGCGATCTTCTGTCCGAGCGTGGCGGGAGCCGAGTTGACCCGGACCTCGCCCTGCGCAATCAGCGCCTCGGCGGCACGGCGCGAACAGACGCCGGCGTCGGCGATGAATTTTTGCAGGCGGATGGACGCAGCGGAGACCATGAATAACTAACAATGGGCTTCAATTTCGCCATGGCTGCAAGCTTGGGGAAGATGAAAGCGGCTTGCTTGGACCGCCGGGCCAGCATTTCATCTCCAGCACCGAATCATGCCCGGACCGGTCGCACCCCAGATTTTTTCCAAGGATTATCCGTTTGCGGCGAAAATCATCGAGAATCGCCTGTTGAACAAGCCCGATTCGGGCAAGGAGACGCGGCATTTGGTCGTGGACATCACCGGCAGCGGGTTGACATATGCGGCTGGGGATTCTCTCGGCGTTTTCGCCGCCAATCGTCCGGGCGAGGCTGATGAAATCCTGAAACGGTTGGAGGCAACCGGAGAGGAATTGGTGTCCCCGCCGGCGTTGAAACTCGCCGCACCGATCCCACTCCGCCTCGCATTGACCAAATTGCTCGCGCTGGCGAAACCATCCCGGCGCTTCGTTGAGCTGCTTGCCGCCAAAGCGACCGAAGCTGGGGAAAAGGCCAGACTCGCCGGTTTGCTCGTGCCGGAAGCGAAAGAGGCATTGACGGCGTATTTGGAGGACCGCGAGTTCGTGGATCTTCTGGTAGAATTTCCGAGTGCGCGGCTGACTCCGGATGAACTGGTCGGGCAATTGCGCAAACTCATGCCGCGGCTCTATTCGATTGCCTCGTCCCCGCGTGTCTACCCGAACGAAGTGCACCTGACGCTGGCGGTGGTACGCTACACGACCAATGCGCGCGACCGGGTGGGCGTTTGCTCGACGTTTCTCGCCGACCGCACGCTCGTGGGGCAGACGCCGGTCCCGGTTTACGTGTCCCATGGACATTTTGCTCCGCCGGAGGACGGCGCGAAAGACTGCATTATGGTGGGACCCGGCACTGGGATCGCCCCGTTTCGGGCGTTCCTGCAGGATCGCGTTGCGACGGGGGCGAAAGGACGAAACTGGATATTCTTCGGCGACCAGCGGCGGGCGACCGACTTTCTTTATGAGGAGGAATGGCAGGAATACCTCGCGCGCGGCCAGCTGGCGCGGATCGACACCGCCTTCTCCCGCGATCAGGCGAACAAGATTTATGTGCAGGACCGCATGCGCGAAGCGGCGGCCGAGTTGTGGTCGTGGCTGGAGCGAGGGGCTTATTTCTACGTGTGCGGTGATGCGAAGCGGATGGCGAAGGATGTCGACGCCGCGCTGCACGAAGTGGTGGCGCAGGGCGGCGGGCTCGCGGCCCAGCAGGCCATCGACTACGTGAAGCAGTTGAAAAAGGACGATCGTTACCAGCGCGACGTGTATTGAGGGCGACGCAAGCGCAGGCTGGCAAGATGACGTGCCGCAATTTTCTCCTCGCACCCCGCTTGCCGCTCACCGCACCTTTTCAGCCTCATGCTTACGTTTAACAATCGTACCGCCTTGGTCACCGGTGCTGGTCGGGGTATTGGCAAGGCTATTGCCGAGACGCTGGCCCGGCATGGGGTCAACGTCATCTGCGTGTCCAAGTCGGCCGAATCCTGCGGCGCGACCGCCGCTGCGATCGTGGCCGCGGGTGGCCGGGCCCGCTCGCTGGCGGTGGATGTGGCGGATGGCGCCGCCGTGGCCAAGGCGGCGGAGGAGTTGCTCAAGGAAATTCCCCTCATCGATATTTTGGTCAACAACGCCGGGATTACCCGCGACGGGCTCCTGTTCCGCATGAGCGAGGCCGATTGGAATGAGGTCATCACGACCAATCTCACGAGTTGCTTTCATTGGACCAAGCATCTCGGCCGGCCCATGACCCGCGCGCGATGGGGCCGGATCGTAAATATTACCTCTGTTAGCGGGGTGATGGGCAACGCCGGGCAGGCCAACTATTCGGCCGCCAAAGCGGGCATGATTGGCCTGACCAAGACGCTGGCGCGTGAATTCGCAGGACGAACCGTGACGGTCAACGCGGTGGCTCCAGGGTTCATCAAGACCGATATGACGACAGAATTCGTCAATAACCCCGAGGCTTCGGCGAAAATTTTGGAGGTCGTGCCCTTGAAACGATTTGGCGAATCCGCCGACGTGGCGAACCTGACGGCCTATCTGTGCTCGGAAGAGGCGGGTTATATCACCGGACAAGTTTTTAACGTTGACGGTGGCATGGCGATGTGAACCCTCCGCTCAGTCGTTTTCCGCTCTCAATTTCGTCAAAATGGCCGACAAAAAACCCATCGAACAACGCGTCAAAGAGATCATTGTTAATCAGCTCAACGTAAACGAAGAGCAGATTACTCCGACAGCCTCTTTTCTCGACGATCTTGGCGCGGACTCGCTCGATACCGTCGAGCTGATCATGGCCTTTGAAGAGGAGTTTAAGGACGAGATTAAGGGCGAAATCCCCGAGTCGGATGCGGAGAAGCTCCAGACGGTCGGCCAGGTTATCGACTACATTAAGAGCAAAGCCGGTTCGGCCTGAGCCTGGTCTTGGTTTTTCGGCGTTCTGCCGGTTTCCCCTGAGGAAATCTTTGGCAGAACGACTGATTGTTTTACGAGTCTCCGGTTCCTTAGCTGATGATGGATTCTTCACCCACAGCACGCCGCGTCGTCGTCACCGGCCTTGGGGTGGTCACGTCAATCGGGCACAACGTGGACGATTTCTGGGCGGGGTTGGTGGCGGGCCGCTCCGGCATCCGGCGAGTGACTCTTTTTGATCCCAGCACCTTTGCCAGTCAGATTGGTGGTGAAGTGCGCGACTGGGATCCGGCCCAGCACATGGATCCGAAGGAAGCGCGCCGCAATGATCGCTACACGCATTTTGGATTCGTGGCCGCCCGGCAGGCCGTGACCGACTCGGGTCTGGAAACGGCCAAGGAGGATGGGGATCGCATCGGCGTGATCATCGGTTCTGGCATCGGGGGCATGCACACGTACGAGTCCCAGTTGAAAGTTCTCGCGGAACGGGGCCCGCGAAAGGTTTCCCCGTTTACCATTCCCGCGTTGATCGGCAACATGTGTGCGGGACTTGTGGCGATCGAATATGGCGCCCGGGGCCCGAATTTCGGCATCGTGTCGGCCTGTGCGACGGGTACGCATGCCATCGGTGAGGCGGCGCACGTGATCCGGCGCAACGACGCGGATGTGATGATCGCCGGCGGGAGCGAGGCGGCGATTACGCCCTTTGCGTATGCGAGTTTCTGCTCAATGAAGGCGATGAGCACGTGCAACGACACACCGGAAAAAGCCAGCCGCCCCTTCAATCGCAATCGCGATGGATTCATCATGGGCGAGGGTTCCGGGGTGCTGGTGCTCGAGTCGCTGGAACATGCCCGCGCCCGTGGCGCCCGGATTTATTGCGAACTGGCGGGTTACGCGGCGACGTCGGATGCGTTCCATATCACGCAGCCGGATCCGGACGGCAAGGGTCTCTCGCTGGCGATGGGGCGGGCGCTCGCGCATGCCGGCGTGAAACCCGACCAAATCGACTACATCAACGCCCACGGCACCTCGACGCCGTACAACGACAAGTTTGAAACGCTGGCGATTAAGAAGGTCTTCGGCGATCATGCGCGCAAGGTCCCGGTCAGCTCGACGAAATCCATGACCGGTCATTTGCTCGGTGCCGCCGGCGGGATTGAGTCGGTCATTTGCGTAAAGACCCTGCAAACCCAGACGCTGGCGCCGACGATCAATCTCGATGATCCGGACCCCGAATGTGATTTGGATTACGTCCCGAATGTCGCCCGGAACGCCCGCGTGCGGACGGTCCTGAGCAATAATCTCGGATTCGGCGGACAAAACGCGGCGATAATTTTTCGCGCCCTGTAATCATCGGCGCTCGCCGGTCGCGCCGGCGCACCCCCAGATCAGGCCTGACCCGCCAGCCCCAAACATGAAGATCTGGCGCCATTTCCGCAGGTCATCGATTGCCGGGCTGGCTCGGGTGAACGCGATGTTGACCATCAGTCGGCCGAGCGAAACCAAAAGGAGCGCGCCAAACCAAATCACATGCCGGGAAGGTGGCTGGAGGGTGTAGGTTCCGGCGATCAGAACCATGGCCAGGACGATGTTGGAAAACAGCCCGAAACCTGCCGACCGATACAGCCGTCGGGTCATTTCGGCGTCCACTTTCCGCTCAATGGAGATTTTTTCCAATGCTTCGGGCCGGACAGTGGCGCTCGAGTCCATGCGAAGAGACAGTCCAGTACGGCGGAGCAGGGGCAGGCGATTCATTCCCGTGCCAGACCCTGGAGGGAAGACCGGCAGCAAAAAGCCCGCGACCAGAGTGGGCGCGGGCCGGTCAAAACGAGCCAGAAATCGAGGCGCTTAGACCTTTTGGACCAATCCCCCCTTGATGGCCTTGACGGAGACCCAGACGCGCTTCGTGCCGCCATTGGGCATCTTGATGCGGATCCGCTGGAGATTGGGGCGAAACTTACGCTTGGTGATGCTGGTCACGTGCGTTCCGATGCCGCCGCTCTTCTTTGTCTGACCCTTACGATTGATGATCGAGCCCTTGACGGGACGACGACCGGTGATTGCACAAATTCTGGCCATGATGGTTTCGAGTTGGTTAAAGGGTCAGAACTAAAGGCCCGGTTCGAGGCGAAGCAAGCGGTTTTTCAGGAGGTGCCCTCAGCCGAATCGCCGGGCATGCAGGACTTGAAATTTCTGCCCAAGATGCGCCGGGAGGAGCAGTTGAGCGAGAGAACCCTTTCGCTGACTGAAATGGGCGGCGTCTTCGGCACTGGCCCGGGCAATGTAACGTCCGGCGCGGCGAACAAAGAATGATTCCTGTGATTCGACGGCGGTCTGCGAAAATCCGTGTTTTTTCAATGCCGTTTCGAGCCAGTCCCAACAGATGTGGCACGTCAGATCCTGGTCGCCAGGGTGCGCGAGCAAACGGTTCGATTGCGTATGACGGAAATAGGCACGGGCCGTGCCCTGGGGCGTGGCTTCGGTGAGTTCTCGCCACGATTTCCCGTAATCGACGGCCACAAACAGTCCGGTCCATCGGGGCGAGACGATCGACTCTATTAACCCGGTGGCCGCGAGCGGGGCGTCGATGAGGTATCCTTCCTCCGCTGTTTCTGGCAGGGCGATTGGCGTGCGCGTGGTTAGTTCGGTCATGGCCAGTTCGTCGCCTTGCAAGGCGACGCCAAGTTCCCGCCACGAGCCATGCCGGAACACGAAGCGATGAAAGGGTTGGGCGTCGAAGAGCTCGTTCGAAAAAACGATGCAATTACCCGCGAGCTCGAGCGGCTGACCCAATCCCACCGTGCGCGCCGTGGCAAACGGGTGGGTGACCCCAGTGAGCACTCCGCTGGTCGCATCGACTGCGGTCGGCGGGCTGGGCTCGGCTCCGATTTCAATGAAGTGAAATACCCCCGGGTCGGCTTCGCCCAGCAGGCTGACGCACGCGGCCGTAATCAGTTCACCGAAAACCGGGCCGCTGGTGCTCGCCGTGAAAAAGTCCGTGCCGGGCTCGTACCCGATGCGCTTTTGCGGGCGCCGGTAATAGCCCACGTTCGGATCGTAAAGCGCGAGAGCCATGAATTGCGCGAACGTCATCGTGCCCTCCGAACCCAGGTGGGCTCGAAATATGGCGACGAATTCGGGCGGGATGCCGGGAGAAGGAAATGAACCCATTTACAAACCGAAGCGGATGGCCACACTCCGCCGGGTGTTCAAACGGATTCTCACTCTCGCGGTCGGCGTCCTCTTGGGCGTCGCCCTGTCGGTCAGCGCCTGGCGCGCGGCCGCGGCGTGGCATCTCTTTCCCAACCGCGAACTTTCCCGCACCACGGCTTACCTCAAAGACGTGATGCGTCTGGTCAACGAGAACTACGTCGATGAAAAGGCGGCGATGTACGACAAGCTCGGGCGCGAGGCGCTGCATGGCATGCTGGAAACTCTTGATCCTCATTCCGAGTTTCTTGAGGCCAAGGACAACGAGGAATTCGAGGAGGATTTGACCGGCGAATTTGGCGGGGTGGGGCTGCAGGTTGAAACCCGGCAAAACCGGGTCATCGTCATTGCCTCGCTCGCCGGCACGCCTGGGGAGCGCGCGGGCGTCCAGCGCGGGGACGAAATCATCAGCATCGACGGCCGTGCGGTCGAAAACAGCAATAATATCGACAGCCTTGTCAGCCGTTTGCGGGGTAAGCCGAATACCCAGATTTCAATGGGCATTTTCCGACCGCGGACCAGGGAATCCCTGAGCCTCACGCTGGTTCGCGAGATTATCAAAATCGAAAGCGTGCGGAACACGCGCGTGATGGATGACGGCGTCGGTTATGTGCAGCTCACCGAATTTTCCGACCACACGGGGGAGCAGTTCTTCCGCGCCCTCGAGCAGCTGCTCAACCAGGGCATCACGAGTCTGATCATTGATCTGCGCAATAACCCCGGCGGCCTCCTCGGCGCTGCGGTGGATGTCGCCGATCCGTTCTTTCGGAAAGACGAATTGATCGTTTACACGCAGGGTCGCAAACCGGCGGACCGTGAAGAGTTTCGGGCCGAAGGCGATCGCGAGCCGATTACGTTGCCGTTGGCGGTGCTGATTAATTCCGGCAGCGCCAGCGCGGCCGAAGTCGTCACCGGCGCGCTGAAAGACACGGGCCGGGCCGTCGTGGTGGGCGAGCGTTCCTTTGGCAAGGGTTCCGTGCAGTCGGTGTTCAAACTCGAGCACGGGGAAGGAATGCGCCTGACCACGGCCCGCTATTACACCCCGAGCGGCGTCAGTATTCATGAAAAGGGCATTACTCCCCAGGTGGAGGTGGTGATGACCGCCGATGAAGATACGAAACTCGCGTGGCAGCGGGCGCGGTCCGACATTGCCGATCCCAAGGAGTTCAAGGAGCAATTTGGCTTTGAACCGCTGGCGGATCGACAGCTCGAAGCGGCCATCGCCGTCCTCCGCGGCGTACGGCTCCTCGGCGAGCCAGCAGCCGGGCGGATAACGCCCTGACATGATTCTCGGGTTGGAAAGTTCCTGCGACGAGACGGCGATCGCTTTGTTTGATGCCCAGCGCGGGCTGATCGGCGAATGGGTGCAGAGTCAGATCGCCCTGCATGACAAGCACGGCGGCGTGGTGCCGGATTTGGCGACCCGCGAGCATCTGCGGAATTTCGCGCCCCTGCTGGAGCGAGCGAAGTCAGAGTTCGGCTTCGCGGCGGTTGACCAGGTTGCCGTGACCAGCGGCCCGGGCCTCGCCGCCTGCCTGGCGATCGGGGTGGCGGCAGCGAAGGCGCTCGGCATCGCGCTGCAGGTGCCGGTGGTTGGGGTCAATCATCTGCGGGCCCACGCCTGGTCTCCGTTCCTAGGCCTTCACCTCGTGGGGCCGGCCGGGTTTGAGGCTGCGCTGGAAAAAATGCTCCCGCACCTCGGGCTGATTGTTTCCGGCGGCAACACGCTGCTCTGCCGACTCGATACCCAGCGTCGCCTCACCGTACTGGCCACGACCCGTGACGACGCGGCCGGGGAGGCGCTCGACAAGGGCGCCAAGCTCCTTGGACTCGGCTATCCCGGTGGCCCGTTGATCGAAAAACTGGCAGCCCAGGGTCGCAGTGACGCGTATGACTTCCCGCGGGGCATTGGGCGGCGGGACGAACTCGATTTCAGTTTCTCGGGACTGAAGACAAGTTTGCGATATCTGCTCGAGAAGCTGTCAGTCGAGGAAGTAGAGAAGCGCTTGCCAGACTTGTGCGCCAGCTACCAGCAGGCGGTCTTGGATGCGTTGACGAGGAAGACGACTGCGGCGCTTCGGCTGGGCGAAGGCGAGTTTCGCAGTCTGGGCCTGTCGGGAGGCGTGGCCAACAATCGCGCGTTGCGCGGCAGGATGGAGCAGGTGGCTCGGCAGTCCCGCCTTCCGTTCGTGGCCGCGGAGCCAAAACATACCGGCGACAATGCGGGCATGATCGCGTTCGCGGCGTGGGTGGATACGGTGGGCGTCGACCGGGCGTCGGGGATGGCCTTGCGCATCGAGCCCGACGCCGTGCTGGCGATGCCGGCATGAGGTCGCGGCGGCCCGCCGCGGAAGGCGCGACCGAATTACTTGTAGTCCCGGCGCAGGTTGCTGGGCAGGATGCCCAGTTCCTCACGGTACTTTGCCACGGTGCGCCGGGCGATGGTAATGCCCTTTTCCTGCAATTTTTTTACGAGCTCCTGATCGCTGAGGGGGCCGGCCGTGTCCTCCATGTTCACGAGGTCCGCGATCATCTCTTTCACGCTGGTGTTGGAAACGGATGAGCCGCTCTCGGCCTGGTAGCCGGGCGTAAAAAAATATTTGAAATCGAAGACGCCGTGGGGCGTGCGGATGTACTTGTTCGCGATCGCCCGGCTGACGGTCGTCTCATGGACGCCGACGACATCGGCGATTTGCGTCATCGTAAGTGGCTTCAAGTGGGAAACCCCGCCGTCGAAGAACTCCTTTTGGGCGTTGATGACTTCGCGCGTGATGCGCTCGATCGTGCGCTGCCGCTGCTCAATCGAGTCGATCAAGAATTTTCCGGCCCGCATGCGCTCGCGGAGATAATCCCGTTCCTCTTTCGACAGGCTGCCTTTCGCAATCAGATCCCGGTAGGTACTCGAAATACGCAGGCGCGGGATGTAATCGCTGTTGAGCTGGATTTTCCATTCATCACCCTCCCGCTCGACGGTGACATCGGGCACGACGATGCGGTTATTGTCCTCGGCGAAACGCCGGCCGGGCGCGGGATCGAGTTTTCCGATCTCTTCGATCGCCAGCTGCACGTCGTCGGTGTCGGCGGCAAGTTTGCGCGCCAGTTCGGGAATCCGGCGGCGCGTCAGGAGTTCGAAGTGATCGCGAATCATCCGGGCCGCCAAAGAGGCCCCGCGACCCTTGGCGGTCAATTGGGCCAGTAAACAGTCGCCGAGATCTCGGGCGCCGATGCCCTGGGGATCGCAGGTGCGCAATACCGCGAGCGCCTCCTGCACGGCCTCCAGCGGCAACTGGGTCTGCAGCGCGACATCGGCGGGCGTTTGGGTCAGGAATCCGCGATCGTCCAGGCTGCCGACCAGATGCTTGATGGCTTCGAGCGCCGGGGGCGAAAGCTCCGCCATCTCGGTCTGCCGCATGAGGTGTTCCTGCAGGGATTGTTCGCTGACGAGCGAGTCGAGGAAATGCTGGCGACGCTCCGCGTCTTCCGAAGTGTAGGGCTGGGCCCCGCCGACGCTGGCCATGTGGTCGCGCCAGTCTTCGTCGAGTTTGCCGAGAATCTCGAATTCCTTGCTTTGGGAAAAATCGAGTTCTTCCCGCTTGGCGTCCGAATGATCGGCGGGCGCACTCGCGTCGGCCGATTTGTCCGAGGCGCTATTGCCGCTGGAATCGGAATCGCGGTCGGTGGCGTTTTCTTCCCCCGGTTTGTCGAGGCTGACACCCTCCATCGGCAGCTCCTCGAGGGTGGGATTATTTTGCAGCTCCTCCTGGATGACGGAACGCAAATCCAAGGCCGCCACTTGGAGTATCTTCAGCGAATGCCGAAGCTGGGGGGCCAGCACCAGTGACTGCGACTGGCGCTGACGGAGTTCGTGACTAAATCCGGGCCCGCTCATCGGGATGAAAATAGACCTGTTTCATCTCAGATGGGGGGACGGGAAGAAAGCGAAGGGACGATGGGATCGCGGACGCCAAAAATATCCTTCAGATAGACACCGAGTTTCTCATTCGTCGGACCATAACGGTCGCTGTAAAGATACATCTCGAGATCGGTCAGCATATCGTAGGCCGACTGGTAGCGCTTTTCCCGGTCGCGTTGGAGGGCGCGCTGAATGATCGCTTCGAGGCGGGGCTCGATATCGGGGCGGAGCGTGGAAAACTGCGGAATGGCCAGTGACAGGATATTCCGCCGCGACTGGGCGCGGTCAGCCGAACGAAAGATATTTTTGCCGAGCAGCAACTCGGTCAGGACGATGCCAAGAGGAAACAGGTCCGCGCGCGCGTCGGTCACCGCGTAAGTGGCCTGCTCGGGAGACAGGTATTCATCTTTCCCGGCGATGACCTTGCCTTCCTCATTGTACATCAGGTTGAGAGCCTTCGCGATGCCGAAGTCGGTCAGCTTTACGTCGCCTTCGTAGGCCAGCATCACGTTCTTGGGGCCGATATCGCGGTGGACGATGTTCAGGTGCCGGTTTTCCCGATCACACTTAGCATGGGCGTAGGCCAGGCCGCGGGCCACGCGCGAAACAATGAATGCCGCCAGGTCCGTGGGGATTAGCTTGTTGGTGCGGCGGTGCTGTTCGAGGAACTGCTCGAGGTTCACCCCGCGGACGAACTCCATGACCATGAAGTATTGCCCGCCGACTTGTCCCAGATGGTAGGTCTGGACGATATTGGTGTGGATTAAATCCGCCACCAGCCGCGCTTCGCCAATAAAATTGTTCTGAAACTCCTCGATGGCAGAATATTCTTCGCGAATAAGTTTAACCGCGACCACCTTGCGGAAATTTCCCGCTCCCAATTGCTGGGCTTCGTAGACCATGCCCATGCCGCCGTCAGCGACCTTCCGCATCATCTCGTAATGCAGCTCATTGAAAATGTGTTTGATTGTCGACACGAAGGTCAAAAAAGGCCGCTTGTGGGCGGCTGGCAAGAGCGCAGATGAAAATCGGCGCGAAAATTGCTACGTGGCCATTTGACAGCGTGAGCTGCCCTTCTAGGTTCGGTTCCGGATGATCACTCTCACACCACGCGCCGCCAAGCAGGTGCGCTCGATGCAAGCCGAATTGGCCTTGCCGGGGAAGCGTTTGCGCGTGCTGGTTGAGTCGGGCGGCTGCTCGGGCTTTCAGTACGGCATGTCGTTTGACGAGAGGAAGCCGGGGGACGAGGAAATCGAAAGCGAAGGTGTCGCGATGCTGATTGACCCGGCTAGTCTGGCCTACCTGCAGGGTACCGCGATCGATTTTGACGACGGTTTGCACGGCAAGGGTTTTGAGCTGAAGAACCCCAACGCGCAGAGCACGTGCGGCTGCGGCAAGTCGTTCAGTTGATTTTGGCGCGGTCGGGTTCGCATTACTTGGTGGCGAGGTGGAGTGCGACAATGCCAAACGTCATGCCCCGGTGGGTGACCGAGGAAAAACCCGCGGCGGAGATTTCGCCGGCAATTTCTTTTCGCGTGGGGAAGCGACCGATCGAGTCGTTGAGGTAATCGTAGGCGTGGCGATCGCCGGTGATCCAACCCGCCAGGAGCGGCAGCACGTGTCGCAGATAAAAATAATAGATCGGCTGGAACCACCGTTGGGGCGGCGAGAATTCGAGCACGAACAACTGTCCGCCCGGTCGAAGCACCCGGTGGATCTCGCGCAGCCCGCGGCCGCGGTCGGCGAAATTGCGCAGGCCGAACGAAATGGTCACTGCGTCGCAGTCGGCATCCGCCGCCGGAAGATCGAGGGCATCGCCGGGCTTGAAAGTGACGTTGGCATAGGCGCCGGGGCCGGCGGCGATTTTCTTCCGATCGGCTTCAACCAACATGGGCCGGCAGAAATCCATACCGATGATTTGCACGCTGGCCGGCAGGCGGCGGCTCAACGCCAGGGCGACGTCGCCGCTTCCAGTTGCCAAATCGAGGACGGCATTCGGGCGGCCCTGGCGCACGGCGGAAACCAAACGATAGCGCCACCAAATATCCATGCCGCCGCTGAGGAGCCGGTTGGCAAGGTCGTATCGGCTGGCGATACGAGCGAACATTGAATTTACCGCGACGGGGTCGGGCATTTTTAAAGTGACGATACCCGGTTACGAGTGTTGGATAATCTAGTCATAAGGGTTGACGCAATTAGAAGGATGTAAATAATTTAAGGTGCTTCAAAATCCACGGACAAACTAAGAAAGGGAACCCCCATGTCGAATCTCACCAAACGTGAAATCGTGTTGGAAATATACCGGAAGTCCGGGTTTCCGCAGAAACAGATAGTCGATACGGTGCAGCAGACCTTGGACATCGTGCAGAAAGCATTGGCCAATGGCCGCAATGTGGAATTGCGGAATTTTGGTGTGCTCGAAGTCCAGGTGCGCAAACAGCGGATTGGACGCAACCCGAACAAACCAGAGGCAGAAGTGGTGATTCCACAGCGCGCCGTCGTGAAATTCAAGTCTGGCAAGATCCTCAAGCAGCAGCTGAAGAAGCTGGATCTGGCTAAATTGCTTTCACCGCCACCGTCGCCACCGTCGGTTTGAGGCGTGGTGGTGAGGTAGGGTGCGGGGTGCCCGGGGGTTGTCGCACCTGGTGGGCGGTTCGCGTTCGATTCAGCCTGAGGCTTGTGCCGCCTTTTTGAGTCGCCCTGCGACCACCGGGTTCGCAACGATTCGCCCTCCCATGGCCACGTTCCAGACTCTGCCCGGATTTCGCGAATTCTATCCTGAAGATTTTGCGCGGCGGAATCATGTGTTCCGACTTTGGCGCCAGACGGCCAACGCCTTCGGCTTTGCCGAGTACGATGCGCCGGTGCTGGAGCCGCTGGATCTTTACAAGGCAAAGTCGGGCGACGAAATCGAAGCCCAGCTGTTTAGTTTTACCGACAAAGGCGGCCGCGAGGTTGCGCTTCGCCCGGAGATGACGCCCACGGTATGCCGGCTCGTCGGCGCCAAGGCCAGTGCGCTGAAGCGGCCGATCAAGTGGTTTAGCATTGCGGAATTTTACCGCTACGAGCGGATGCAAAAAGGCCGGGGACGGTGCTTTTCCCAATTCAACGCGGACATCTTTGGCGAACCCGGGCCCGAGGCGGAGATCGAACTGATCGCGTTGCTGGTGCAGTGCCTGTGCGCGTTTGGGCTGACCGAGCAGGATTTTTATGTGCGACTGAGTGATCGCAACCTGTGGTTCTTTTACCTTGAGGCGCTTGGCCTCGATGAGCCGCGCATTCGGGCCATGCTGGGTGCGGTCGATCGCCACGAGAAATATGGCGACGAGGCTTTCAAGGTTTACGGCGAACAGTTCGGTGCGCTGGATGGCGGGTTGAAAGAGAAGGTCCTCGCCTTCCTTCGCGTCAAGAGCCTGGCCGAACTCGAACAGGCGCTGGCGGGAATTCAGCCCGCTGGGGAGGAAGGCAGTGTGGGCCCAAAGCTCGTTGCCCGTCTGGCCGAGTGGAAGAAGTTGCTCGGCGGACTCGAAGCGATGGGGCTCGCGCGTTTTGTCGAGGTGGACCTCGGGGTCGTGCGCGGACTCGCCTATTACACGGGGTTTGTCTTCGAGGCGTTCGATCGGAAAGGCGAACTGCGGGCCTTGGCCGGTGGCGGCCGGTATGATGATCTCGTGGCAAAACTTGGCGGACCGGCGTTGCCGGCGGTGGGCTTTGCCATTGGCGACATGACCTTTGCACTCCTCTTGGAACAGCGCGGGCTCATGCCAAAATTTGTGCAGGTTCCGGACGTGTACTGTGTCATCGGGGGCGAGGCAGAGCGCCTCGCCGCTTTCGCCGACATCCACACTCTGCGGGCGGCCGGATTTCGAGTGGAATATCCGATGAAGGAACTGGCCTTCGGCAAGCAATTCAAGGCGGCCGCGGAGTCGGGTGCGAAGCTCGCGCTGATCTATGGCGGGGATGAATTGGCCAAGGGCGTCGTGAAGATCCGGGACTTGGGGCAGCGTACGGAACTTGAAGTAGGGCGGGCGCAGGTGGCGGCCACGGTGCGGGAATTTTTTTCCGGCGCATGAATTGGTGCCGACCGCGGCGGCGCGCCTTCAACGGGGTTGCGTCCTCGCTTGTCCGCTCGTGATCGACTAGCTGAGTGCGTGTGAATTCGGGCCCATGGTGGAAACGGTTCCGGTTGCCACTCGCCGGCCTTGCGGCGGGCTATGTGGGGTTGGCCTTACTGGCGCCGTTTCTGGCGGGTAGCCTCCTCTATCATCCCCGGTTGGGATCGTATCGGGCGGTTGCGGGACTTCGAAAGATTCCGTGGGGCCGGGATGGGGATTTGGCCATGCTCTATCTCCCCAACCCGGCGGCGCATTTCACACTCTGGTCATCCACGGAACGGCCGACGCGGTGATTTCGTTTCCCCATGGCGCGGCGCTGCTGGCGGCGGTGCGTGGATCCAAGCGGCATCTTTGGGTTCCGGGCGCCGGCCATAACGATTTGCCGGAGGTGGCGGGCCCGGTCTATTGGGCGGCGCTGCGCGAATTCAGCGAACTTTGTGCCGCACCGGGCGGCGCGAAGCGTTGAGCAAATTCTGCGGCCCAAAGGCCTCACCGAGCAGGGCGGGGAGGGTGGTCTCAATGCGCTGCGACGAGTTGCACACGCAGATTACGGCGGCATGGGCGCCAAATTCGTTAATGACCTGACGGCAAGCGCCGCAGGGCGCCGTCGGTCGCGCCGTCGGGGTGTAGACCGCCACGGCCTGGATTTTTCGTTCCCCGGCGGCGGTCGCGGTGAAAATGGCGGTCCGCTCGGCGCAATTGCACAATCCGTACGAGGCGTTTTCCACGTTGCAGCCCGAATAAATCCGGCCCGAATCGGCGAGCACGGCGGCGCCGACGGGAAATTTTGAGTAGGGCGAATACGAGGCGCCGGCGGCCGCACGCGCCGCCTTCTCGAGGCGCTGCCGGGTCGCGAGGGAAATGACGGGGTCGGCTTTCATGGAAGGGTAGGGGGGACGCGCGGCGGCGAACAAGCAGTAGGTCGGAGACTTCGGTGGCGTGCAAGTCAGCACCCGTGACGCGCGCGGCCGGGCGGGGTTTGCCTGCCGCTGCCAACCGCGGTCGGAAGGCAGGCAAACGTCGGGGTATTCTTGTTCCGATAAGTCATTTGGTTGGCAAAAGATTCTGAGGGGAATTTGGAGTGGCACTGTTGTTCACAATGGGCAGCGTGAATACTTTAACCACAGTATCAGTACTGTCGCTTCGTCCAGCCGTGCCAAATTTTTCAGAGTTGTTTTGCCAGCGTTATGACGTCTCGCCGGAACGTTATGTTGATGCGATGTTCTGGCGTTGTCTTCACCGCCGGGTCTGGCCGTTGGTCCCGCTGTTCCGGCTTTCAGCCCAAGATTATTTCGCGGCCGACTATGATTTGATCCGGGCGGTAGGGCAACTCACCACCGCGGACGATCTGCCCGCGGATCTGGCGGAATTTCAGTTTCATCCGGGCAACCAGGGATTTGCACGGCGGCAATTGCGGCTGCGAGTTTCCGCGGGGCGCGTGACACGCCTCGTCCGCGAAATGCTGCCCAGCAAGGCGCGCCCCCCGGCCATCGGCACGGCGCCGCCTTCTGCTCGGTAAATTGCCGCCGTCGCCGGTCGGGGTGCCGCGTTGTGCGCCGCTAATCGGCGAGCAGTTGTGCCGCCTCGAGCGCAGGAGCCTGACCTTCCTCGAGACCCCCGCCCGGCCCCGAGCATCCCGTCATTTTTCCGCCCGCGGCCACCACGCGGTGGCCGACATCGTTCCCGGCAATCGCACAGCGCCCGAGGGCGGGGTGAACGGTCGCGGGGGGCATTGCAAGATTGCGTCGTATGGCATGAACGGTTCGTGTCGAAACAATTCCCGATGACCAATCGCTTCTACACTGCGTTCGACTGGGAGCCGCTGGGCGGGGCGCGCAAGCGCGACTATCGCACGCCGTTTCAAATGGACCGCGATCGAATTATCCACGCGCATGCATTTCGGAAGTTGCAGTCGAAGACGCAGGTTTTCCTCTCGGGCGAATATGATTTTTACCGTACCCGGCTGACGCATTCGATGGAGGTGGCGCAGATCGGTCGCTCGATTTCCAGCTATGTGCGCTCGCGGGGCGCGCCGTTGCGCGGCGATTTTCACATCGACGACGATTTGGTGGAGGCGGTTTGCCTGGCGCACGATCTAGGCCATCCGCCCTTCGGCCACTCGGGCGAAAGGACCCTGCAGGAGCTGATGGGTCCCTGGGGCGGATTCGAAGGCAACGCGCAAACCCTCCATCTGCTGACCGAAACCATTTATCAGAATGAATCCGGCGTCCGCGGCATGGCGCCGACGCGCGCCCTGCTGGACGGCGTGTTGAAGTACAAGAAACTGTTCCGTGAATTTCCCAGCGCGCCTAGCAACCATTTTCTCTATGATCCGCAGGAGCGGCACCGTGCCTTCGTGCTGGGGGACACGGCAATTCCGGCGGAACTTCACGCGGACGAAACGCTGAATGCCTTCAAGAGTGTCGAGTGCCAGATTATGGATTGGGCCGACGATGCCGCCTATTCGCTCAACGACATCGTCGACGGCGTCACCGCGGGCTTTCTTACCATCGAGCGAATCGAGTCGTGGGCGGCGGGCGAGGCCATCGATGCCGAGCGGCAACGCTGGCTCGAGCAGCTGTTGGTGGCGATTCGCGGGGATCGGCTCGAGAGCGCGTTTTCACAGAAAGTGGGTCACTTCATCACGTCGTGCCGGCTGCGGGAGCGGGAAAATTTCATGTCCGCGCTGACGAATCGTTATCGGTTCGACCTCGTGGTGGCGCCGAATGCCGAGCGCGAAGCGGGATTTTATAAGAAGATGGCGAACGACATCATCTTTGAGAGCCCGCAACTCCAGCAGATGGAGCACAAGGCGCGACGCGTGTTGTTCGATCTCTGGGATTCGTGCTGGCGCAACTATGTCGAAAAGGGCACGCGGGTGGTCAAGATTCTGCCGCCGAGGGTCGGCCGCCTGATTGACGCCGAGGCGACGCAGGCCGGCAAGGCCCGGCAAATCTGCGATTGGCTCGCTGGTTTGACCGACGGAATGATTGTCCGAACCTACCAGCGGCTGTTTAATCCGGAGTTTGGCAGCATCCGGGACCTGAGCTGAGCCGATGATAACGTTCGTTGGACTGGATTGGCCACCGTGCGATGGTGGCAAGACGGGTGGGCGCAAGGCATGTCCGATGCCGTGCAGGTGTGGGTTGATTTTTCCTCGCGACCGGGCACGGTCCTCGAGGTGCCTGTGCCAAAGTTACCCCGCGTGACCCACGACCTCCTGACCCGGTCTCCAACTGCCGCGCTGGCCCGCGCGTTGCCTTGGAAGCCGGCGGGGCTGCTCGCGTTGTTGGGCTGGACGTTGCCGTCTGCGGTCGGCGCCGCCGCGGGAGTGGTGACTACCTTTCACCAGACGATCCGGCCGATGCTGGAGAGATATTGCTACGATTGCCACGGGGAGGGCATGAGCAAGGGGGACCTGGCATTCGACGAATTGGGGACGGATGCGGAGACCGTGGCGCGAAAGGAGGTCTGGCTGGCGACGCTGAAGAATGTGCGGGCCGGTTTGATGCCGCTGCCCGGTCACGACGGACCGCGCCCTGACGCGAAGGAGATTTCGGATTTGGCGAATTGGATTAAATACGGGGCCTTCGGCCTTGATCCGGCCAACCCGGATCCCGGCCGGGTGACGGCGCGCCGGCTGAATCGGGTCGAATATCGCAACACGATCCGCGATTTGGCGGGGATCGATTTCAACAGCGAGGTGGAGTTCCCGCCTGACGACAGCGGTAACGGCTTCGACAACAACGGTGACGTGCTCACGCTCTCGCCGCTGCTATTGGAAAAATATCTCGCCGCCGCGGAGGCAATCGTCGAGCGCGCGGTGCCCAAGGTTTCCAAAGTGGTGCGGGAGACCACGGCAACCGGCCGTGATTTTCGCCCTGAAAGTGGTCCGGGCAACGGCGAGCAGTTGAGTGCGAAGCAGGCGGCGATCGTGTCGAAGACTTTCCAGGTCGACAAGGACGACACTTATCAGCTGGCGATCGAGCTGGAGGCCAAGGGGACCTTCGATTTTGACCCGGGCCACTGTACGGTCATTGGGCGGGTCGATGGCGAGCAGCGCTTCGCGGACGACGTCGTCTGGAAGGACCGCTTGGTTTTGAAGCACGACTACGAGCTGTCGTGGTCGGCGGGGACACACACGATTTCGTTCGAAGTGGTGCCTTTGTCGTTGGTGGAAGGCGTCACTCCCCGCATGGCGGCGATGGCGGGAGCCGTGACGGGTCCGCCGCCGGCGGCACGGGGCGGCAATATCCGGATCCCGCCACCTGGGGCGGAAAAAAGCGCCGCGCCTGCCCGTCCGCCGGCGGCAACCCGCCTGGATGTTCGGGTGGTCTCGGTGCAAGTGCGCGGCCCCATGAGCCCGAAACACTGGGAGGCGCCGAAGAATTATGACCGCTTCTTCCCGCGGGCGGAGGCGCCTGCCGCCGGGGCGGAACGCGATCGGTATGCGGCTGAGGTGTTGCGCCGTTTCGCCACCAAGGCTTACCGGCGTCCGGTGGCCGAGGAGAAAGTCACGCAGCTCGTGGCCATCGCCCGCGGTGTATACGCGAAGGGCCAGAGCACGTTTGAAGAGGGCATTGGTCGCGCCGTGATGGCGGTGCTGGCGTCACCGCGGTTTCTTTTCCGGGTGGAGGAGACGGATCCACGCGAGGCGCAGAAATCATTTGCGGCGGTGGACGACTACGCCTTGGCGTCGCGGCTGTCTTATTTTCTCTGGTCAACGATGCCGGATGCCGAGCTTTTTGGTTTGGCGGAGCGCGGGGCGCTGCGCGCGGCCTTGCCGGCCCAGGTGGCCCGCATGCTGAAGGAGGAAAAGGCCCAGGCCTTCGTGCGCAGTTTTACGGGTCAGTGGCTGCAGGCGCGCGATGTCGAGTTCGTGCCCATCAACGCCCGCGTCGTAAATGGGGCGAACGCGCGGCCCAACAAGGACGGTCGAATCGAGTTCGACGGGCCGTTGCGCAAACTGATGCGGAGTGAGACCGAGATGTATTTCGACCACGTCCTGCGCGAGGATCGCAGCGTGCTGGAGCTGATCGAAAGCGATTACACGTACTTGAATGAACGCCTGGCGGCCCAGTATGGCGTGCCCGATGTGACGGGCGACGAGATACGGCTCGTGAAACTGCCGCCCGATAGTATCCGCGGTGGCGTACTCACGCAGGGGACGGTGCTGACGGTGACGTCAAATCCCACCCGCACCTCGCCGGTGAAACGCGGCCTGTTCATCCTCGATAACATTCTCGGCACGCCGCCACCGCCGCCGCCGCCCGACGTGCCGGCGCTGGAAGAAGCGAAGACCGACATCACGGGGCGCGAGCCAAAACTCAGCGAAATGTTGGCGGTGCATCGCGCCAACAAATTGTGCAGTTCCTGCCATGAGCGAATGGACCCGCTGGGGCTGGCGTTCGAAAACTTCAATGCCCTCGGGATCTGGCGCGACCTCGATGCCAAGCAACCGATCGACGCCTCGGGCCGGCTCATCACCGGGGAGGCGTTCGCCAGCGTCCGGGAACTCAAGCATGTCCTGGTCACCGAGCGCCGGATGGATTTCTACCGTTGCCTGACGGAAAAGATGCTCACCTACGCGCTGGGGCGCGGACTGGAGTATTACGACACGCACTCGGTGGATGTGATTGTCGAGCGTCTGGCGCGGGAGGACGGCCGGATGTCGGCCCTGATCATGGGCGTGATTGAATCCGCTCCCTTCCAGAATCAACGCAACCAGCGGGCGGTGACTGCGGACTTTCCTTCGCCCGCCACTTCAGCTAGTTTTACCCAAACCAAGCCTACTCCATGACCCCCAAAACCACCCCCGGTCGCGAGGCCGCGCTGCAACGGCAGCTCGCGTTCAATCGTCGCCAGTTTCTCCGTGGGCTGGGCGCCTGCGTGGCGTTGCCGATGCTGGAGTCGGCCATGGGGCCGGCGGCGCGAGCGGCGACCGTCGCGCCCGCCGCCGGGACCGGGCTGGGCGTAACCTCCACGGGTGCGCCGCTGCGCATGGCATTTGTCTATTTTCCGAATGGGGCCCAACAGGACAACTGGTGGCCGGCGGGGCTGGACAAGAATTTTACCCTCGGTCCGACCATGCAGCCGCTTGCTCCGCTGCAGGGCGCGCTCCAGGTCTTGGGTGGGCTCAATCACAAGAATGCGGTGGGGGGCAATGACGGCGCGGGCGATCACGCGCGGGCCAACGCCACCTTTCTCACCGGTGCCCGGGCGCGGAAAACGGACAGCACGGACATTCATGTGGGTATCTCCGTGGACCAGGTCGCCGCCCAGCGGATCGGCCACCTGACGCGGTTTCCCTCGCTCGAACTTTCCTGCGATGCGGTGCGCAAGTCCGGCCGCTGCGACTCCGGCTACTCTTGCGCCTACCAATACAATCTTTCCTGGCACTCGGCGACGACACCGATGGCGCCGGAGTCGAATCCCCGGCTGGTGTTTGAGCGGCTGTTCGGGGTCGGGGCGCCGGGTGAGCGTGAGGCGAATTTTCGGATGCGCCAGGCGACGCAACGATCGCTCCTCGACTTCGTGCTCGACGATGCGCGCTCGCTGGAGCGCCAGCTGGGGCGCAGTGATCGGCAAAAACTCGATGAATATCTGACCGGGGTGCGGGAGATTGAAACGCGCATTGAGCGTGCGGAGAGCTTTGGCAATTTGCCGGATCCCCTGGCGGATGCCCCAGTGGGAATTCCGAGCGACTACGGCGAGCACATGGGCGTGATGTTCGATTTGCTGGCGATGGCATTTCAGACCGACTCGACCCGCATCTCGACACTCCTCCTCGCGGGCGATGGCAGCAATCGCGCCTACCCGCAGATCGGCATCCCGGAAGGGCACCACTATTGCTCGCATCATCGGAACAACCCCGATCTCGTGCGAAAAATCGGCGAGATTGATTTGTACTACATGCAGCACTTCGCGCGTTTCCTGCAGAAGCTCGAGGCGACGAAGGACGTCGATGGCCGTTCGGTCCTGCACAATTCGATGATCGTTTATGGCTGCGGCAACTCGGACGGCAACCGGCACACGCACGACAACCTGCCGATCCTCCTCGCGGGAGGTGGCGGCGGTACCCTGACGCCGGGCCGTTACCAAAAGCTGGGCGGCCGGCCGATGAGCAATCTCTTCCTGAGCATGGTCGATCGCATGGGGGTCAAAGGCGTCGAGCGGATCGGCGATTCGACCGGACCGATTACGGTCGTTTGAGCCGCGACGGCGGACCTAAGGATTGCCGCGCCGCGCTTCCATGCGCTGGCGAAGTTCCTCCAGTCGCGTGTCGCCGGGGCGAAAGATGTCCTCCGGGAACTGCCGATAGTTGAGCATTTCGCCGTAGGCATTCGCGCCGCCGGAGGAATCCAATTGGAGCCCGGCCAGGTATTGCAGTCGGAGATTGCGGTCGCGGTTGATCTCGGCGCGGGCGAGCCAGCCCCGGAGATCGCGGAAGCGGCCGGCATAGGTCGAAAGCAGTTCCACGGCCGAGCCCAGGGCCAGCGGTTCAAGCGATTGGCGGACGCGGGCGTAGTCGGGCCGTTCAAGACGCCGCTGGAGGGTGTCGAGGTCGATGACCAAGGGACCGTCCTGACCGAGCATCACGGTGTCGTAGCCGTACCCTTCGTCGTCGTTGCCCCAAATCGTGCCCGTCTCGAAAACGGAGAAAAACGTGGCGATCTCGCTTTGGACGGCCGCGCGGTCCGACTCATAGAGCGGAACCCACTGGGTCACGAACCCGCCGGGCTTGAGCCGCTGCCGGCAAAGCTGGAAGTACTCCTGCGAATAAAGGACGGCCGAACCCTTGACCCACGGGTGGATGGGATCCGACGTGATGATGTCGAATTTTTCCTGCGTCGTCGCGATGTAGTGCCGAGCGTCGTCAAAGATGACCTGCACGCGCGGATCGCGCAGCACATTGTAGTTCTCGGCGCTGAAATATTTGGCGACGACTCCGGGAATGAGCGGCTCGATGTCGCAGATGACGATCCGCTCCACCGAGGGATAGAGGACAAACGAACCGGCCGTCACGCCGGCGCCGCAGCCGACAATGAGGACCGAGTGTGGATTCGGATGCAGCAGGGCCGGGATGTGACCGAGCATCCGTTGCAGGCGCATGTCTTTTTCCAGGCTCGACGCCTCGGTCTTGCCCGCGACGTGAAAAAAACGCGCGCCACCGGGCGTCTCCGAGACGGCGACCGAGGAATTCATGCCTTCGCCAAAATAGAGGGCTTTCGCGCCGTAATCCGTGGTGGCAATCTGGCGACCATACGCGACGAGTTGCCAGGGAATGTTCGGCACCGCCAGGGCGAGGAGGCCGGTGGCGAGTGCCGCCATCGCCAAGGCGAAAGCCGTGCTGCGGCTTCGCGGTTGAAACACGATGACCGCGCTGACGAGGGAAAGCGCCATGAGCAGCACCTGCGTGTGGAGGGTGCCAAAGCGGGGAATGAACACCAGGCTCGCCAGGATGGCGCCGGCGATGGCTCCGACGGTGTTGGCGGCATACGTGCGACCAACGAGCCGGGCGGAGTCTTGTCCGGGAGCCGAGTTGGCGGCGAGCGCCAGGGGAAAGCTGGCGCCCCAGAGAAGCGCGGACGGCAAGATGGCCCACGCCGAGCGCCAGAGATCGAAGCGAAATTTTGACCACGGATTCGCGAGGATGGCGTCGGAAATGTTCCAATAGGGGAGCTGCACCGCCACGGCGCGGGCGGCCCAGGCAATCGCCGCCACCTGCAAGAGCTGGCAGAGGGCGAGCGCGAGCCGCGGCTGGGTGGATTGGCGCGCCACGGTGGCGCCGACGCTGCTGCCGAGTCCGAGGCCGGTGAGAAAGACAGCGAGGATGATCGAAAACGTGTAGACCGTGGCCCCGAGCAGGAGGGAGAGATTCCGGGCCCAGACCACTTCGGCGGCCAGGGCGCACAGGCCGGAGAGCGCGATCGAAATGAGCACCGGCGAGACGGGGGGCGCCGGGGACGAACCCGTTTTGACCGCTGGGTCGCTTGGGGTCGGCGCATAGGGCGCGAACCGGGACACGACGACGGCGACCAGGGCCACACCCAAATTTATCCCGACGGCGCACCACGTGGCGGTCGCCAGGTCGTGCAAGCGCAAGAGGTAAAACCCGGCGAGCACACAACCTCCCACGGCTCCGGCCGTATTTCCGCCATAGAAGAAGCCGAGCCACGAAACGCCGCGCGGGGTGGCCTCGATCCAGCGTGCGATGGCCGGGAGCGTGGCGCCCATCAGGACCGTCGGTGGGAGCAGGCAGCCGGCGCACACCAGCGCGCGCAGCAAAAGGCCCGGCAGGCCATGATCGACCTGCCCGGTGTAGAAGCGGCCCACGACAGGCATGGCGAAAAGCACCGCGAGCCCGGCCAGGCCGATCGCAAGTTCAAGGAACGCGTAGACGCGCAACGGGTGGCGGGTGGCGGAGATCAACCGCGGCAGGGCGAGGCTGCCCAGGCACATGCCGCCCATGAAAGTGCCGAGCAGCACCGCGAGCGAGACGGCCGACGACCCGATGACCAATTGCAGCAGCTGAAACCAGACAATTTCGTAGATCAACGCGGCGCACCCGCTGCCAAAAAATAGCACGAGCAGAAGGGGCAGACATCGGGGTGGGGCCGCCATCGGACCAACCCCGCGGTCGGATTCCGGGGCGTTCATGCCGGCAAGTGAGCCGCAAATAAGTGCGGGTTGGCAATGGCCGGGTAAAAAAATTCATGGGCAAACGTCCGGGCGGCGGGGGGCATGACTGCGCCAGACGCGCCCGGCGGACCGCGGGTTGCGACAAACCGCGCCAAGGAGCGCTTTAGCTTGAGCGGGGCTTACTTTCGGTGGCTAATGCCGGCCGCACTATGAAGGCTGTTTCCCTTGGTTTATTCGTGCTGGTGATCGGGAGTGTGTTCCCCGCGATGTTGCTTCGGGCGGCCGCCGGGGAGGCGGTCAGCGAGAGCCGCTTCCTCGCGAATACGCGGCAACTCACGTTGGAGGGCCGGCGCAGTGGCGAGGGCTATTTTTCGCCGGACGGCAAGGCGCTGGTTTTTCAAAGCGAGCGCGATCCGGCCAATCCCTTTTATCAAATCTACCTGCTCGATCTCGAATCGGGCGACACCCACCGGGGG
>CANJNJ010000045.1 GCA_947474995.1 Opitutaceae bacterium | reverse complement strand
CACGGCGGGTCATACCTCGGAATAAACGGGGTGAACGAAGCCTGCGCTTCGATCGGCTCCCCTTCTTGGTGAAAACTGAAGATGTAGGCGACGAGTGTGGTGATCACCTTTGGGCCCAGCACAACACCCCAGGTCGGCATCCCTTTGCTGGGCACACCTCGCGTGATGGTGCCAAACACCTCCCGCGGCGTGCCGCCATGCAGCCAGCCCTGGTCCATCAGGTTGGGGGCGGCGCCGCCGGTCAGGTAAAAGCCGTGGCACGTCCGGCAGGACGACGAACTGAACGCCGCCCGTCCTGCTTCCACCACCGCGAGGTCGCGGCTCAGGCGCCAGAGTTCGCGATCCGTCGGCAGGTCAGCCGACGCAACCGAAACCTCCGGCGAAGCGGACGCGGCCGTGGGCGACGGCGCCGGCGAATCCGTCAGGCGGCATCCGCCGGCGAGCAAACCAAGCGCGGCCAGCGACCACCAGCCGCGGTTCATTCCGAACTGGCAGGAACCGTGGCCCGGCCGAGCGGAAACTGGTTGCCGACCGCCACTACCTTTTTTCCCCGGAAATGAACTTCGAAATACTTGGAGCCCGTCAACGGCTTGCCGTTTTCATCCTTCAGCGTCGCCACGAGTTTCTTGGTGTGGGCGTCGAAGACCTCTTCCGTGTGGGTCCACGCAAAACGTCCATCCATGCTGAAGAGGACCCAGCCGTGACCATCGCGAATCAACGGGATTTCCTGCTTCAGCACCGGCGGGAACACCGTGTTGTCCATGACGAGCAGCCGCTTGCCGGCCTGGTCGCTCAACCAAAGTTCCTTTTCGTCCGGCGTCAGGGCCGAGCCATGCGTCCGGCGCGGAATCGGCGGCCGGCCATCCTGGAAAGTGTGAATCTTGGCGCCAGATTTCAGGTCGATGATATCGACGCCGACATGGCGGTAGCGACTGATGTAGGCTTTCTCCAGTTTGCTATCCACGGTGAACGGAAACATTCCGCCGTCGCCGATATCGTTTAGATACATGACCTTTTCCTCGTCCGAAGTGCGAAACATCGCGATCCACTCGATGCCGGTGACCAGCACGAATTTGCCGTCGAGGGTCACGAAGGAATTGTGCGCACCGGCCCCGAGCCCGCCGAGCCGCTTCAGCACGTTGCCGGTGTGCGCATCGACGACCAGCAGGCCGCCGCCCACGCCGCGGTCCCAATAGCCGGTCGGAATGTAGAGTTTTTTCCCGTCGAGCGTGATATCGGCCCGATCGCCGCCCTCGGGCAGGTGCTTTTCCCACACGACTTTTTCCGTCTCCAAATCGAAGCAGCCGACCCAGCCGTTTTCCGCGGTGTAATACGCGGCGTGGTTGGCGAGGCTGACACAAAGTCCCCGCAACCCGAGTTCGCGGGCGTTGACCCCTTTGCCCCCACCCTGGGTGAAATTGGGAATCGAAATGAAGCGGACGAACTTGTGACCGTCATCGATATCGTAGACGGCAATACCCGGGGCGTGCGGTGAAACCGCCGCCTGGGCGCCATCCGGAAAACCGAGGTACAAGTAACGCTTCAACGGCGCCTGCTCGGCGGCGCGAAGAGCCGTGGCCAGCACGACGCAAGAAAACACGGCGAGCAGCCGCGGAAACGAGAAACGAAGACAGGAAAACAAGCGGGGTTGGTGGCTCATAAGGTGAAAAGGCCGGCGCCGGGGAAGCTGAACGGGACCGGGTTGATGATGTTTAGCCCGAGTTGAACGCAAGTCTGAAGGACGGGTCCGTCGCCTAACCCGCCCCAGGAATCCAGCTTCGTCCCCGACCAATTTGATGTCGCGGCCGCGACATCAAATTGGTCGGCGCTTTTCGGCGCGCGAACGCGGCGGCTCGTCCAACTCGCGTAAATCGTGGCGACACGAATCGAGCGCTGGCCGGCGCCAAGACGGAAATACTACTTCCCCGGCACGGTGCTGTTGCCCGAGGGCCGCAGCGACTGCCACGCCACCATCCGCCAGGTGCCGTCCTCATTGCGCCACACCGCCATGAACCGCAGATCGAGATCGCTCCAGGAAGAACCCAGTTTCTTCTTCATCTTCTGCCGGCCATGGATCACGACCACGTCCGCCGTCGGCTGCATGGTATTCAGGTTGGTCACGTTCGCATCCGTGTAGGCGGTGTCGCCGGCCATCAGGTTCTTCACGTAATCCGCCTTGGTCTCGATCCGGCCATCGGAGTGACCGAAAACCAACGCGCCGGATAAAACCTTCCCGAGCGCCGCCCCGTCACCCGCCATCATGGCCTGCAGCCGCGCGCGGTCGGCTTTCATCACGGCGTCGACCGCGGGTTCGGCCGCCAGCAACGCGGACGAGAGCAACATGACCACGGCCAAGAGGGCCGAAAATGATTTCTTTCTCATAAATTCACTGGGTTCCTGATTTGTCCGATGGAGCCACCAAAAACGGGCGGAAGCTGTCATGAACTCCTGGCCTGCCTAAAATATTCGTCCAGCTGGGGACGCGGCGCCCTCGCCGCGTCTCCGTAAGAAAAATCTGCGGTGCGGCATCGCGGCTCCAGCGAACGTTGCGCCCAGGCGCCTTGCCGCCTCCAGGTAACGCCGGCTATTTCGGCACGGCCACCGGAACGTAACCCGGGAAAACGTAGGCAATGAGCATCGAGATGATGCCCATCGCAATCATGAGGCCGATGCTGTGTTTGATGGTAAAACGGAAGAGCTTGCTCTCGTCGCTGGCCGCCATGCCGGTGGCGGCGACCGCAACCGCGATGCTCTGCAGCGAAATCATCTTGCCCATCACGCCGGCCGCGGAATTCACCGACGCCATCAGGATCGGGTTGAGCCCGATGGCATTGGCGGTGACCACCTGAAGATTGCCAAAGAGCGCGTTGGCCGAGGTATCGCTGCCGGTCAGGAACACGCCGAGCCAGCCCAGGACGGCACTGAAGAACGGGAATGCGCTGCCGGTCGTGGCCAGCGCGAGACCGAGCGTCGACGTCATGCCCGAGTAATTCATGAGGTAGGCCAGCGCGAGCATGCACGCAATGGTGAGCATCGACTTCGAGAGCTGCCGGAACGTGCCTTTGTAGGCTTCGGCAAACTGACGGGGTTTAACGCCCAGGAAGAATGAGGTGACAATGGCCGCGAGGAAGCAGGCCGTGCCCGAGGCGCTCAGCCAGTTGAACTCAAACACCGCGGCATAGGGTGCCGCGACCTTGGTCACCGGGGGCACGCGCGTGATCATCCCGTCCAACCCCGGAACCTTAATCCCGTTGAGAACCGTCGCGCTCCGCGGCAGAAAATCAGGCAGCAGGCTGTTGGTAAACTTGTTGATTGCAGATTTGATCTCGGGTTTGCCCCAAAGTAGGACGAACACGACGAGCATGATGTAAGGGAGCCAGGCGGTGAAAAGCTCCCGGGCGGAGTGATGACGGGGAGCGGCCGTGATCGGCTTATCATCCGCCAGCCGCAGGATGGACGGGGGTTTCCAGAACTTCAGCACGAATACCATCACGATAATGCAGGTCAGGGAACTTATGATGTCGGTGAGCTCGGGTCCCATGTAGTTCGACACGTAGAACTGCGCGGCGGCGAAGGAAACGCCGCAAGCGATAATGGCGGGAAGCACCTCGAGTGCCTTCCGCCACCCGCTCATCACGATGATGAGATACCCCGGAATGATCACCGAGACCATCGCGCAGAGCCGGCCGACCATCGCGCTGAGCTGCAGAACCGGGAGCCCGGTGATGTTCGCCAGCGTCGTGACAGGAATGCCGATCGACCCAAACGCCACGGGTGCCGTGTTGGCCATGAGACAAATGCCGGCCGCATAGAACGGCGAAAAGCCCAGGCCGGCGAGCATCGCGCCGGAAACCGCCACGGGCGCGCCGAACCCGGCGGCGCCCTCGATGAAGGCGCCGAACGAAAAGGCGATGAACATCGCCTGCAGGCGCCGGTCGTTCGTGAGGCCGCCGACCGAGTCCTTGATGATCTCGAATTTGCCGGTGTCCACCGCTAGGCGGTACAACAGGATCGACGCGAACACGATCCAAGCGATCGGGAAGATGCCGAAGGCCGCGCCGTAGAGCGAGGACATCAGCGCCAGCGAAAAAGGCATGCGATAGGCCAGCAGGGCAACGAGCAGCGCTGAGCCCAGGGCCGTCGCCGCCGCCATCCACGTGGGCTTGCGCAAGACGCCCAACATATAAAAGAGAACGAGGATGGGTACCGCGGCACAAAGGGCCGAAAGGCCAAGACTGCCTGCCACGGGTTGATAGTTATGCTGCCACATAGGATTTTTTATTCGCGCGACTCCAACCTGCCCGGCACGCGGTCGGTCCGATGACCGACCCAGTTGCGGAGAGGAAGCTGGAGCTTCAAGGGGTTAATAAATTGAGGCGGCTGGCCTCAACGCCGTCGAACCAAACGGATGCGACGTGGGTTGGAAAGGCAAATGGTGGACATCGGCGAAAGAACCGGCCGGAAAAAATCAACCGACGGCCGTGAAGCAACTTAATTGAAAAATTCAGTTGAGATTCGAAGGGGGAAGTTGAAAGCGATGAACGCCGGGGCGAAATCGCTCTTTGGGGGCTGGGTTCGAGGCAAACGGATCCGTGATTCCCCTTTCGCGGTCTACACCGCAGTTAACTTTTTGCCGGCTCTGGCTTTCAACCTTCAACTGCACGGCTGGTCTCCGGCCCGGCCCTCAACGCGGCGCATATTCCTGTGCCAGTTCGATCAGCTCGAAATCCGTAAACGCCATCGGCTGCCGATCCGCTGTGGCCGCCCTCACTTCCGCCAATACGGCCGGCGACACCGGCCCGGCCGCATTGCCCCACGTGTTCCGGATGAAGGTCAGCACGGCCGCCAGCGCCTCGTCGTCAAAGGGCGCGCGGAACGGCGGCATCGAATACTGCCCCTGGACCTTCCCGCAAAGTACGATTCGTGCCAGGATGCGTTCGTCGCCTTGCACCCAGCGGGAGCCGGCCAAAGCCGGGGCAAAATTGGCGAATCCCTGACCCTGGGGCTGGTGACAGCCGGCACACATGACCGCAAACCCGACCCGGCCCTTTTCGTACAGGGTTTGGTGTTCGGCGGCCAATGGGGCCGGTTCCGTGGAGCGGGGTTTCCCCGGCCAGTTTATGAGGTGCAACAACTGTTGCGCTCTGGCCGCCATTGCCGGGTCGCGATCGGCCGAAAGCCGCAAGAGCGGACCGGGTTCGAATCCGAGGTTTACGGCTCCAGGCTTCCCGGCGGCATATCCCGTAATGCGCCTTTCCACTCCTGCAAAGATCGCGACCCGCAGCCAGGGCGGCGTGGTCGACGCGGCCGCGATCTCAAATACCTTATCAACCCGGGAGTGGTCTTGGGCCCGCCACAATATCCAGCGCATATCGTAGGTGACTAACATGGCCTCTGTGGCCGCGACCACCGCTTTCGCCAATCCGGGGCCTGGGATGGAAAGTCCCGCCCATGCCGAAATGAAGTCCGACTCTCGTCCGCCAATTCCGCTGAGAATCGCACTGATGAAAAGCGGCTGGTCACCCGAATGCGCAAGGATACGACGCAATATCGCGTCGGCCTTGGGGGTTCCAACCTCGCCGAAGGAAAGCGCCAACTGCAGGAGCACGTGTTGATCAGGATCCACCACCAGTGCTTCGAGCCTCCGAAAGATTTTCACGTCCTCCTCGTCAAAGAAGAATCTTTCCGCCAACCGGATGGCCACCGCCCTCACCCGGGGATCGGCGTCGCTGAGCGCACGGAGGGCGGTGGCCGGATCAACGGCGTCGAGACCGTCCAGCGTCCACAAGGCGTGCAGCCGGCCGAGCGGCGCCGTTGCCTTAACGGCAAATGCCCGAAGCAACGGCGTCGCCGCGGGATCGGCCTTTTCCACCAGCAGACGCTGCGCGGTGTCCCGCGTCCAACCGTGGTCGGCGCCCAACGCCTCCACCAATTTGCCCAAGGGAATGTCGGTCAACTTCGGCCCGGCTTTCCCGGTTTCCGCCGGCGCGATCTGCCAAATCCGGCCGCGACGGGATGCCGCAGTGGCGCGGGCGTTGTTCAGATCGGCGGCGGGCTTAAGCGCTCCCGCGCCGTACCGATCGACGACATAAATGGCGCCATCGGGTCCCGGCGCCAGGCTCACGGGCCGGAAATTCGCATCGGACGACGACAACACGGCACTGGCTTTCCGCGTTTCGGACGCGCCCAGCGAACTTCGCCAAATCCTCCCGCCCGCCGGCTCCGTCACGAAGACTTCTCCATTCCCATCGAGACCTTTTCCGAGGTAGATCATCGCGGCGCCGACGTACCAGCTTGGGCCATCGCTCTCCGCGTTCACTGCCGGACGTTCGACATCCGCGTTAGTCCAGCCGGCTGGCCTCCCCATCGCGATCGCTTCCGGCGTCCCCGTGATTTTAAGACCGAGGTTTCGTCGAACATAGGGCAAAGGGATGCGATCGACGTAGAGCTTTTGTCCATTACCGCCGTAGTAGAGCCGGCCGGCCTCATCTTGCGTTATGCTGCGTCCAAATCGCCGGGCGGTGACGTCGCGCACAAAGCCGCCGGAACCGGCGTAGCGTAGCCGCGTCGCGCCCCACGGACTGTACAGCCAATTGTCCATCGCGAGGGTCAGGCTGTTCGAACCGTAGCGACCCGACGGAACTTCGCCAGATTCCGACGCCATCCAGATCCGCTCGTCGGTCACCAAGTCGGCATTCGAGTCCCGCAGGAACCAATAATGCGGCGGATCAAAAACCATCACGCCCCCGCCCACCAGCGCCAGCCCAACGGGCGCATGAAACCCCGCCGCAAACGTCGTCCGCCGATCCATCCGGCCGTCGCCATCGGTGTCCTCGAGCACCGCCACCCCGCCCGGCCCGCGCTCGTCCTCTTTCGCTCCGGCCCCGGGAGGCGTACCAAGTTCGAGGACCCAGAGGCGTCCATCGGCAGCCAACTGCACGGCGAGTGGTTCGTGGAGGGTCGTCTCATCGGCAACGAGGCTAATTTTCTGCCCGGGTGCGAGGACAAATGTGTTCGCTTCCTCGCCCGGCGTGAGCCGCGGTGGCGTTTCGCCGGCCGGTCCGGCCGGGGCGGCGCGAAATTCCAGGCTCGTCAACCAGCACGCGAGGGCCAGTCGACCGCAGCCCCTCAGCCCAGCCCCGATGTCGGCACGCGCGCAGCCCATGCCCAGATGGAAATACGCCGTCGGTCCCAAACGACAAGGAACTCTTTTGGTCGCGACCCGGCCAAGAGGTATTTCCGAGTGGTCGGTCCCGCCTCTCCCAAGGCGAGCTACAGTGCCCGAACACCTCCCCCGTAGCCCGCTTCGAGAGAAGCGGGACAGGATCGACTGAGCCCGTCACCCGACAGAGACGCGACCCGGCCGAACCAATGGGCCTGCAGCGGCTACCGCGCGGTCGCGCATCCATAATCCTTCTACGACGCGTTTTTTGCCTACAATATTGTCCCGCTAACATTGCGCTGGACTCACATTAGTATTTAGTTTTCATGCATTCGCGTTACCTCCCCGGCCTCGCAGGTTCTACTCCCCGCCGGACCCATGCGCCTAAACCCGTGAGCCCCCTGCCTGCCATGATGCGTGCCTATATTGTCAGCTTTGCCCAGAAATTCCTGTTCCTCTCCGGCCTCGCCGCGCTAAGTTGTACGTTGCACGGTCAGGGCACGGGCGCGTTGACCGGTTCGGTCACGGATCCCAAAGGCGCCTACGTGGTCGGCGCCCAGATCCGGGTGGACGGCACCAACGCGACGGCCAGCACCGACCGCACCGGACATTTCACGCTCCTCGGAGTTCCCGTCGGCCCCCACCAGGTGACGGCCAGCTACCTCGGCATGGATCCCGTCTCCGCCCGCGTCGAGATCGGCGCGGATCGGAGCACCTCGGTGGATCTCACGCTTTCGGCCGGCAGCACGGTCATGCTGGGAAAATTCGAGGTCTCCTCGGACCGCGAAGGCCAGTCCCGCGCGATCAATCTCCAGCGCTCCTCGGACCAAATAAAGAACATCATTTCCGCCGATTCGATGGGACGGCTGCCCGATTCGAGCGCGGGCGAGGCGCTGGCCCGCATCCCCAGCATCTCGATTCAGTCCGACCGCGGCGAGGCCGAGTTCATCTCGGTGCGCGGGCTCTCGCCCAAGTACAACAACATCGCGATCAACGGCGATCGCGCGGCGTCCGCCACCGACCCGACGGAGAGCCGGCAGACCCGCACGCTGTCTCTCGATGCCGTGCCCTCGGACATGATCTCCGGGATCGAAGTCACCAAGACTTCGACGGCGGACATGGACGCGGATTCGCTGGGCGCCAACGTCAACCTCATCACCAAGAGCCCCCTGGATTTCAAGCGGCGGATCGTGAACGGAAAAATCGAGTACGGCATGAACACCCTCGATCAACGGCGGCAGCCGACCGTCAGCGGCGGTTTCACGTATGGCGATCGGTACAAGGACGGGAAGTACGGGCTGCTGGTGAGCGGTTCGTATCTCGACAATCAGCGCGACGTCAACGGGGCCGAGCAGAGCTACGCCAACGTGGCGATTGGCGGCCAGACGGTGCCGGATGTGCCGACCAATGTTCGGTTCACCTACCGGTGGCTGCACCGGACCAGGAAGGCGATTAGCGCCCAGGGATTCATCCGGACCGGCGCGGACTCCACGCATTATGTGCGGGCGCTCTACAACGACTTTGCCGATGCCGACATCACCTGGACGCATCGGGCCCGGTTCGACAGTGGCGCCGTCTTTCTTCCCGGCACGACGAGCACCAGCGGCAGCGTGGACGGCGGGCGCATCACGCGGGACGACCGGAAGAGCTTGAAATCGACGCTGGTCTGGAACGTGGCCGCCGGCGGCGAGTGGGACAAGCCGAAGTATCACCTCGACTACTCGCTCACGTTTGGGCGCTCCGGCTACCAGGTGAACCGGATTCAGGCGACGTGGGAATACCGGCTGTCGGATTACCGGAACGCCGCCGGGGTGGCGCTGAATGCGGACCGCGTGCCCGACTTCACTTTTACCCGCGACACCGCGTTCACCTATTTCACCGACCCGCTCAATGCCTTCGCCGAACTGGGCCGGGCCGAGATCGGCAACCGGGGCAGCATCCTCAAGCGCACGGACGAGAACCACGAATTTGCCACGACCGGCGTCGTCAACCTTCGTATTCCCGCCACCTTCTGGGGCCATCCGGGCGCGTGGAAATTCGGCGTCAAGGCGAGAAACATTGAGCGCTATTCGAATCCCAACGCCGCCACGTACAACGTGCCGGCCGCGCAGCGACTGACGCTGAATCAGTACCTCGACTCGAACCGGAACACGGCCTTGTGGCAGGGCCGCTACCGCATCGGTCCCTCGACGGACGTGCCGAAGTTCTGGAATGATTTCGACGCCAACCCCACCCGCTTCACGTTCAACCAGGCCGCTTGGGACAACACCAACCTGCCCACGCGCTACATGGTGGATGAGACGGTGCCCGCGGTCTACGGCATGGCCACGACCAACGTCGGCCAACTCCGGCTGAATGGCGGCATCCGGTACGAGCGCACGCAGTCCAAGTCAGAGTCCCACACGCTCAACTTCGGCCCGACCGGGGCTTATCTGGGCTCGACCCGCACCACCTCGAGCAAGAGTTATGATGATCTTTTCCCGAGCGCGGTGGCGACCTATCGTTTTTCCGATCGGATCATGCTGCGCGGCGGTGTCACGCGCTCCACGGCGCGGCCCGACTATAATCAAATCCTCGGCGGCCGCATCATCCAGGACGACGTCGATCGCATCATCGAGGGGAATCCCGCGCTGCAGCCGCTCAAGGCGACCAACTACGATCTCTCCTTCGAATGGTACTTCACGTCCTCGGGCATGTTCTCCGCCGGCATCTTCCACAAGGACATCACGAACTTCATCTACTCGACGGTGAGCACGGTCACGGAAGCCCCCTATGCCGGCTGGCAGCTCACCCGGCCCCTGAATGGCCCGCATTCGACGCTCACGGGTTACGAGCTATCCTATTCGCAGAACTTCAAAAATCTGCCCGCGCCGTTCAACGGGCTCGGCTTCTCCGGCAACGTCACGCGACTCGATGGCACGTCCGTTTTGCCCACCGTTCGAGGTTCCGTCGACCGGCTGATCGAGCAACCGCAGAACGTCTACAATGTGCAGATTTCCTACGAGAAATTCCCGTTCAGCGCCCGCGTGGCGTGTGTTTACAACGGCGACTATGTCCGTGGCTTCAACGCCACGAACGCCGCCCTGGACACGTGGACCGGCGAGCTGAAGACCTACGACGCCTCCATCAATTACACGCTGCGCCAAGGCTGGGTGTTTTATCTCCAGGGCAAGAATCTGGGCAACGTGTATTCGAAATATGCCCATCAGGGCGCCGGCCGGCGCGACCTCCCGACCGAATTGGAGTTCGTCGGCTGGACCCTCTCCAGCGGCATCAAGATGGAATTTTGAGTTTCCCGGCGCGCGCCGCACCCTCCACCGCCGCGTCCGCGCCTTGGCCTCCCGATCCTTTCGCGCTTCTCCTCCGTTCACCCGACCCCTCCCCGCATGAAATCATCATCCCCAAGTACTCCCTCCCCGTCGACCTTCCGCGCGGCCAGTCTGCTGCTCGGCTTCCTTGCGCCCTTCGTAGTCTCGGCCGTGCGCGGGGCCGACGCCAATCCCAACCTCGGCGCCGGCGTAAAGCATCTGCTTTATCTCACTGACGACCACGAAGTGGACATCAAGGTCTACGACATCGACAACGGGCACAAGCTGGTCCGGACACTCAAGCTGCCGGAGCTCGTCAATGATCTGGACGCCTGGCGGAAGAAGCGGATGGCCAATCCCTCGGCCGGTCCCGGCGGGGCGGGGGCCACGGAAAAAGTGGGTACCAAGGGCGGCGCGGCGGCGGCCAAGGGTGGCGGCGCAGCGGCCAAGGGCGGTGGTGGACGCGGGCCGGACCTGAGTCATCCCGTCGAGGCGTCGATCCGCGGTGTCACCGCCGACGCCAACAGCGGCTGGCTCTGGTTCAGCGAGGACAAAGTGAACAAGCTCTACGCCTATGACGTCATCCACGAAAAGATGATGTGGACAATCGACCTCGGAAAATACGAGGGAGCCGAATTTCCCGACCGGATCAATGTCACGCGCGATGGCAAGGCGCTGTATGTGCCGGTGAAGAACAGCGACCGGATGCTCGTGCTCGACTCGCACACCGGCAACAAGCTCGCGGACCACCCCATGCACACGAATCCGCACAACACCTTCGTCGGGGAATTGGGCAAGTATCTCTTTGCCGGCGGTCGCAGCGGCGGCCCCATGTACATTTTTGATCAACACACGCACCAGCTGGTGAAGGAAATCGGGCCCTTCAGCGGACCCATCCGGCCCCTGACCGCGGATCCCACCGAGAGTTATTTCTTCGCCAACATCACCAAGCTCGAAGGCATCGGTGTCGGCGAAGTGGCCACGGGCAAAATCTGGGAGGTGCTGCACCGGGTGCCGGCGGAACGGGAAAAATATCCGAACGCGAAGACCGAGCCCATGCCGCACGGCAACCAGCCGATTCACCACGGGATCGCGGTACGCCCGGGCTCCAAGAAGGAAGTCTGGACGATCGATGACGGCTGGGGGTACCTCTACATCTTCGACTACTCGAGCATGCCACCCAAGTGGATCGAGGACGTGCCGCTTTTCACGGATATCACGAAAGTGGAAGGCCCCGATCACGACCGCTGGGTCCAATTCAGCAACGACGGACGGTACTGCTACACGCCGGGCCACATCATCGACGCCAACACGCGCAAAGTCATCTCGCGGGACATCGCTTTGAGCGAAAAGATCGTCGAGATCGACTTCCGGGACGGCGTCCCGACGGCCGTCAGCGGCCAGAATGGCGGCGTCTATCCGGCGGGATTGAAGTAGCGCCGGTCGCCGACCGGCGATTGATCCCAGTTACCGATCGCATTTGGACTTTCGCGCCGTAGCGCGGTAGGGACGCCACTCCGCAGGCGTCCGCGAGTGGAACCTTCGCTCGCTCACGCTCGCAGCTACGACCTGACGCCGGTCCACTCGCTTGGCGCTCGCGGCTACACTTTTCGTTAAACCGCTTAGGCCGTCGCCCGGCCGCAACGCTTGATCAGCATCACAAGGCCCACGATCGCGATGACCGGCAGCCAAATCGGCGACAGCAGCGCGACGAGGGCGAGCAGCACGCCGACACTCACCGCCAGCACAGATACGCCCAGCGCCAGCACCAGCGCGGCGCCAATGGCCAGCGCGCACCCGAGCGCGAGCGTCACGGGCAGCAGTTTCACCACGAGGACCGCCGCGATAATCGCCAGCAGGATTTTAAAGAAGGTTTTCATGTCTCCAGAACCCGGCTCGATCTGAAAAGTTGCAGCGAAATGCGTTTTTTGCGATTTTCGGAATTTCAGAGGGTGTCTAAACCGGACTTGTGTAGTCGAGGTGGAGCCGCTGTGCCCAAGCGGCCGACCTCAGAGCGGAATTACTGCAGCGCGTTGAGGACAACTTGCTCCGCCTTTCAGTGATTTCGTTTTCGCGGGCGAAACGAGATCCAACTCTCTCAAGAAACAGCGCCTGGTTGGTCGTCCCGCCTTTAGGCGGAAGGCTTGAACGGGTCGGATTCCGCCTAAAGGCGGAACTACAAACAGATCTGTTTCTTTCCGTCACGGGCAGGAGTCGCTTTTGCGGCTGGGGCTGCAACGTTCCGGCCCAGACACGCTGCTCCCAGCCCTGGGCTGAATTTCCTGCCTCTGCGCCACCGTCAATCCGGGATGGAAGAAACGGGGCCGATCGGCGTTAGTCCCCCCTGCCGCCGGCTCACCGCCTCATGTCAAACCCACCACCCTTGCCCGTTGTTTGCGCAGTCATCGAGGATAACCAGGGCCTCGTGCTGATCGCCCAGCGGCCCGCCCACAAACACCTCGGGCTGAAATGGGAGTTTGCCGGCGGCAAGGTGGAGCGCGGTGAATCGCCGGAATCCGCCCTGATCCGCGAAATCAAAGAGGAGCTCGGCTGCGATATTGCCATCCATCGTCCGCTCCCTCGCTCCGTCCACAATTACGGGGACGTCGTGATCGAGATGATCCCGTTTGTCTGTCACCTGACGCCCGCGAGCCCCGGTCCGCATCCCCACGAGCACGTGGCGGTCCGGTGGGTGGCTCCGGAGGAATTGCGGTCCATCGACCTCGCCGCCGCCGACCTGCCCGTCGTGGACAGCTATAAGAAAGTCCGGCGAAACCGGCAGGGGTAAGCCCACCGGCAGTTGATTTCGGGCGTTTCGAGCCCGTCTATTCGATCAGACAGCGTAAGCGCAATTGTCGCTGATATCCGGTTCAATCCCGCTTCTCCCGCAGCGGGCCACAGGGGGGCGCGCGCCTTTGGTAGCCCGCCTCGGGGGAGGCGGGACCGACAACTTTGAGATGGGCCCCATGCGCCATGAGACGACGATCCGTCGAGCGGGTTAAATATCGGGGCTAGTGACTTTCGCGGTGCTGGACAGACACGCCTGTCCCCGTTGAATGGGGGAATGCCGCAAACTCCCCTCGCCTTCGACGCTGTCGCCCGGCTGCCTGCCCCCGGCGACAATGTTGCCATCGCCATTCGCCGCCTCGATGTCGGCACAGCCATCGTGCTGCCGACCGGCGTGAAGGAGCTCGCGCATACCGTCCTCGAGGGACACCGCTTCGCCGTCAAGCCGATCGCCCCGGGCGAATTTCTCCTCTCGTGGGGCCTCCCTTTCGCCACCGCCACCCGGCCCATTGCATCCGGTGATTATGTTTCCAACCAGTCGATCCTCGAGGCCTTGGCCGTCCGCCGCGTGGAAAAAATGACGCTCCCCACCGAGCCTAATTTTGCCGACTACCTCGAGGCGCTGCATCTCGACGAAAAGACTTTCCGCCCGGGACCACCCCTCGACAAGGTCGCGCAGCCCCGAACCTTTGCCGGCTACCGTCGCCCCGGCCGCCGTGGCGTGGGCACTCGCAACACCATCGTCATTCTCGGCACGACCTCGCAGACCGCTAGTTTTGCCCGCCAGCTCACCGCGCGGCTGCAGGCCCTGGCGCGCGTGCACCCGGGGCTCGACGGCATCGTCGCCATCGCCCACACCGAGGGCGGCGGCCCAGGCGAACCCAACAACACGCTCGAAATCCTTCGTGCGCTCGCCGGTTTCATGGTGCACCCGAACGTCGGCGCCGTTCTCGCCATCGACTACGGCACCGAACCGATCACCAACGCGCGGCTCGAGGCCTTCGCGCGCGAAAAGGGTTATCCGATCGACGACGTCCCGCATCGCTTCCTTTCGCTGACGGGCGGCATCGCCAGCGGGCTGGCCGAGGGCGAACGCATTGTCCGCGGCTGGCTGCCCACCGTTTCCGCGCTGCCCCGCACCCCCGAACCCATCAGCGGTCTGCGCATCGCGCTCCAATGCGGCGGCTCGGACGCTTTCTCCGGCGTCTCCGGTAATCCGCTCGCCGGCGCCATCGTGCACGAGGTGATCCGCCACGGCGGCATCGGCGTCCTGACCGAGACCGACGAATCCGTCGGCGCCGAGGCTTACCTGCTCAAGAACGCCCGCGACCTCGCCACCGCCCGCGCCTTTCTTGGCAAGATCGAGTTTTTCAAGGAGCGGCTGCTCTGGCACGGCGTCACCCCCGAAAGCAATCCTTCGGGCGGTAACAAACTGCGCGGCCTCTACAACATCTCGCTCAAGTCGCTGGGCGCGGTGCACAAGAAAGATCCGCGCACGCGCCTCGAGCACGTCATCGACTACGCCGAGCCGCTGACCGAACCCGGTTTCTATTTCATGAATGGCCCGGGCAACGATCTGGAGGGCATCGCCGGCCAGATGGGCTCCGGCTGCAACCTGATCATTTTTGTCACGGGCAACGGCTCGATCACCAATTTCCCGTTTGTCCCGACCCTGAAGGTCACGACGACGACGCGCCGCCACCAGTTACTGATCCACGAGATGGACATCAACGCGGGCCGGTACCTCGACGGCGAATCGATGGAGTCGCTGACGGCCGAGTCGCTGGATCTCGTCATCGAAACCGCCTCGGGCCGCCGCACCAAGGGCGAGCACGCCGGGCACTCGCAGGTTTCGCTTTGGCGCAACTGGCGGCAGACCGACGGCGCGCACCTCGCGGAATTGCGCGCGCGGCCGGACCCGGACGGCAAGCCGCTGCTCGTCGCCCGCGATGTCCCCGCCAGTTCGGCGGTCGCGCTCCAGCTTTTCTCGCTGGGTGAGAGTCGCTGGGCCACGGAGCGCGTGGCCCTGGTTCTGCCCACGAGCCTTTGTGCCGCGCAGATTTCCCGCCTCGCCGCCGACCGGCTCAACGCCAAGCAACTCGGCCGGGCCCAGGGCATCTCGCGCTTTGTCGCGCTCACCCACACCGAGGGCTGTGGCTTCGGGGGCGACGCGATGTACCAACTCTTGAATCGCTCGTATCAGGGTTACATCACCCACCCGAACGTGGCCGCCGCACTCCTGCTCGAGCACGGATGCGAAAAAATGCCCAACGACGTGATGCGCCACCAGCTCGACACGGCCCAGGTGCCGCTCGCGCGCTTTGGCTGGGCCAGCGTCCAACTCGACGGCGGCATCGAAAAGGCGCTGGGCAACATCGAGACGTGGTTCTCGTCCAAATTTGCCACGCTGCCCTCGGTTACCCCCACGCCGGCGAACCTCGGCAGTCTCACCCTGGGTCTCATGACGGCGGCTCCCGTCAGCCCGTCGACCGCCACCGCGCTGGCGGCCCTCACCCGCGCCGTCGTCGGCTCCGGCGGCTCCGTCTTGATCCCCGAAGGCGATTCGCTGCTGGCGAACAAAACGTTCATCAGTGCCACGCTCGGTTCGAAGGCGCCCCATGCCACGCTCGCTTACGGCCAGCTCGTCAAACAACCGGGCCTGCACGTCGTCGCGACGGAAACCGATCATTGGGTCGAAAATCTCACCGGCCTCGGCGGCTGCGGGACGCATCTGGTGCTCGGCATCGTCGCCGGCCACGCGCAACAGGGGCATCCGCTGTTGCCCGTCATCCAGGCGGCCGAATCGAGCCAGCGCGGCAAACTGCCCGCGGACGACATCGATTTCTTTCTCAGCGGCGATACCCGCGCGGATGAAACCGAACTCGTGCGCGCCATCGTTCGCGTCGCGCAGCGCGAGCTGACGCCCGTTTCGCTGACACAAGGCTCGGTCGACTTCCAGTTCACCCGCGGCCTGCTCGGGGTAACGACGTAGGTTTTTGCTCCGCAAAAACCTTAACAATTTTCCGCCGCGGAAAATTGGACGCTCGATTTTCCCCGGGCCATTGCTTGCATGCCTTGCCGCTCTCCTGGCGGCATTCGGCCTCAACCCCTCACTGCCCTATGTCTCCGTTTCTCGCCGAGCTCATCGGCACCATGGTCCTCATTATCTTTGGTGACGGCGTCGTCGCCAACGTCGTCCTCCAAAAATCCAAGGGCCACAACAGCGGCTGGATCGTCATCACCACCGGATGGGCGCTGGCGGTAACCATCGCCGTCTACATGGTCGGCTCGATCAGTGGCGCCCATCTCAATCCGGCGGTCACGATCGGCCTCGCGGCCATCGGCAAGTTTTCCTGGGCACTCGTGCCCGGCTACATAGCCGCGCAGATGCTCGGAGGCTTCCTCGGCGGCGTAGTCGTGTGGCTCGCCTATTTGCCGCACTGGGGCGCGACCCCGGATCAGGGCGGCAAGCTCGCTGTCTTTTGCACCGGACCAGCCATCCGCCAGCCGGCAGCCAATCTCCTCACGGAAATCATCGGCACCTTCGTGCTCGTGGCGGGGATTCTGGCCATCTTGCGGCCCGAAAATCTCGTGCCCAACAGCGGCTTCGAAAAAGGCTTCGCGCCCTTCCTCGTTGGCCTGCTCGTGGCCGCGATTGGTCTCTCGCTCGGCGGTCCGACGGGTTACGCGATCAATCCGGCGCGTGACCTCGGCCCGCGCCTGGCCCACGCTTTCCTGCCGATTGCCGGCAAGGGCAGCAGTGAGTGGAGCTATGCGTGGGTGCCGATCATCGGCCCGATTATCGGCGGCGTCCTCGGCGCGCTGTTCTTCAAGGCCTGCTGGTAATCGCCCCTTCTCCCCATGAAATACATTCTCGCCCTCGATCAGGGAACGACCAGTTCACGCGCCATCGTCTTCGATCGCCAGGGCACGATCATTTCCGTGGCGCAGCAGGAATTCCGGCAGATCTTTCCGCGACCGGGTTGGGTCGAGCACGACGCCAACGAAATCTGGGCGACCCAGTCCAACGTGGCGGGCGAGGCCCTCGCCAAGGCCAACCTCACCGCCTCCGATATCGCCGCCATCGGCATCACGAACCAGCGCGAAACCACCGTGGTGTGGGACCGCGCGACCGGCCAGCCCATCTGCCACGCGATCGTCTGGCAGGATCGGCGCACCGCCGGCGCCTGCGACCGGCTGAGAAAAGCGGGCAAGGCGGCGATGATCCGCTGCAAGACCGGCCTCGTGGCGGACGCCTATTTCTCCGGCACCAAGCTGCAATGGATTCTGCAAAACGTCCCCGGCGCGAAAGCGCGCGCCCGGGCGGGGCAACTCGCATTCGGCACGGTTGATTCCTGGCTCGTCTGGAATCTCACCGGTGGCCGCACGCACGTCACCGACGTCAGCAATGCCTCGCGCACGATGTTGTTCGACCTGAAGACCTGCGATTGGGATGACGACCTGCTGAAACTCTTCGGCATTCCGCGCTCAATGCTGCCAGCGGTGCGGGCATCGAGCGAAGTGTATGGCGAAAGCACCTTGTGGGGTGCGGCGATTCCGATCGCCGGCATTGCCGGTGACCAGCAGGCCGCGCTCTTCGGCCAGGCTTGCACCAAGCCCGGCATGGTCAAGAACACGTACGGCACCGGCTGCTTCATGCTGATGAACACCGGGACCAAACCGATCGTCTCGAAAAACAATCTGCTCACCACCGTCGCGTGGCGCGTCGGTGGTCGCACGGAGTACGCGCTCGAGGGCAGCATCTTCATCGCCGGCGCGGTGGTGCAATGGCTGCGCGACGGACTCGGGATCATCAAGACGTCGGGCGAAGTCGAGTCGCTGGCCGCCCAGGTCGCGGACACCGGCGGCACCTATCTGGTACCGGCGTTCGCCGGATTGGGCGCGCCGCACTGGGACCAATATGCCCGCGGCCTGCTCGCCGGCGTCACGCGCGGCACCACGGCGGCCCACATCGCCCGCGCCGCGCTCGAAGGCATCGCGTATCAAGTCCACGATGTATTGCACGCGATGCAGTCCGACTCCGGCATCCGGCTGAAGGAACTGCGCGTCGACGGCGGGGCCTGCGCCAACAATCTCCTGATGCAATTTCAAGCCGACCTGCTCGGCGTCCCGGTCGTACGTCCCCGCGTTTCCGAAACTACCGCGCTGGGCGCAGCGTATCTCGCCGGATTGGCGGTCGGCTACTGGAAGGACCAGACGGAAATCGCCGCGCAATGGCAGTCCGATCGCCGCTTCGTGCCGGCGATGAAGTCGCCGCACCGGAAGCGCCTCCTCGCCGGCTGGACCAAGGCGCTCGCGCGCGCGAAGCGCTGGGAAGACGCGGATTGAGGCCAAGGCATTTTTGACCACGGATTCCACGGATGGCACGGATTGGTCGTGGCACGACTTGCTTCTCGTTCTGAGAGCCAAAAGGAAACCGCGTAAAGGTGGGCCGGGCGCTCCGCGCGCGGCCAATCGGTGGGCTCCCTCTCACGTTCCATGGCCGCGCACGGAGTGCCCGGCCCACCTTTCCCGAGCTTCGTACCGGGAGCCAGCCAGACGGGGTCACGTCAGGACATAGGACAATGGCTGGATCGCGCAGCGGCTGCAGCTGGGCGCCGCGAGCGGATTGGCCTCACGCCGGCCTCGTTTCCGCTTGGGCGGCGAGGGTCGGCCGTAGGTTTGTCCTATGTCCTGACGTGACCCCTTCGGACTGGCCGCCACCTGCGCCACGCTGCTCGGCCTCGGCGTGTTGGGATTCGCCGCGTGGCGCCGACGCCAGATAAACACCAATTCCATTCTCCGACATCTGTGTCCATCTGTGAAATCAGTGGCCAAAAAACTCCCTCTCGTTTGGTTGCGGCTACGCCGCGGCAGGATGGATGCGAACTAAAATTGCAAATTGGTAATTGAAAATCTGTAATCGCTAATTGCCCGCGTGGACGTTTTCGCCAGGGCGACCACCGCGCCTCACGCGATGAGATCCGACACGACGGTGCCGTGCACGTCGGTCAACCGGTAATCGCGGCCCTGGAACCGGTACGTCAACCGAGTGTGATCGAGCCCGAGCTGGTGCAGCAGCGTCGCGTTGAGATCGTGGACGTGTACCGGATCGCGGACGACATTGAAGCCCAGTTCATCCGTCGCCCCGTGGACATAGCCGCGCTTCAGTCCGCCGCCGGCCAGCCACATGCTGAAACAGCGGTTGTGGTGATCCCGTCCGTCGTTGCTGCCCTGCACCATCGGGGTCCGGCCGAATTCGCCGCCCCACACGACCAGCGTGTCGTCCAGCAGCCCGCGCTGCTTGAGGTCCGTCACGAGCGCCGCGCTGGCGCGATCGGTGTCGACGCAGTTCTTCTTGATCGCCTTGGTCAGATCGCCGTGCTGGTCCCAGGCCTCGTGAAAGAGTTGGACGAACCGCACGCCCCGCTCGATCAGCCGCCGCGCGAGCAGGCAGTTGCGGGCGTAGTTCGCCTCCTTCACGTCCTTGATCCCATAGAGTTCGAGGATGTGCGCTGGCTCCGACGAAAGGTCCATCAGCTCGGGCGCGCTGGTCTGCAGCCGGTAGGCCAGCTCATAGCTCTGGATCCGCGCGGCGATTTCCGGATCACCCGTGCCGGCGAGCGCGAGGGCGTTGAGCTCTTGCAGGGTGTCGAGCGAGGCCCGCTGCGTCCGCTCGTCGAGGCCGGCGGGATTGGAAAGATACAGCACGGGATCCCCGGTGCTGCGGAACGGAATACCGCCATAGGCCGTGGGCAGGAATCCGCAGCCGTAGTTGCTCGCGCCCCCGCTCGTCCCCTTGGCGCTGGTCAGCACCACATAGCCCGGCAGGTCCGCGCTCTCGCTGCCCAGCCCGTAAAGCGTCCACGCACCAAAGCTCGGCCGCCCAAACTGCTCCGAACCGGTGTTCATCAGGATCTGCCCCGGGGCGTGATTCACGGCGTCGGTCTGCATCGAGCGGACGAGGCAGAGATCGTCGGCGAGGGCGGCGGTCTGCGGAATCAGTTCGCCCAGCTCCATGCCGCTCTGGCCGTGGACGCCAAACTTGTACTTCGGGCCCAGGAGCGCGGAGTTGGGCCGGATGAAAGCAGCGCGATAATTCGTGAGCAGTTCCGGCGGTGGGAGCTGGCCGTCGCGTTTCACCAGCTCCGGTTTGTAGTCGAACAGCTCGAGGTGACTCGGGGCGCCCGCCTGGAAGAGATAAATCACGCGCTTGGCCCGGGGCGGGAAATCCGGCGGGCGAACGGCGAGCGGGTTCGCGGCGGCCGGCGCGGCGACGCTGTCCCGCGCCAGCAACGAATTCAGGGCGATGCCGGCGAGACCGACGCCGCAGTCGCGCAGGAACCAGCGGCGCGTCAGCAGACGCGCCCGCTCAATCCGGATTTCCTCGGCGTGATTCATCTTAAATTTTCCAAGTGGTTAACCGCTGATTTGCGCTAGTAAAGATCCTCGGGGCAAGCCCCGAGGCATTCGAACAATCCCACCCATGCCAAACATCGATCACCCCAGGTGCCGCGTTCAGGTGGCTGCGAGCGCCAGCGAGTGGTCTGCCGTCCGCTCGCTGGCGCTCGCAGCTACGCCATCCAAGCCGAAGCCAGCCCTGGTCGCCTTTGGCGCCGCCAGAGGCGGGTAAACTTCGGGGTATCGGACCCAAAGGGAATGAAATGAAATCGGAATCCAGTTTTTTCATCAGCGTTCATTGGCATGGATTAGCGGTTTCTGCTCCTGCTTGCTTGAAGTTCACGATCAATTTTTGGTCAGCGTCTCATCCAGATTCAACAGCACGCGGCCGGCGACCGTCCACGCGGCGAGTTCGATCGGCGTGGCGTCGACCGGCAGTTCGGCCGGTTTGGTGGAGGGCGCGAAAGCCAGCGCGGTGGCGTTGAGTTCGCCCCGACGCAGCCGCTCGCGGGTTTCCGCGAGCAGGCGCTGCACGCTCGCCATCTCCGCGCCGGCCGGTGAGCGGGCGGTGCAGAGGCGGTAGCCGTAGGCGATTCTTTCCGCATCGCTCGAGCCGCCCTCGCGCCAGATGCGCCGGGCGAGGCCTTGGGCGGCTTCGACGAAAATCGGCTCGTTGAGGCTGGTCAGCGCGGCCATCGGCGTATTGGAACGGGCGCGACGGGCACAGGCCAAGTCCGCATTGGGCGCATCAAAGGCCGTCAGCATCGGATCGGGCATCGAGCGCTTGCGAAAAAGGTAGAGGCTGCGGCGATAGCGCTCCGGTCCGTCGGGCACGTGCCAATAGTCGGGCTTGACGTAATTATACGAGAGGACGTTTTCCGGCACCGGTGGAAAAACGCTGGGCCCGCCCACCTTGCGGGTGAGCACGCCGGCCGCGGCCAGCGCGATGTCGCGCACCATCTCGGCGTCGGCCCGAAAGCGTGGGCCCCGCGCCAGCAGGCGGTTGCCCGGATCGCGTTCGAGCAGCAGGGGCGTCAACCGCGAATCCTGCTGGTAGGTGCGGCTCGTCACGATCGCGCGGATCAGCCGCTTCTGGCTCCAGCCCTGCTCCATGAATTCAACGGCGAGCCAATCGAGCAATTCGCCATATTCCGGCGAGGGAGCACGGGTGCCGAAATCCTCGGGTGTCTCCACCAGCCCGAGTCCAAAAAGGGCCTGCCAGACGCGGTTCACGGCGACGCGGGCGGCCAGCGGCGAACGCCGGTCCGCGATCCAGCGGGCGAAGGCGAGCCGGTCGCGCGGCCCGTCCGTCTCCATCGGGTGCAGCGCGGCGGGCACATGGGGAGCGACCGTTTGCCTCGGCCGGTCCCACGCGCCGCGTTCCAGCAAATGCGTTTCCCGCGCCAAGGGCGGCTGGCATTCCGCCAGATGGAGGACCGAGGTCTGCGCGGTCGGAAATTTTTTCCAAAGCGCGGCGGCCTCGTCATTGAACTTGGCGGCTGCCGGGTCGCTGGCGCGCCAGGCTCGATCGATGAGTTCCTCCTGGGCGGCGGTGCGCTGGCCCGCCGGGATTTCGAGGGCGAGGATGGCCGCGTAATCGACGGGCGCCGCCTTGGGGTCAGGCGCGTTGGTCAGCGAAAACCGGGCTCGCCCCAGCATGGTGCTGCCCCGTCCCGTCGTGTCCTCGCCGTGGTTCATGGTGTACAGCACCTTGAGCTTGGTGCCGGCCGGGTGGGTCAAGGGGCTTTCGAACTGGACGACCGCCACCGATTCCTGATTGCGGCGGCCGGGTCCACGATCCGCCCGCCATGCCGTGTCTTCGCTGCCATCGATCAGGAACGCCACCGGCCCGCAGGTGCGCCGACCGTCGGGATCGATCGACAGGGCTTTCCACTCTGGCTCGAGCCCGCGGGTAGGTTCGGAAAAATCGGCGGTCGCGTTTTTCAAGCCCACCTTCTCCCACTTTTCGCTGCCCGGGGGCTGCACGAAGACTTCCAGTTCGGTCAGGGCCCAGGTGCCGTACCGGCTGTGACCCGGGCCGCCGAAAGGCAGGTCGCCGTGAGTGAGCGCCTCGACCCGCAGGCCGGTCGCGCCGGCCAGGACCGGCTGGCTGATGACGTAGATGCCGCCCTTAACCGTCGGATGGCCCACGGTAAGGATGGAAAGATCCGCCAGCTGCACCGGATGATTCAACCCGCCAGTGCTGTCGGTTTCGGCTGCGATCAGTGGCGTCCACTCGATCCGCTGCCGCTGCAATTCGGCGACCCAGGCCGCGAGTTTTTCGCGCCACGCTGGCTGGGCCTGCCGGCTGCGCTCGTCGACAGCGCGGAGCCCGGAGAGCACCTGCTCCATTTCTTTCCGCTGTGGCGGAGTGTAGACCCAGGACTGAGCCTCATGGGCGTTGTTCAGAAACGCGAAGGCGCCGAAATACTCGTCGTGCGTGATTGGATCGAACTTGTGCGTGTGGCATTGCGCGCACTGCAGGGTGAGCCCGAGCGCGGCCTTGCCGATGCAGTCGAGGCGATCGACGATGCCCTCGATCCGAAACTGCTCGGCGACGACGGCGCCTTCCTCGTTGACCATGCCGTTGCGCAGGAAACCGGTGGCCACGACCTGAGCGGGCGTGGCGTTGGGGAGGAGATCGCCGGCGATCTGTTCGATCAGAAACTGATCGTAGGGTTGGTCGCGGTTGAGCGCGTCGATCACCCAATCGCGCCACGCCCACTCCGCCCGCGGCAGATCCTTCTCGAAGCCGTTGCTGTCGGCATAGCGCGCCACGTCGAGCCAGATCCGCGCCCAACGCTCGCCGTAGGCCTCACTGGCCAGCAGCCGGTCGACGGTCCCGGCCGCGGCCTGGGCGAGACCGGCCTGCGCCGCCGTGGCAAAAGCGGCGACCTCCTGCGGCGACGGCGGCAGCCCGGTGAGATCGAGATACAGCCGCCGGCAGAGCGCCGGGGCATCCGCTGGCGCCGACGCCGCCACGCTCTTGGACGCGAGCTTGGCGGCGACAAAGGCGTCGATCGGATTCCCACCCGACGGCCCCGGTAGTGCTACCTTGACCGGAGCGACAAAAGCCCAGTGCGGGGCATACTCCGCGCCGGATGCGACCCATCGGCGCAGGGTTTCCTTTTGCCCGGCGGTGAGCGGCTTGTTCGCGTCCGGCGGCGGCATGACCTCGTCCGGATCGGCGGACATGATCCGGAGAAGCAGCTCGCTGTCATCCGGCCGTTCCGGAACGATGGCGGGCAACTTCGATTTGCCGCCCTTGAGGGCGGAGTCGCGCTGGTCCAGGCGCAGCTCCGACTTGCGCTCCGTGGCGTCGGGCCCATGGCACGGATAACAATGTTCGGCCAGGATGGGCCGGACTTCGCGCGAAAAGTCGACGCCAGCGCCCTGCGACAGCGGGAGGATGATCAGCGGGGCAAGGCCGAGTCGAGTCCACCGGAACATGCGGCCAGCGTGAAAGCGGCGATGGCGATGGCAACCCTACTTGTGATCACCCGCTTGCCTCGATTTCGACGGACCAGACGAGGGGGCAATCCGCGGTTTGTTACGCGGCCCGTCGATGAGCAATGACAGATTTCCAATTGGCACTTTTCAATCCGAGCCACCCAGACGGGGTCACGTCAGGACATAGGACAATGGCTGGATCGCACAGCGGCTGCAGCTGGGCGCCGCGAGCGGATTGGCCTCACGCCGGCCTCGTTTCCGCTTGGGCGGCGAGGGTCGGCCGTAGGTTTGTCCTATGTCCTGACGTGACCCCTTCGAACTGGCGCTGGGCGGCTCAGCCGGATCGTTGCAGTCGAATGCCTTTTCGCGAGCGGAACGGCGAACACTGAATGGTGGACGGCGACCTCCGGGCGCCGTCTGGCCCCGGTCTGCCGGAAGAACGCGCCCGGAGGTCGCGTTCCACCTCGATCCAACTGCATGAGTCCGGCTCAGTCTCGATCGGATTCCGCCAGCAGTGTTTCAATTTCATCGAGGAGCTTGGGCAGATGGCTTTGCATTACTCCCCACACCGCCGCATGATCGATCACGTCGTAGCCGTGAATTATACGGTTTCTGAACCCGACAATCCGCGGCAGTCCGTCGATTCGGCCGGCCATTTCCGGGGCGGTGCGAGTCAGACGACCCAACGGTTCGCCGATGACTTCGAACTCACGTTCCACCGCCCGGCGAAACTGCCGGTCCGCCTCGTAGTCGGCAAACGTCAGGCCCGCGCACCAACCGGCGATCGCGCGGCCGGAGTCCAGCACATCATACAGGGGCAATCCAAAGGGGTCGAGTCGTTACATGTTACAATATCAATCATTTCTGGTGCATGTAACGTGTAACGACTCGACCCCGTGAACCGGCCGACCCCGTGAACCGGCCACGTTCCATCGGCCGGGCACGGAGTGCCCGGCCCACCTTTCACGAGCTTCGCACCGGGTGACCCTGTGGACATCCCCCACCCTGCGATCCCCCCGCCCCGTTCCGTCCTGTTTGCATTGACGCCCATCACGCCGTCGTCGAAAAACGCAGCCTCCGTTGGCGAGCAGGAGCCCCTTGGCGGGCTCGCCGACCGGCCACGTCTGCATCGCCTGAAAGAAACCCCTATGCGCATTCGAAAACTGCTGGTGACCACGCTCCTGCTCTCGGGCGCGACGCTCGCTGCCTCCGACGCCCTCATGGAAGGCGTCGATATCGGACGAACCGGCTGGGTGAAGGACGAGAAGGTCTTCACGCCCGCGAACGTCACCTCCACGAAGCTGCTGTGGCGCGTCCCGCTCAACAGCACGCCTCGTTCGATGCACAATCTGTTCGCCCCGCTCATCGCCGAAAACGTGACCACGCCACAAGGCGCGCTCGAGGTGGGTCTGGTCGCCGGCATTAGCGACGACCTGTTCGCGATCAACGCGGCCGATGGCCAGGTCCTCTGGCGTCGGAAATTCGAGAACCGCCTCACCAATCAGGCGCCCGTCAACAACGTGCTCTGCCCCGGCGGACAGACCGCCGTGCCGGCGCTGGTGCAGGTCTCGCCGGGAAAGTACACCGTCTACGCCGTGTCCTGGGACGGCAGGCTGCACCAGATCAACCTCGGCGACGGTGAAGATGTCGCGCCTCCGCAGAAATTCCTTCCGGGCAACGGCAAGCCGTACGCCCTCAACTACAAGGACGGCGTCGTCTACACGGCGACCGCGCAGGGCTGCGGTGGCTTGATCAACGCCTTCCACTCCTTCGACCTGGCGTCGCGCCGCGCGAGCTCGTTCATTCCGGCCGGCGGCGGCCTTTGGGGACGCCGCGGCGCCGCGATCGACGCCGAAGGCAGAATCTATCTGGGCACGGGCGACGCCATGTTCGACCCGGCGAACCGTCGGCTGGGCAACGGCATCGTGGGCGTCAAGCTCGACGCGAACCAACAACTGCAGCTTGTCGACTTCTTCGCCGCGCCGAATGCCAATTGGCTGTGGCGCCGCGACCTCGACGTGAACACCACGCCCGTCGCGTTCGACTACCGCGGCCGGAAGTTCCTCGTCGGCACCAGCAAGGAGGCGCGCCTGTGGCTGCTCGATCGCGACAACCTCGGCGGCGAGGATCACCGCACGACGCTTTATACGACGCCGCTCATCGGCGCCGATTCGCAGGCGTTCGCCGGCGTCGGCGTGTGGGGCGCGCTCAGCGCCTGGCAGGATCCCCAGGGCAACCAGTGGGTGCTCGTGCCCTTCTGGGGACCGGTGAGCACGCAGTTCAAGGCGCCCATCGAGCACAGCCGGCCGCAGAACGGCGGCGTCGCGGCTTTCAAGCTCGAGGAAATCGGGGGCAAGTGGCAGCTCACGCCCGCCTGGCTCTCGCGCGACATGGATCTGGCCGAAGAGGTCGTCATCGCCAACGGCATCATCTTCGCGTACTCGAGCGGCACCGACGGCACGCAGACGGTGCAGGACGTCGCCTGGGACGAACCCGGCGGTCCCCGGTACGGCGGCGGCCTCTCGGCCGGTGCCGATCGTCGCGTCCCGAACGCGCGCAAGGCCATGCTCTACGCACTCGACGGCCAGACCGGCAAGGAGCTCTGGAACAGCGGGACAACGATCGAGTCATGGAATCACTTCAGCGGCATGACCGTCGCGAATGGCCGCGCCTACATCGGGACGTTCGACGGGATGCTCTACGCCTTTGGTGTCCGTTAAGCGGAGGATAACGATGCACACTCAACGAACTGCTCTTATTGTTCTCGCCTCCCTGGTGGCCGGGAGTGCGACGTTTGCCCAGGTCAACCGCGGCTGGTCCGACTGGCCCACCCCGTACGCTGACGCTCAGCGCACGTCGTGGCTGCGGACGGATCCGAATATCTCCGTCGATTCGATGTCGGCCCCAGGCTTCGAGCTGCAGTGGACGTCGAAGCTCGCCAATCAAACCCGTGGCCTCGCGGGGCTCACGCAGGGCGTCACGGCCAGCGGCGTGACGCTTTTCGTGCCGGCGACGCTCGTGGCGGGCAGTTCCAACAACCTCTATCTCCTCGACAACGACACCGGCTACGTCGTGTGGTCCCGCACGTTCGAAGGCGCCTTGCCGGCGGTAACCGCAGGTTGCAGCGGCGGAATCGCGTCGGCGCCGACGCGCATCGTGCCGGCGGCGGCCGCGCCCACTCCGGCGCCCGGGGCGGCGGCGGCAGCGCCGACGGGACGCGGCAACCAGCAGGGCTACCGCAGCCTACTCGGCGAGCCTGGCCAGGGTATTCCGGTTGAAGCGCCGGGCGGTCGCCCTGGTCGGGCCGCGGGTCGGCCCGCGCCCGCGCCCGTGCCGGCGGCTCCCGCTGGTGAGGCTGGATTCGCGCGTGCCCCTGCCCCTGCCGGCGGCGGCGCGGCCGCTGCTCCGGCGGCGCCAGGCACGGCGCAACCGGGTCGTGCCCGGGGCGCCGCCATTCCGGGTGCACCCAACCTCGGAACGAGTGGACTCGGCAGTCCGATGGTCGGCTACGTTGTTTCCGGCGATGGCCAACTCCACGTGGTCGGCCTCCAGTCGGGCAAAGACCTGCAACGGCCCGTGCCCTTCGTTCCGGCCAACTCGAACTGGACCAACGCCGTCGCCGTCGGGACGATGATGTACACGGCAACCTCGGGCAGTTGCGGTGGGGCGCCGAACGGCGTGTTCGCCATCGATCTCGATGCCGCCACCAAGCCGGTCGTGTCGTATCGCACGAACGGCGGCAGCGTCGTCGGCCCCGTGGCGTTCTCGTCGGACGGCAACACGCTGCTGGTGGCAATCGGTGCCGGCCTGGTTACCGGCGACGGCAAGGCGAACGCCATCGTCGCGCTGGATCCGAAGACTCTGCAACTGAAGGACTGGTTCACGCAGCCCACCGCGGAGTTCGTCACGGGCCCGACGGTCTTCCGTTATGGCACGCGCGATGTGGTGGCTGCCGCCACGAAAGACGGACGCGTGATCCTGCTCGACGTCGCGTCGCTGGGTGGCGCGAACCATGCCACGCCCCTAGCGGCCTCGCGCCCCCTCGTCGCCAGCGGCGGTTCCATCGCGGCGGAAGCACTCTCCACCTGGGCGCGCGCCGCGGCGGCGGCGGGCGCGGTTCCAGCCTCCGAAACGCGCTGGGTGCTCGTGCCGCTTGCGGGCAGCCCTGCTGGTGCTCCCGCGACGAACGGCGCCATTCGCAGCGGCGCCGTGGTGGCCCTGCGAGTGGCCGAGACCAACGGTGTACTGTCGCTCGAGCCCGCGTGGACCTCGCATGACTTGACGACCGCCGCGACGCCGATCATCGCGAACGGCGTGGTGTTCGCTCTTTCGTCCGGCCGGCCGGCGGCGGCGGGTGGAACCGGAACTCCGGCCGTGCTCTACGCGTACGATGGCGTGTCGGGCAAGGCCCTTTGGAACAGTGCCAAGGCCATGACGACCTTCGGATCGCCGGGCAGCTTCTGGAGCGCGCTGAGCCAGGTCTACGTCGGCACGAACGACGGCACGGTGCACGCGTTCGGATTTCTGGATGAACGGCGGTAACGGCACTGAAGTTCGAGCGGTAACCGAACGGGGTCAGGTCGTTACTTGTTACAAGGCGCGGCTACCCGGATGGGATGTAACAAGTAACGACCTGACCCCCTTTCGGTCGCGCCTGGTCCTCGTGCTGTCAGCGTTTGTTCTGGCCGGAACGGCGAGCTTTGGCGCCTCGCCGGCGACACCGCCCGGGGCGACGGAAACGTACGACCGACTGCCAGCGGGTGTCGGACGCGACGTCCTGATCAAGGCGTGCATCACGTGTCACGACCCGCAGCGCGCCGCGTCCGTTCGACTCACGCTTGAGGGATGGGAAGGCGTCGTCGCCGACATGGCCAAGCGCGGGATGGTAGCCACCGACGATGAGAAGGCCGCGATTGTGGATTACCTCGCCGCCAACTTCCTCGGCGAGGCGCCGCGTCCGATCAACATCAACACGGCCGTGCAGATCGATTTCGAGACGGTCCTGACCCTGCTGCGTCGCGAGGCCGCGGCCGTGATCGCGTATCGCGAAAAGAACGGCCCGTTCAAGACCGTGGCCGAGCTCAAGCAGGTCCCCGGGCTCGACTACAAGAAAGTGGAAAAAGGTCTGGACCGGATCGTCGCGTTCATTCCCGGCACGCGCTAGCCCGCATATCCTCATAGGGAACGCAGAAATACCGCTCCATCCATCGTCGGCAATCCGAGAAAACCAAGGCCGGCCCAGCGGGACGGGTCCGTTAAGTCCCTTCCGATAGTCTCACGGCGTTCGCCGCCGCCGTCGACACCGGAGCACCCGCAATTCGCACGGCTTCCAGTGAAATACCGGCGGCGCAACAACGCCCCCCCTTTTGGCGCCGCATCAAATACCTTTGATGCGCACTCTCGACTGTCCGGAAGGGATCCACAAGTGCGGCCGACAATGAAACGCCCGGTAACCGGGGCGAAGGCAGCGTTAGTATTGCCGATACTTTACCCAGTCCGAAGGTGCGGCGTTCGATTCGTCGACGATACCAGCGAACACCAACGCCACTCCGATCACGAACAGCAGCACCATCACACCCAAGACCAACCACTTCCCGTATGCTGCCATCTGGAACCAATCTCGGTTACTCGCATCGCGGCGGCGACCGGAAGGTTCTTCCTTTAGGAACACCTCCGATTTAGCCGCGCCGCCGTGTTTTGACTGGGCGAGCCCTTCCCCTAATACATCATACATCCCTTATCATAACTCCGGGACCGCGATCCGGGTATCGGGACTATCCCTCGCAAGCCCGGGTAATTTTTACCCTACCGCGCGCACCAGTTTGAGGCAGGTCGTCACACCCGGGCCGGGCACATTATTCGCCAGCGTGAAATCGCCCCCCCCGAACAGCGCAAAATTCCGCGCCAGCTCCACTCCCATGCCGATGCCCTGCTGCTCAAATTTTTCCCGGCCAAATTGCCGCATCAACCCAAATTGCGGCAGATCCGATTCCTGTATTCCACGTCCGTGATCGATCACTCGAATTTCACAGGCCGCCGCAGAGGCAATGATCTTCACGAGCACATGTTCGCCCGGCAGGGAAAACTTCATGGCATTGTTCACCAAGTGCGCGATCACTCTCTCCAACCCCTCCGCCGCCACGATGACGGTCACTGGCTCACCTTCAATGGCGAGGTCATCTTGGCGACCAAACCCCGAAACACAATTTTCGCACCAACTCCGCAACGTCGCCGGTGTGATTTGGGTTTGCCTCAGCAAGCCCCCTTTCCCCGCTTTCTCCTCTTTCCCCTGACCCTTGGCCCATTCCAACCATGACCAGAGCGAGAAGTCCTCAGCGATGTTCAGCAAGCGCTGCCCCGAGCGCCCAATATTTTGACCATAGTCCACGAGCTCCTTTGCGGTCAGCACGTCTCCCGCCTCGCCCATCATCATCATCAAATCTGCGTAGCCGATGATTCCGGACAGTGGCGTGCGTAGTTCGTGGGGCAGCACCTGCAACAAAAACCGCTGCTGGTGCTGCCGGCGCTGATTGATCATCGCGGCGCGCTTGAGTCGCACGTCAATGGTCTTCAGCAAATCCGCCGGCAGATAAGGCTTGGTCACGTAGTCGTCCGCCCCGAGCGACATACCCATGCGCTGGTCGCTCGTTTCGACTTTGGCAGACATAATGATGAACGGCGTGATTTCGTGATCCGGATGGCTCCGGATACGCCGTAGAAACTCGAATCCATCGCACCGCGGCATGCGCACATCGCTTAGAATAAGATCCGGCGTCATGGTCGACAACGCCGCCAGCGCCTCCTCCCCATCCGACACCGCCACGACATGGTAGCCCTCGCGACACAAGGTGTCTACCGTGACTTCTCGGATAATCGGATCGTCTTCGGCCAAGAGAATTTTGCTAGGCACATTCGAGGTCATTATAAAAGCGCAAGGTCAACGGTCGATCAAATGGGTGAGGCGAGGGGATTAGCTTCTAAGCCGGAAAAATTCAGTTGAGAGTTGAAGGTTGCAAGTTGAAAGCCAGAGCAGGCAAAAAGTTAACTGCGGTGGAGACCGCGAAAGGGGAGTCACGGAGCAGTTTGCCTCGAACCCAGCTCAAAAAAAGCGATTTCGCCCCGGCCTTCATCGCTTTCAACTTTCACCTCTCAACTTTCAACTGCACGAGTCCGGCTTAGTCGGGCCGCGACATGGACGGCCCCGAAAATTTCTGCGGAAATCTAACCGTGAAGCTCGTGCCCGCCCCCTCGCGGCTCTCAACCGCGACCGAGGCCTTGTGAAACGCCGCGCACCGCTGGACAATGGCCAGTCCGAGTCCGGTGCCTGTCACATTGCCGACATTGCTCGCCCGGTAAAACGGTCGGAAGAGTTTCTTTTGATCCGCTGCGGGAATGCCCCGTCCACGGTCGGAAACTTCCATCCACCAGTCTTGCCCATCGATTCCCACGCGTAACGTCACAACATCCGACGAATACTTCAATCCGTTCGAGATCAGATTTTCCACCAACGCACGCATCTGGGACTCGTCAATTAACGCGGTGAATTCGTCCGGGAGAGTCGGCTCAAATGCGATGCGCGGAGTTACCAGCGAAGCCAAAAGGCCATCCAGAACTCGTTTAAAAAAAGCCTTCAACGGCACCAACTGCGGAACGACCGACGACAAGTGCTCGATCCGATTCAGCAGCAGCACCTGGTCCACCAACTCTTTCAGCGTCCCGAGCGCCTGCTTCTGCAGCTCCAGCCAGCGCTTGAATTCCGTCGGGATGGACTCGGCCAGTTCGCCGGCCCTCCTACTCATCAAATACTGCAAACCTTGGATGGCCGTCAGCGGGGTGCGGAATTCATGCGACACCATCGAGACAAATTCCCGCTGGATCACATTAATTTCGCTCCGCCGGCGCGCGGTTTCCTCCGACTCGGCTTCAATCCGCCGGGCTTCCGTCACGTCATTAAACAAAGTACACACATGCGTGACGCCTGCGGAACTAAGCCGCAAAGGCAGCTTTTGGACGTCGAGCACGAAATCGCGACCGCCCCAGTTGAGCCGGAAATCAAAACGTTCCTCGATGCCCGTAGCCGAGACGCGCTCATCCGCTACGGCCCAGGGGGCAAAGATTCCATTCTGCGATAGGCACGCGCTTATGACCTCGAGCTCGCTCTGGTCTTCGTGCGCCAATCCCAAAAACGCCCACGTCGCCGAATTCACGAATTCATACTTACCCATCGAATTGCGGACGGTAACACCCGTGGGCAACGTGTGCAGAAAAATTCGAAACATCGCTTCGCTCCGCTCCATCCGCTCGGTCATATTCACCTGTGCGGTAACATCCTGACAACTGCATACGAGGCCACCGCTCTGCAGAAACGAAAGCGAGAGCGCCTCATGGAAAAGCGAGCCATCCTTGCGTTTCGCCTGCAACATACCCCGCCACTGCCCGGTGGCCTGAAGTTTCGGAAATACGACTTGTTCAATATGGAGCGCAACCTCTTCGGGATATAAAATCCGCCATGATTTCCCAAGCAGCTCCTCCATCGAATCGTAGCCAAACAGTGCAACATGCTCGCGATTGAGATAGAGGAAGCAACCCTTCGAATCCGTCACCGCGACCCCTACGTTTGATTCCTCCATCGCGGCCCGGAGTGCACCCGGGTTATCATGCTTTTCGACCCCCGATTCGGCCTCTACCACCGAACCGGCAATCAAGGTTCGCCCCGGAAACTCCAGTTTCATGAGCGAGACGCGCAGCCGCCGCCTACGCCCATCTGCCCCTTTCGCGTGCATCGAAAGCACAATGCTTCCGAAACGGTCGAGATCATCCCGCATAGCGCTCGCCGTCGCCCAATCAAAGGCATCAATCGATGCCCGCACGGCTTGCGGGTCGATCAAGATCTGCTCCCGCTTCAATCCTAATAACTTCTCGCAGGGTCCGCAGAGTTTGAGAAACCGCCAGGCAACCCCATCAAACACAAACACCACTTTTTCCTCCCCCGCCTCAAGCCGGTTCAGCGCCTCAAGCGCCAAGGTCTCGTCATCCGCCCTCGGTTCAGACAAGTGAGCGACGATGACGGGAGTCGTCCCAGTCATGACGAAATCGCGCCCTCTTCTTGCCCGATCGGGGGGCGTGCAGCGTTGGGCAATCCAGCCACAGTCGGGTAAACCAATCCGAGACTGAGCGCGACATCCAAGAACCCTCCGGGTCCCTTGATATTCATCCGTGCCCGGATCCGCGCCCGGGATTTGTAAACTCCCGACACCGAAATTTCCAATTCCTTCGCAATTTGCTTCAACGTCCGGCCGGCCGCCAGCTGCCGCAGGATATGCATGTCCCCTGCCGCGATCGGCTTGAGGATGTTGGACTGTCGAACGAAATCGCCCAGGAGTCCGCTAATCCGTGGGTTCAGCAGATATTTTCCCTCAGCCACGATGCGCAGCGTGGAAAAAAGTTCCTCCACGTCCCCTGATTTTTCCACATACGCATTCACCCCGCGCGCATAGGCTTCCACGATTGCTCTATCGCTCCCCAAGCCGCTGCATATCACCAACTTCGCCTTCGGTCGATTCGCCCGCAGCAAATCCACCAACTCGAGCCCCCCCATGCCGGGCAGGATCAGGTCCAAAATCACGATATCCACTGGCAAATTCTCCAACTTTTTTAACGCCGTCTCGCCGTCGGCCGCCGTTCCAATCGCCGTGAAATCACCGGACCGGTTCAGCATGTCGGAAAAGAGGTCCGAAACGATCGGATGGTCATCGACGATAAATACCCGGATAAGAGGTTTATTGACGGGCGGGCATGCTAGAATGGAGGGAGGGGCGTACATTTAGTTTCCGAATTTCGGAACGCATCTCCGGCTGTGCGAGGAAATTCGAGTCGAAGATCAGCTATAAGAACTAGGTAATACAGCCTATCCGTTTTCCGAGTGCAAGTCTGGATCTTCCTGTGCGTTCCTACCTCGTTAACCTGAGTCGAAAGCCCCCCAAATCGGGTAAATTTTTATGCGTTTAAATTAGTCAGATTACAGATCCTTCGGCGGGGTCAGGTTTCGGAGGGTGATATCCGACATAGGACCCAGAGTCCTCCACTCCCGTTCCTCCTTGCGAAATAATTTCGCCAAAACCAAGGCCAAGGGATGGGCACCTGGGCGAAAAAAGGTAATCGTGAAGTTACTCGCGGCGGGGAGCAGCTTGGTCCCGAACGTGACGCGGGCGCCGTCGCCATTGAGGACGAGCACGCCGCCGGAAACGACGGCGCCCGAAACGAGCGTGCCGCGGAAGATGGCTGCATCGCACGGCAGCTGCAGAGAAATGCGCCGAGCAGGTTCGAGCCCTCACCGATTTTCGATTACAGATTTTCAAGGGCCAAGCCCTTTGCCCAGGAGTACAGACCGAGGACAATCCTAGTCAGAGATTGTCTCGGCTCGGCCTCGGCTTGGGCGCCGGTGCAACTCCGGAACTGGAGATTGAAAAGTGAAAATCTCCCATCGGGAATCGGCGCGGCGCCGTCACTCGCGTCCGCGCGGGTGCCCTCCTTCGCTCTTCGAGCGACGGAGGGCATTTTTTCTGTGGGAAAAAATGGAGGTGGTGGGAGTTGAAACCAGATTTCCCGTCATCTTAAAATCCGCGATTTCCGGTAGTGGTTAATTTGATACGGTTCGATGCGAATGAGTTAATGCGGTAATCTCGGTGATTCCGACACCCCGGAACGATTGCGGATCAACGGCACGTTGCACTGAAAACGACGGTGGGATCACGAGTGGACTGAGGATTCTCCGAGACCTCAGCGATACT
>CANJNJ010000044.1 GCA_947474995.1 Opitutaceae bacterium | reverse complement strand
TCTCCCTGCCGGGCAATGCCGTGAATCGGAATCGGGCGGCGGATGCCGTCGGCGGCGCGCCAAAAAAAGATCTCGCCGCGATCGAAGCACCGTCCGTTGAACGGAAACAAGATCGGGTTGCCCCCGCGGACTTTCGCGATGTCCCCGAAGTCCGCATTTTCCGGCCAATACAGAACGTCGCGCACCGAGCCGTCGCCGAGCGTGATGTTCCAGTTCATCAACCGCGCGCCTTTTTCGGGCATGGCGAGGAAAGTGGAATTGCCCACGCGCCAGCGCGTGAGGTTCTGACCTTGGTAGGGAACTTTTTCCATGTCGGTCCTAGGCTTCTATGTGGCGGGCGGGCCGCCAAGTGAATTGTGGAAACAACCGCCACCTTTCGAACGGCGCGGCGCTTGCCCTTGCCCGGACAACCGGCTATCGATTTGGATCCAATGGGAAAGTGGCTGATTCAGCTTCTCAGCTTTTGTCTCCTCGGCTCCGCTTTGCTCGCCGCGGAACCCGCGGCGACGGCTGCCGTGGATTCGCCGCCCACTGGCGAAACCAAGTCGGTGCAGGTTTTTGTTATTCCCGTCCACGACGAGGTTGGCACCGCGCTGCTCTATATTGTGCGCCGGGGGTTGAAGGAGGCCATTGAAGCGCACGCGGATGCGGTCATCTTTGACATGAAGACGCCCGGGGGCGCGCTGGATGCGACGTTCGAAATCATGGAGGCGATTGGCAAGTTTCCCGGTCGGACCCTGACCTATGTAAATACGGAGGCGATGTCGGCCGGCGCCTTCATTGCGGCGACGACGGACGAGATCTGGTTCGCGCCCACCGGTATTATCGGGGCGGCCGCGCCGGTCTCGGGTGGAGGTCAGGATGTCGAGGCCACGATGAAGCTGAAGATCGTCAGCTATTTGAAGGCGCGCGTACGAGCGATGAGCGAAGGCAAGGGATACCGCGGCCAGGTGATCTCCGCGATGATCGACGCCGACACGGAGTTGAAAATCGACGACAAGGTTTTGAAAGGGAAGGGGGAGCTGCTTTCGCTCACCGCGGTCGAGGCGATGAAAAGCTACGGCGAACCGCCGCAGGCTCTCCTCGGCGCGGGCGTGGCGCGGACGATTTCCGACCTCATTGCCAAGCGATTTGCGGGCGCACCCGCGACGGTTACGACGCTCGAGTTGACCTGGTCCGAGCAGCTGGCCGTGTGGCTGTCATCGATCACGCCAATCCTGATGGGTCTCGGGCTGCTGGCGTTGTTCATCGAGTTTAAAACTCCCGGCTTCGGGATATTCGGCATCGCGGGCATTACGCTGTTGGTCATCGTGTTCCTGGCGAATTTTGTGGCCGGGCTGTCCGGGCATGAGCCGATTCTCGTCTTTGCGTTCGGCGTTCTCCTCATTGGCGTGGAACTGTTCTTCTTTCCCGGCACGGTCGTGGTGGCCTTGACGGGATTTGTCCTGATGCTCGGTTCCCTGGTGTGGTCGATGGCCGACGTCTGGCCAGGGCAGCCGGTGGTTTTCTCCGAAGACCTGCTGCTGGTTCCGCTGCAAAAGCTGCTGATGGCGCTGGTCGTGGCGGGTGGCGGGTTGCTTCTCATCGCGCGGTTCTTGCCGACGGGCTGGATTTGGCAGCGATTGGCTGTCGGTGGTGCCGTCGAGGGCGCGGGCGTGCCGGCCACGGTGGCGGACGAGATGAACTCGCTCGTGGGACGGGAAGGCGTGGCGGCGACGAGTCTCTTTCCCAGCGGTCAGGTGGACATCGAGGGCCGTCGCTACGAGGCCCGTTTGGAGGTGGATTTTGCCGAAGCGGGCGCGCGCGTGCGGGTGATTCGGCGCACGGATTTCAGCCTGATCGTTGAGATCATCAAATCATGACCGCGGTCGTCATCCTTTTCGTTGCCGGGTTTTTCCTGCTGGCGGTGGAAATCCTCGTTCCCGGGGGATTGCTCGGCGCGCTGGCCGGCCTTTGCCTGCTCGGCGGCGTGGCCGCGGGTTTTGTGCAACTGGGACCAGTGGGTGGTTCGATTGCCACCGGCGTCGCGCTGCTGCTCGGGGCGCTGACGCTTTATGTCGAATTTGTCGTGCTGCCCAAGTCGAAGCTGGCGCGAACCTTTTCCATGGCGGCAACGAGTTCCGGGCGCAGCCAGCCGGAGATCGCCGATCGCGCGATCGTGGTGGGGCGTGAGGCGGTGGCGGTCACGACGTTGGCGCCCAGCGGCTACGTCGAACTCGAGGGGCGTCGTTATGAAGCCTTCTGCCAGTCCGGCCATGCTGACACCGGTGCGCGCCTGCGCGTCGTTGCCGTGGATAATTTTCGTCTCATCGTAACCCAAATCAAGGAATCCTCATGAGTTTCACCGTAATCCTCCTCGCGCTGGCTGGCGTTGTCGTGCTGGTCGTATTTGCCGTCGTTTTCAGTCTCATCGGCGCGTGGGTCAAAGCGCTGTTCAACGGCGCCGCCGTCCCCATGTCGAAGCTCGTCGCCCTCAAGCTGGCCAGCATTCCCTATAGCTTGATCGTCGATGCGCGCATCACCGCCGTGCGGGCCGGCATTGATGTCACCGCCGATCAAATCGCGTCACATTTTCAGGCGGGCGGCAATGTGGTGCCGACCGTCCAGGCACTGATTGCGGCCCAAAAAGCGGGCATTACCCTGCCGTGGGACCGCGCGTGCGCGATCGATTTGGCGACGAAGGGCTCCGGCAAATCGGTGGTCGAGGCCGTGCGCACCTCGGTCGATCCGAAGGTCATCGACTGCCCGAACCCCGAGAGCGGCCGCACCACCATCGACGGCGTGGCCAAGGATGGCATCCAGGTGAAGGTGAAGGCGCGCGTGACCGTGCGCACGAATCTCGATCGCTTTGTCGGTGGCGCGAAGGAGGAGACGATCGTCGCCCGCGTGGGTGAGGGCATCGTCTCGACGATTGGCTCGTCCGAAAGCTACAAGATTGTCCTCGAGTCTCCCGACAGCATCTCCAAGCGCGTGCTCGCCCGCGGCCTCGATGTGGGCTCCGCGTTTGAGATTCTTTCCATCGACATCGCCGACGTCGACGTGGGCGAAAACGTCGGGGCCAAGCTGCAGGAGGCGCAGGCCCAGGCCAACAAGTCGATCGCGCAGGCGCAGGCGGAAATCCGCCGTGCCGCCGCCGTGGCCCTCGAGCAGGAAATGAAAGCGCGCGTGCAGGAGATGCAGGCGAAGGTCGTCGAGGCGCAGGCCCAGGTGCCGCTCGCGATGGCCGAGGCGTTTCGCGCCGGCAAGCTCGGCGTGATGGATTACTATCGCATGGACAATGTGCAGGCGGACACCGCGATGCGCTCTTCGATCGCCCATCCCGAAGGCAAGAAGTAGTCCGCGGGTGACTTAGCTTCGCTTCGGCCTTCCCCGGTTATGGATCAACTCCTCCAGAAGATTCCGCTGTTCGTGATCGTGTTCATTGTGATCTCGATTGTGCGCGCGTTTAACCAGGCGAAGGCGGCCCGGGAAAAGCACGAAGCGGGGCAGGACGAGACCGAGGAGCAAAAGCGGGTCCGCGAGATCCAGGACCGAATTCGTCGGGCCGTCGCCGAGCGAACCGGCAAGCCCTACCCATCGGCTCCGCCCGTGCTGGAACAGCCCCGATCACGCCTTCCGCGGGTGCCCGAGATGCAACCGACCGATCCGTTTGGCGGTCCCGTGCGGCGCATTTTTGAGCGACTGGAGCGCGAGGCCCCGCCACCGGTGGTCGCGGAGCCGGTTGCCGAAGTGAGAAATGCTGAACTGGTGCGGCAACAATATCTGGCCGGCCAGATGCGAGCCTTGGCCGAATCCCGCGCCGTCACGGAGCGGCGGGAAGTCGGTCGCGTGGCTGATTTGGCGGAGATCGCAAATTCTGAAATCGGGATGCGCGGAGCGGCTCGCACCCGGTTGCACGAGGACTTGGTGGACCGGCAAAGTCTGCGCCGCGCGATCGTCCTGCGCGAAATCCTCGGAACGCCGGTGGGATTGAGGTAGCGCTCGCCCGTTTTGGGTCGGCGGTTGCTCCGGGTTCGTCGTGCCGCCTTCAGGCGGAATCCGCGTCATATACGATTGCAGCCAAACCTTCCGCTTGAAGGCGGAACGACAAACGAGGTCCCGGCACTATCGTACAAAGCGCCGGACCGCGCCCCCTACTGCAACGCCACTTTCTTGAAACCTTGGTAACGGGCGCCGTTGTACTCGAGCGGATAACTCTTCCCCTTGATTTCGAGCAGGAGATTTTCCGCCGCACTGGCCGTGATATAGATCGGTCCCGTCTTCGGCACCACCTGCCGTTGATTGCGACTGAGCGTGCCTTTGAAGATTTCCTCGCCGTCCGTGTCGTCGGCATTGCGCCGCACGACGGTGACAAACACGGCATCGAGCGCGACGAGCGTCACGGACTGATCCGAAACGGCGGCGGGGGCCGGCGCCGACTGGGTCATCGGCCGGCTGCTCGCGCTCGGCGATCCGCCTGAGGAGAAGAGGGACTTGAGCAGCCAGATGGCAAGAAACACGACGGCGACGACGGCGCCCCATTTGATGTACTTGAAAACCAATGCCGGGTCGGGCCCCGTGGGCAGGCTGGTGCTGCCCCGCGGATAGCGCGGCTGGCTCGGTGCCCGGGCGACGCCCGCCGGCTCGGCCTCTGCGTCCGGCGGCGGGGCGGCCCGATCGGTGGCCTCGTCGGCGCTGGCGACCGAGATATCGAGCCGGCCATAAATCTCGCGACTCGGTTGGCGTGGCCGCACTTCCCCGCGCCCCAAGGCCGCATAATCGCCCAGAATTCGATCCACCGGCAGCTTCAGAAACGTGGCGTAGTTGCGCAGGAAACCGCGCGCGTAGAGTTCCGTCAGCCCGATATCAAACTGGTTGCTCTCAAATTTCTGCAGGTAGTCGCCGCGCATTTTCGTGGCTTCGGCCGCTTCGCGGATCGAAATCCCCTTTTTCTTGCGCGCTTCCTCGAGCCGTTCGCCGATGGTCTGCATGATGTGAGTTAGGGTTTTTTGCTGAAGAAGGGGAGGCAGGATTTGGCCGGGCTGCGGCTCGGCCGACTCAAGGTGAAACGCGCCGCAGCGTCGATGTCAGATTCTGGCCGGCGCAGGATCCGGTCATAGCGTCTCGAGGTCCACCAGGATTTCGCGCGGGCTGGAGCCGTTCTCGGGGCCGACGATGCCCTTTTCCTCCATCAGATCCATGACGCGTGCGGCGCGATTGTAACCGATCCGGAGGCGGCGCTGCAGCATCGACGTGCTGGCGCGCTTGGTCGATTTCAAGACGTCCAGTGCTTGTTGGTACAGATCTTCGTCGTCGCCCAAATCGTCGTCATCGCCCTCTTCCTCCTCTTCCTCCTCCTTGGCCGCGCGATCGATTTGTTTCTGCACCGAGTCGTCGTATTGCGGCGGACCATTCTTCTTCAACGCATCGACGATGCTCTGAATTTCTTCATCCGACACAAAGGCGCCCTGAGCACGCACCAGCTTCGAGGTGCCGGGCGGAGTGAAGAGCATGTCGCCGCGGCCGATCAGCGTGTCGGCCCCCTTGCCATCGATGATGGTGCGTGAGTCGACTTGCGACGCGACTTGAAACGCGAGGCGCGCGGGGAGGTTGGCCTTGATTACGCCGGTCACGACATTCACAGACGGACGCTGGGTCGCGATGATGAGATGGATGCCGGCGGCGCGGGCCAGCTGGGCCAGGCGCGCGATGTTCGTTTCGATTTCGGCCGGCGCGATCATCATCAAGTCGGCGAGCTCGTCGATGATGGCGATGATGTAGGGCAGGCGGTCGGGAATCTCGAGGTCATCCGCGGCCAGGGGATCGACGCCGGTGAGCGCCGTCTGCTGGCCGGCCGACAGTACCTCGGCGGGCGGCAATTTTTTGCGGGAGTTGAAGCCCGTGATGTTGCGCACATTCACGCGCGCGAACATCTGGTAGCGCTCCTCCATCTTGTTCAGCAGGATCTTCAGCGCGGCCGGCACCTTCTTCGCCTCGGTCACGACCGGAATGAGCATGTGCGGCAGCGAATTGAAAATCTTCAACTCGACCACCTTCGGGTCGACCATGATCAGCCGGACGTCCTTCGGCGCCTTCGAATAAACAATCGAGGCGATGATGGCGTTGATGCAGACCGATTTGCCCGAGCCGGTCGCACCGGCGATGAGCAAGTGCGGCATCTTGGTGAGATCGGAGACGAGCGGTTTGCCGGAGACATCGCGGCCCAGCGCGATTGGCAGCTCCGCCTTCGCGTCGGACCAGTCTTCGCTTTCCAAAATTTCACGCAGGCCGACCGGGGTCGCGTGGAGATTCGGCACCTCGATGCCGACGGCGTCCTTGCCCGGAATGGGCGCGAGGATGCGCACGGATTGGGCCTTCATCCCGAGCGCCAGATTCTTGTCGAGGCCGGAGATTTTTTCGACGCGCACGCCGGGTGCGGGTCTCACTTCGTAGCGGGTGATGACCGGGCCAACCTGGATGCCGCTCGGCGTGACCGCGACGTCGAACTCGCCGAGGATGCGCACGAGGTCATCCATGTTGCGCTTGTACTCGTCATCGCTGTCCGCGGCTGGGCGCACCTGTTCTTTGAGCAGCGAAAGCGGCGGAAATACGTACGAGTCATCGTCCGTTTGCGGGAGAATGACCTTGGCCTTCTTCGGTTCCTGGGGCTTGACGATGTTGAGTTCAACCTTCGCCGAGGGCGGCGTGGGTTCGGGCTTGGGCGCGGCCGGTTTCGGCTCGCTGCCGAGCTTCAGGAGGGGAGTGGGTTTCGGTTCCGGTTTGTCCGGTGGCAGCACCGGCTTGGCCGCTTCGGCCGCGATCTCACCCGAACGGGCGGCCGCGGGCTTGGCCAATGGGTCTTCGCTGGTCTTGGGGACGAACGTTTTCTTCCCCGTCGGTCCAATGGGTGCGGCGGCGGAGGTCGCCGCCGCTGCCGCGACCGTGGTCGCCGCGGTCTTCAACTTGGCCTTCGCCTCTTTTTCCTTTCTCAGCTGCTCCTCGAGTTCGGCCTTCAGTTTGGCCCGATCGGCGCGCCATTGCCCAAAATTCGTGAACATCTTCTCGATTTCCGAGCCGATGTCTTTGGTGAAGACAAAGAGCAGGCTCGAAAGGTACAGCGTTCCCATCAACAAACCGGCCCCGAACGCGCCCAGCGGATCCTTCAATCCGCTCTGATAAACGAACCGGCCCACCAGTCCGCCCAGCGCCTTGGGAAAATAGTCACTTTCCTTGAAACCTTCCGCCATCGAGGCGAGCCCGGCAAAGGTGACCACGCTGATGACCATGGCGATCGTCCGCGAGGTCGTCAGGTGCTTCGAGTTGCGAATCGCGAGATAAACCAGCCAGAACAAGAAGATCGGGACCCACCACGTCGCGATGCCAAGGCTGAAAAACGAGACCCAGGAAACATTGGCCCCCCAGCCACCCGCGATGTTCGGCACCGTGGGATTCGTCGTGTGAAAGGTGCTTTGCTTCGGGCTGAAGTCGAACAATGCGACCGAAAACCACGTGGCCACGAGAAAGCACGCGATTGCCACCAGCCAGTTTGGACGGTAACGCGGAGCCTGAAAAGATGGACCGTCGTTTGAGTTTGAAGTCTCGGCCTTGGGCATTTGTGTGATCCAGCTGCGAAACTGGAGCGGATTCCACGTTATCAAGGTTGGCGGTCAAATGTAAACATACCCCGGCCCCTTTTCATAAAAAAATTCAGCCGCTCATGCGCGATCTCCTTCGATTTCAACCGCTTTATCAGGAACGGGTATGGGGTGGTCGAGCTTTGGAGACCGCGCTGGGCCGCAAACTCCCGGCGGGCGAGGCCATCGGCGAGAGCTGGGATGTCGTCGATCGGACGGAAGCGCAGTCGATTGTCGAGGGCGGAGCCCACAATGGACAATCTTTGCGCAGCCTTCTGTCCCGCCACGGGGCCGATCTCATGGGCCCGAAGTGGCAGGTGGGGAAGCCGTTTCCCGTACTGGTAAAGTGGCTCGATTGCCGCGAACGGCTCAGCCTCCAGGTGCACCCGCCGGCGGCCGTGGCGGGGGAACTTGGCGGCGAGCCAAAGACGGAGAATTGGTACATCGCCCAGACCACCCCCGGCGCGGAACTCATCGTGGGATTGAAACGCGGCGTCACGCGGGAGCAGTTCGAGCGCGCCATCGCGGCCAACACCGTGGAGCAATGCGTTCATCGCTTTCGCGTCGCGGCGGGTGATTCCATCCTCGTGCACAGCGGTCAGGTGCACGCGATCGACGCCGGGAATCTGATCCTCGAAATCCAGCAGAATTCCGACACGACCTATCGCGTTTACGATTGGGGTCGGGTCGGACTCGACGGGTTGCCGCGGCAACTCCACGTCCAACAGTCGCTGCGATCGATTGATTGGACGGATTTCGAGCCGGCGCCACTGCGGGCCGCTCCGACGTCGGGCGTTATTGCCGATGGTCCGGAGTTCCGCATTCGCCGCGTCGTACTCGGAGCCGGGGAGCGCACGCACATTCGCGCGGGTGAGCAGCCGCGGTTGATTAGTGTCCTCAGCGGCATGGTCCGGGCTACTCCGGAGGGAAACGGCACCCGCTCGCCGTTTGGCCAGAAACTCAACCCGGGCGACACCGTGCTGGCGTCTTACGCCGGTGCCTTCACTTTTTCCGCCGAGGCGATGAGCATCCTGCTCGTGACCGAAGATTTTGTGTAGCGCTGGGCTCCAAGCCCAAGGCCGTTTTAACCGCTTATCTTCGCTAATGGTCGCGGGCCAATTGCCCCGCGATGGTCAGCGCGTGGTGAGTGCTCATCGCCGCAGCTATTGCGGAGGCGAAAGATTAGCGAAGATTAGCGGTTAAACCTCCGGGTTTGGTATTTTACGGAATACTCGGGAGAACTTGAAGAATCCTCGAACCCGTAGTTAGTTCATCGCTCTTTCCCTTTATGCCTGAGCCTGAAACCAACGATACGCTGCCCATTTCGACCGCGACCAAAGACGCCGGGGCCGAAAACGCCTCCGACGCGAACTCCCAAGCCGGTAAGGATCCGTCGCCCGGAATCCCGGCTCCCGGGGTCGAACTGGCCGCAGCCAAGGCCGAGGTGGCTGCCAATCTGGATCGTTACCTACGGGTAGCCGCCGACTTGGAGAATTTTCGGCGGCGAACGGTGCGTGAAAAGGACGAACTCCGCACCCATGCGACGGGCCGGGTGCTCGAAGATGTTCTCCCGGTGCTCGACAATCTCTCGCTTGCGCTCACCGCCGCGAAGCAGCCTGGCGCCGACGTGAAGTCACTCGTCGGTGGCATCGAGATGGTCATGTCCCAGCTGAAGTCGGCGCTTTCCGGTCACGGTTTGAAGGAAATCAATCCGGTCGGGCAGGCTTTTGACCCCCACCAGCACGAGGCAATTTCCCACTTGCCGAGTCCCGAAGTCAAAGAGGAGCACGTCCACACGGTCGTGCGCATCGGCTACTCACTTAACGGGAGATTGCTGCGACCGGCCTCGGTCGTCGTTTCCAGCGGTCCGGCCAACGGCGAAAAGAAGTAGCGCCGGTACCCGCCTGCGCTGACCTCACGGCGAAAGTACGTGCAAATTTTACATGGCGGTCGCCCTGACCGCCGCTACCACTGAGTTAAACATGGCGAAGGAAGACTACTACGAACTGCTCGGCGTCGAAAAGACCGTGACGGCGGAAGAGCTCAAAAAAGCCTACCGCAAAAAGGCCGTGCAGTTTCACCCGGACAAGAACCCCGGCAACAAAGAAGCCGAGGAGATGTTCAAGAAAGTCGCGCATGCCTACGAAGTGCTGAGCGATGTCGAGAAGCGCGCGGCCTACGATCGTTACGGTGCGGCCGCGTTTGAGGGCGGCGCGGGGGCGCGTGCTCCCGGCGGTCCGCGCGGGGGGGGATTTCATGATCCCTTCGATATTTTCCGTGATGTCTTCGGCCAGCAGGGCGGGAGCGGTGGGGGCGGAATCTTCGAGGAGATGTTTGGTGGGGGCGGCGGGCGCGAGGGCGGCCGTGACGGCTCCGACCTGCGCTATGATTTGGAGATCACGCTCGAGGAGGCGGCCCGCGGCATTGAGAAGGAAATTTCGTTTCGGAAGAATATGTCGTGCGAGCGCTGCGACGGTTCCGGGGCCGAGCCAGGCTCGCGGCGTGTGACCTGCCTCACCTGTCGCGGCGCCGGTCAGATTCGCCGCTCGGGCGGCATCATCACGTTTACCCAAACCTGTCCGACCTGCGCGGGCGCAGGCACCAAGGTTGAAAAGCCGTGCACGGCGTGCCGGGGCGAAGGCCGCGTCGCCAAGAACACGAAACTCAACGTGCGCATCCCGCCGGGCGTCGACACGGGTTCGCGCCTGCGGTCATCCGGCAACGGCGAAGCCGGACTCGCCGGTGGTGCCGCGGGTGATCTCTATATTGTTCTCAGCGTCAAGGACCACGAATTGTTCGAGCGCCAGGGCGAAGACCTGTTTTGCGAGATTCCGATCAAGTTCACGCTCGCGACGCTGGGCGGCAACATCGAGGTCCCCACGCTTTTCGGCAAAGCCTCCTTGAAGATTCCCACGGCCACGCCAAGCGGCACGACCTTTCGCCTGCGCGGCAAAGGCATGCCCAGCCTGCGCGACGGACATCAAGGGGATCAACTCGTGCGCATGCACGTCGAAGTCCCGCAGTCGCTTTCGATCGAGCAAAAGAAAATTCTCGAAGAGTTCGCGCGTGTCAGCGGCGACGCCAACGAACCCACCTCGAAGAGCTTCTTCGAAAAAGCGAAGAAGTTTTTCTGAGCGTTTCCGCCCCGCGCGGAAAAACGGCCGGGCCGCGCGGCCGATCGTGAGGCAGAAGCCCTGAAGCCCGGAGAGGGCCCGGGTCTTATGCGCTGCGGGCCCACGGCGGGGTGGTGGGGTGGCGCCCGAAGCGTCTCATTATAAAATCCGACGGCCCCAGTCTCTTGGGCGGAACGAGGTTGACATGACACGCAGCGGTATAGCTGTGTATACATGTTCGGCCCCCTGGCAAACTGCAGTCGTCGCTTCACCCATGAATACTAAAATCGATCCCCGTGTCTTGAGACGGTATTTGCTTCCCGCGTCCGCGTTCCTCGTGTTCGCCGCTGTTTCCGCTTTGGCCCAGTCGGCCCCAACGCCCGGTCAGAAAACCGATGAAAAATCCAAGCAGGAAGAGATGGTGACCCTGTCGCCGTTCCAGGTTTCCGGCCAGGACGACTCCGGCTATTTTAGGAAGAACACCATGGCGGGCACGCGCAGCTCGGAGCGCCTGATCAACATCCCGCAGAACATCCAAATCATCAACGAAGAGCTGATTCAGGACCTCGCGAAGGACAATCCCATCGAGACGCTGAAGTACGGCTCCAGCGGCGTGGTCAAGCGCACCAGCCTGCTCGGCGACATGTTTTCCCGCGGCTTCCGCGTGCGCGGCTTCCTGATGGATAACGTCGGCTTCGGCTCCAACTACAACGTCCCGATGTACGACATCGATCGGATGGAAATGGTCAAGGGACCGGCCGCGCTCCTGTTCGGCCAGGCCTCGGCCACCGGCGGACTGATGAACTTCGTCACCAAGCGGCCCTCGGAAAAAAGAACGAACATGGTGCGCGCGACCGTGGGCAGTTTCGACTTTCGCCGGGTGGAGGCCAATTCCACCGGCCCGACCGGCGTCGACGGGGTGAATTACCGCGCCACGGTCGCCGCGACGGATTCGGACGGCGCGCGAAAGTTCGAATACTTCAAGGACCGCTTCTTCAGCGTGGCGCTCGACAAGCAGATCACGCCGAAGACCCTCTTTTCGCTGGATTACAAGTTTTACCACAAGGACAACCTCCTCTCCCAGAATCGAGGTCGATACGACCGGCCAGCTGATCAAAGTGCCGAAGGACTTTTCCTTTTTTGAAACCTGGAGCGACGGCCCGAACTACGGCCAGTACATCTCGGGCAGCCTGAAAACCGAAATCGCTTCGGGGTTTTATTCGAGCCTCGTGCTGAACTTCAACACGATGGATACGGACTGGAACCGGCTGAACGCGAACGGCCTGACGAATGCCACCACCGGCGTGATGAACCGGACCTACCAAAACGTCTACCAGGGCGACAAATTGGGCAATGTCCTGCTCGACCTCGTGAAATCCTTCTCGACGGGCAGCGTCGCTCACAAGGTCAGCTTTGGCGGCATTGTTACCACGCAGCACAACTTCCAGATCGCCGACAGCGTTTTCTACAGCCCCATCAACATCAACAATCCGGTCTACGACCTGCCGTTCCCGAAGTTCTCGCGGCTGGTGCCCATCCCGGGCAATCCCGCGCCCTCAGGCGTGGAAACGGTCGCCGATCAGCATTCGGGCTACCTGCAGGAGCAGTTCTCGGCCTTCAAGGACCAGCTCATCGTGGTCGGCGGCCTGCGGTACAATAATTTTCACAACACGGCCACGAACCGGGTGAGCCGCGTCGTCTCGACGCTGGACGCCAAGCAAATGGTCAAGCGCTGGGGCGTGGTGTACAAGCCCATCCGGGCCGCCAGCATCTACTACAATTACTCCGAGTCGTTCGTGTTCAACACTGGCACATTCGTCGGCGGGGCACGCGACGGCCAGCCCCTCGAGCCGTCGGTGGGCCAGAACAAGGAAGTTGGCGTGAAAATTGAAACGCCGGACGGCCATCTCTTCGGCAGCGTCGCGGCTTACGACCTCGCGCTCACCAAGGTGCGCGTACTTTTCCCGCTCCCTGACGGCACGGGCGGCATCGGCCAGTTCGGCACCGAGACCAACAAGGGCTATGAGGCCGACATCGGCACCTCCTTCGAAACTCCGCTCGGCTCGCTTCAGGCGATCTTCACCTTGTACAAGGGCGACCAGAAGGACTTCTCGGGTGCTCTGCCCAACGGGGTCACCAACGACACCTGGAGCGCCTATGCCTCCCAGACCATCAACGCGGGCCCGCTCAAGCGGTTCAAGGTGGGCTTCGGGATGTTTCACAAAGGGGCCGTGCCGTTTGCCAGCGTTGCGGGCCAGCTGAAGCAATTCATCGCACCGGCGTACACGACCTCGACGGCCATGCTCTCCTATGAGGCCAAGGCGTACCGCATCGCGCTGAATTTGGACAACGTCTTCGACAAGGACTACATCGAGGGCGGCGAGAACGCGACGTGGCTTTATACCAACCCTGGTTTCACTTGGAAATTGAGCGCCGAGTACCGGTTTTGAGTGATGACCGCGGCCCCGGGTCTCCGGCTGAGGCGGAGGCCCGGCCGCCTTTGGGTAATTCTGAGCCGATTTCGGCGGGGCCGGATGGCCTTATCTTTTAATCCCAACGCGGGCCGACGGCTTAACCGGCCAGTCCGATTCCGCCTTGGCTTCTGGTGGGGCGGAGCCCCGTCCGATTCGTCAGTCGATCCGCGTCTCCCCATTTAACTGCCCTCATCCGCTGCGCCGGTTTCTGGTCCCACCGGTTGCCGCCGCTTCATTCAATCCCGGCGGGCGCGCAATTTTCCATGCCACGTTTTCCTCAAGCGGTACTTGTTTCTTGTGAGGTGCCCTGGGACGCGAAAGAGCGTTTCCAGGAAACAGTCTTTCGTCGCGAGGTGCAGCGCGCGCGGCAGGCGGGGTTTGATCATCTCTACATCTTTGGCACGGCCGGGGAGGGGTACGCGGTCAACCTCGATCAATTTAAGCAGGTGACGGACGTTTTCTGGGACGAAACCCGGCCCGCCGGGGTGCAGACCATGGTGGGGGCCATCGCCCTTTCGACGGCCACGATTGTCGAGCGCGTGGCCATCGCGTATCTCCGCGGATTCCGCACCTTTCAAATCGCGCTGCCGAGTTGGGGTGCGCTCAACGACGGGGAACTGCTGACCTTCTTCAAGGATGTGTGTGGCACCTTTCCGGATGCCTCGTTTCTGCATTACAACCTGCCGCGGGCGAAGCGGGTGCTGACGGGCGCCGACTACCGCCGGATCGTGGAGGCCGTGCCCAATCTGGTCGCGACCAAGAACACCGGTGGCGGCCTCCCGCGCGCCGCGGACCTGATGACCCAGGCGCCCGAGTTGCAGCATTTCTTCGGCGAACAGAATTTTCCCCACGGCTGCATGTATGGCGAGTGCTCGATCCTCTCGTCGTTTGCGCCGATCGCGCCGGAAGCGACCAAGGCACTGTTCGAGGCCGGTCGCTTGCGCCAGGTGGAGCGGCTGTTTCGCCTGCAACATTTTTTCCATGATTTGCTGCAGGGAGTGTTCGGCGACCTGCTGGCGATGGATCGGATCGACGGAGCCTACGACAAGATGATTGTGAAGCTTGGCGGCTTGGAGGACATGCCGCTGCGCCTGCTTTCGCCTTATCAAGGTTTCACTGAGGAGCAGTTCCAGATTTGCCAGCGGCGCTATGTCGATAAATTCAACCGGGGCCGGCCCACGGACGCCGATTTGTTGTCCGCCAACCCTGGGGCGGGCCGTGGCCATTGAATTCGTCCAGCCCGTCGTTTGAACCATGAGCAGCGAAAACACCGGCCGAGCCTATCGATTTATCCGGCAGAAAATACTCTCGGGCGAATATGCGCCGGGCGTACAGCTGGGAACCAAGCCGCTGGCCGAGAAAAGCGGAGTGAGCCGGACTCCGGTGCGGGACGCCTTGCGGCAGCTCGAAACCGAAGGCTTGGTCGTAATCCGCCCCCGCCTGGGAGCGACGGTGAAGTTCATGTCGCTGCTCGACTTCAAGGAGCACTGCGGCGTGCGGCAGGCGTTGGAGACGTATGCGGCGGGACTCGCCGCTGCGCATAGGTCTGAGGCCGAACTCGCTGATATCCGGCATTCGCTCGAGGCCATGAATAATCTGCTGGCCACCCTCAAGCGGCAGGCAGATCGCGAGGAATACCAGACGTCCATGGCAAGGGAGGACATCCGTTTTCATGTGGCCATCATGGTGGCGGCCAAGAATACACTCTTGAAGAGCGAGATTTTGCGTCTCCACCTGATCGATCGCGTGGTCGCCGGCGGAGCCGCTACCATTCAGGTCGTTGGGATGAACGACCGAAGCGGGCTGGAAAAGCGGGATGTCCGGACGCTAAAAGAACACACCGATATTTTCGACGCGATCGCAGCGAAGGATGTGGCGGCGGCCAAGGCCGCCATGGAATTTCACATCCAGTATATCATCGATCACAGCGTAAGAAAGATGAGGGTGGAGGAATCGGCACGGATCCACTCCGAGCATGGACTCTAGCGCGCCCAGATATTTTCGGGCCATGGGCAGAAGGTGGCGCCGCCTCGTCGCCGTCTGGCTTGCCGGCCGGAGCTTTTCCACGCCGGACGTGGCCTTGGAAGGAGCGGCATTCGTCGGGAGGCGTCCCACCGCATTGGAAAAAATTCTCGAGAGTTTCCCGCTCAATCGGCCACGGCCTTGTTTCCCTCCACCATGAATAGAATGCATCCGTTCCTGCGGCGCGCTTCCGCCGCCTGCGTCATCCTGATCCTCTTCTGCGCGGCAGATGGCCCGGCTTGGGCCCAGGGCCCTTCCGCCACGCCCATCGGCTCGCGCCTGGAACTATTTGAGGACACCACGCTCGTGGAGAGCATGTCGGGTGTGACGTTGCAGCTCCATCGCCCGACTCCGGCGGAGACCGCGATTACGTTCGATGCGCCGTGGGAGGGCAATGGCAACCATTACATCACGGTCCTGAAAGACGGGGATCTTTATCGGATGTATTATCGCTCCGTGCCCGGCAAGGTGCCGGCTTCGGGGGAAGGGTGGGCGCTCTATGTCGGCTACGCCGAAAGTCGCGACGGCATCCACTTCACGAAACCGAATCTCGGGATCGTCGAATACAAGGGCAGCAAGGCCAACAACCTCATCCTCGGGACCGGCGACAAGCCGGGACCGGACGACGTGCAGCGGCAGAAGCGGTCGCCGTGGACGCTGCCCGCCGCGAATTTCACCCCCTTCATTGACGCCAACCCCGCCGCGTTGCCGGCGGAGCGCTACAAGGCGACCGGCGGCATTGGCGCGGGACTCTACGCGCTGGTTTCGGCGGACGGGATTCATTGGACGCAAAAAGGGGAGGCGCCAGTCATTCCGCAGGAGACGCGGCCGAAGCCGAATAATTTATTCGACAGCCAGAACGTCGTTTTTTGGGACACGCTACAGAAGCAGTACGTCGCCTACCTGCGCGATTCCTATCCGCGGCCGGGCAATGGCGAGCCGACTCGTGCGATCCGGCGTTCGGTTTCCCCGGACTTCTTGAAGTGGAGCGATCCCGAATGGATCAACTATGGCAACCAGCCGATCAACCAATTCTACACGAACGCCATCACACCCTACTTCCGCGCGCCGCACATCTATCTCGGATTTCCGATGCGTTTTCTCCTTTCGCGCAACGCCAAGTTGCCCGAGGTCTACGATCCGCTGCGGGGCAAGGGCATGACCGACTCGGTTTTCATCAGCAGCCGCGATGGAACCAACTGGAGCCGGCGCTTCCTGGGCGCGTTTGTTCCTCCCGGTCCGGATCCCCTCAACTGGACCGATCGCAACAACACCGTCGCCCTCGGCCTTGTTCCCACCGGCAAAGACGAGATGTCGGTCTACTATCTGCAGCACTTTCGCCTGCCTTCGATCCACGTGCGTCGCGGCGTGCTGCGACTCGACGGCATCGTCTCGGCCAACGCGCCGTACGAGGGGGGCGAACTCGTGACCAAGCCGATCACGTTTTCCGGCCGCACGCTGGTCGTGAACTACGCCACGTCTGCCGCCGGCTACCTGCGCGTGGAACTGCAGGACGTGAACGGCAAGCCGCTGCCTGGTTTCGCACTCAAGGATTCACTGGAGCTGTTTGGCGATTCGGTTCGCCAGACAATCACCTGGGATTCCAACCCGGACTTGAAGCGTTGGGACGGCACCCCCGTCCGCCTTCGCTTCGTGATGAAGGACGCAGATCTGTATTCATATCAGTTTCAGCCGTAGGGCAGCTCAATCGACGCGAAAATATGAACCTCCGAAGCATTATCTCTTACACTGCCGCCGCCCCCTTTCTGCTGGCGCTGGCCGAGGCGGCGAATTCGCCGGTCACGGCCGTCGATATCGGGTCCCGCCGCGAACTGTTCGTGGACAACGCACTCGTGGACCAACTCAAGGGGAAGGCCGAGCTGCGTCTGCATCGTCCGGTACCGCGGGAGATCAGCCTGGTGCACGATGCCCTTTGGGAGGGCAGCGGTACCGGGTATCACAGTGTCTTCCAGGACGGGGACAAATACCGGATGTACTATAAGGCGTATGAAATCAGCCCGCTGCATGAGGCCGAATCCAAGAAAAATCAGGAGGTTCACCCGCTCTTTTGCGCCTACGCGGAAAGCGATGACGGCATTCACTGGCGCAAGCCCGAGCTTGGGCTCTACGAGTTCAATGGCTCGAAGGCTAATAATATTGTGATGGTGAGCGGGGTCATCGGAAAAGTTGATGTCGATGCGGGGCACCCCGCGGTCTTTAAGGATGACAATCCCGGCGCGGCTCCCGAGGCCCGGTATAAAGCCATGTTCCGCTCCCGGAGCCCACGCGGCCTGCTCCCGTTCAAATCCCCCGATGGCCTCCACTGGTCGCCGATGAGTGATGCGCCGGTGATCACCGACGGGGCGTTCGATTCAGAAAACCTGGCGTTTTGGGATGCGGAACGCGGTTTTTACCGCGCCTACTGGCGTTACTTCGACCGGGGGACGTCGGCCGATCCTTACATCGGGGTACGCGGGATCCGCACGGCCACGTCCAAGGATTTCCTGCACTGGGATAATTATGCCGACCTCCAATATCCCGACGCGCCGCGAACCCACCTCTACACCAACCAGGTCAAACCCTATCATCGAGCGCCTCACCTGCTGATCGGCTTTCCCGTGCGTTACGTGGAACGGGAACTGAATGGGGCGATGGACGACTCCCGCGGTCCGGCCAGCGCGGAAAAAATGAAGGAGTGGTCAGCGTCGATGCGGGCCCTGCCCGAGCTGGAGCATCGCGAGATGCGGGCCTCCGCGAGCGAACGGTACGGAACGGCACTGACCGAGACCCTGCTGATGGCCAGTCGAGACGGAGTGAGCTTCCAGCGCTGGCAGGAGGCTTTTCTTCCGCCCGGCATCGAACGCGTGGGCACTTGGAACTACGGGAACCAGTATGTTGGCTGGCATCTGGTGGAAACGAAGTCGGACCTCGAGGGCGCACCCAACGAGCTTTCGCTCTATGCGGTGGAAAGCTACTGGACCGACCACAGCAGCACGCTGCGCCGCTACACGCTCCGCTTGGACGGGTTTGTGTCGGCGCAGGCGCCGATGAGCGGTGGGGAACTGATTACCAAACCGCTCCGTTTTCGCGGCCAGAGCCTGGCCCTCAATTTTTCCACGTCCGCCGCGGGCAGCGTGCGCGTTGAAATTCAGGATGCGAATGGCCGGCCGCTGCCGGGGTTCGCGCTGGAGGATTGTCCGGCGATTTTTGGTGACGCGATCGAACGCGGAGTGACCTGGGCGAAGGGCCGGGACGTGAGCGCCCTGGCCGGCCTAGCCGTGCGGCTGCGTTTCGTGCTCAACGACGCCGACCTGTTTGCGTTCCAATTCAAATGAGACGGTCCGGTCGGACCCCGAATTTTTAAATTCGCGGCCCACTCGTCAAAATGTGCTCATCCAAAAGGCTCGCTCCCGTCTGGTCCGTCGCGGTTGGTCTCTTCGGTTTCGTTCAGCTCTCAGCGGAGCAACCTCCCGGGCCGGCGAGTGCGGTGATCGACGTCGGATCGCGCCGTGAATTGTTCGTGGACAATTTTCTCGTCGCGCAGCTCGCGGGTCGCGCGGAGCTGAGGCTGCATCATCCGGAGCCGCAGGAGATCGTGATGGTCTTTGACGCCCCGTGGGAGGGAAACGCGACGGCCTACAACGCGGTCTTTAAAGACGGCAATCGGTATCGCATGTATTATCGGGCCTGGAACCTCTCCGTCACGCCCTCGGGCGTGGAGCCAGGGGACAATCCACAGATCGCGTGTTACGCCGAGAGCGACGATGGCATTCACTGGCGGCGACCCAATTTGGGTCTGCATGAGTTCAAAGGCTCAAAGCAAAACAACATCCTCTTCGTTCGGGGTGAGATCGGCGGTGTGAAAAACGAGAACGGAGCGCCGGCCGTATTCCGGGACGACAATCCGGCCACGGCGGCGGACGCGCGTTACAAGACCTTCGTCCACTACATCAAATACGGTAACGGCATGTTGCCGCTCAAGTCACCGGATGGCCTCGTCTGGTCGCCGATGAGCCCGAACCCGGCGATCACCGACCCGCACCGGAACGCGTTCGACTCGCAGGTCTGTGCGTTCTGGGACGCGGTGCGCGGTGAGTATCGCGCCTATTGGCGCTATTTCGAAAAATCGGACGGAGGACGCGCGATTCGCACCGCGACGTCGAAGGATTTTCTCCATTGGGAAAATCGGGCCGACCTCAAGTATGTGGATTCGCCACCGGAGGAGTTGTACGAAAATTACATCGCGCCGTATTTTCGGGCGCCGCAGGTGCTCATCGGATTTCCCGTTCGTTATGTCGAACGCGGCTGGTCGGACTCGATGCGGGCGCTGCCCGAACTCGAGAATCGGGAGAACCGCGCCAGGTCGAGCGAGCGTTACGGTACCGCTTTGACCGAGACGCTGTTCATGGCGAGCCGCGATGGCGTGATGTTCAAACGCTGGAATGAGGCTTTCGTGCGCCCAGGACCCGAGCGGCCCGGCACCTGGAATTACGGTCACCTTTACAGCGGCTGGCAGGTGGTCGAGACCAAGGCGGTCATCGCCGGCGAGCCGAACGAACTCTCGCTCTACGCCAGCGAAGGTTACTGGAGCGGGCACGCGAATGGCGGTCACAGCAGCGCGCTTCGACGGTACACGTTGCGGCTCGACGGCTTTGTCTCGGCCCAGGCGCCGATGAGCGGAGGCGAACTGATCAGCAAGCCACTCCGATTTAGCGGCCGGCAACTGGCCCTCAATTTTGCCACCTCCGCCGCCGGCAGCGTGCGCGTCGAAATCCAGGATGCGAACGGCCAGCCGTTTCCCGGTTTCACCCTGGACGACTGTCCGCCGATTTTCGGCGACACGATTGAGCGCCCCGTGACCTGGAAGCAAGGGACCGATGTGAGCGCGGTCGCCGGCCAAGCGATTCGACTGCGTTTTGTCCTCAAGGACGCCGACGTCTACGCGTTTCAATTCCAGCCTTAGCCTTCACCGCGTTCGGAACGCGACCCGTTGCTGATCCCTTGTCCTCCCAAAAAAAATGAAATCCCTCATCGGAAAGTGCGCCTCGTTTGTAGTTCCGCCTTTAGGCGGTATCCGATCCGTTCAAGCCTTTCGCCTACAGGCGGAACTACAAACGGATCTGTTTCTTCCCGTTCGGCGCCAGACGCGTTTTTGGGTGGGGGCTGCATCGCTGCGGCTTAGACGCCTCCACGGGCTTTTTTTGCTGGCGGCGGCGCTCGCGGGCCTCGCTCCCGCGTCAGCGCAACCACCGGCGCGAACGTCCGCTGCCGTCCCCGACATCGGCTCCCGCCGCGAGCTCTTCGTCGACGATTTCATGATCGAGCGGCTGACCGGCAAGGCGGAACTGCGGCTGCACCATCCCACGCCGCGCGAAGTGGTGTTTGTCTGTGACGCGCCCTGGGAAGGCAGCGGTAGTGGCTACCATAACATTTTCAAGGATGGGAATATCTACCGCATGTACTACAAAGGGGTGCAGGTGGATCCGGTGAAGGAGACCGACCCGAATAAGCACTCCGGCTACCTGAAGGCGGTGCCGTTGTGCTATGCGGAAAGTGACGACGGCATTCACTGGCGCCGCCCTTCGCTCGGCTTGAACGAATTCAACGGGTCGAAGGACAACAACATCGTCCTGCTCGGTGGGCCGATGGAGGGCGTGGACGTTGATACGGGTGCGGCGGCGGTGTTTAAGGATGAGAATCCGGCGGCGCCGGCGGACGCGCGCTACAAGGCGGTGACCCACTCCCGCAATCCGAAGAAGGGCCTGGTGGTGCTGAAGTCGGCGGATGGCCTTCATTGGTCGCTGCTGAGCCACGATGCGGTCATCTCCGATGGGGCGTTCGATTCGCAGAATCTCGGGTTTTGGGATGGAGTGCGCGGCGAGTATCGCGCCTATTGGCGGTTCTTTTCCAAAGGCACGGTCGAGTCGCCCTACACCGGGGTCCGGTCCATCCGCACGGCGACTTCGAAGGATTTCATCCATTGGGAAAACCAGGCGGATCTCAAATTCGAGGATTCGCCCCGCGAGCATCTCTACACCAATCAGGTCAAACCCTATCCCCGGGCCCCCCACATCCTCATCGGCATCCCGACGCGCTACGTGGAACGGGAGCTCAAAGACGGGGTCCTCGACGATGCCCGGGCGCCGGCGGGGCCGGAGAAGACGCGCCTCTGGTCCGCGTCCCTGCGCGCGCTGCCCGAGCTGAAGGAGCGTGAACTGCGATCGGGCGCGAGCGAACGCTATGGTGCCGCGATCACCGAGGGTGCGCTGATGGCGAGCCGCGATGGCGTGAACTTCAAGCGCTGGAACGACGCCTTTATCCCGCCGGGGATCGAGCGTGATGGCACGTGGAACTATGGGCAGAACTTCATGGCCTGGTACATGGTGGAGACGAAATCCGCCGACGCCGGCGCGCCGAACGAGCTGTCGTTCTATGGCATCGAGAGCATGTGGACGGGGAACAGCAATGAACTGCGTCGCTACACGCTGCGGTTGGATGGCTTTGTCTCCGCGCAGGCGCCGCGCACGGGTGGCGAACTGCTCACGAAGCCATTCCGCTTCCGCGGCAACCGGCTGACCCTGAATTTTGCGACCTCGGCGGTGGGCGCCGTGCAGGTGGAGATCCAGTCGGAAGACGGACAGCCGCTGCCCGGTTTCACCCTTGATGATTGCGAGCAGACTTTCGGCGACACCGTCGAACGTCCGGTAACCTGGAAAAAAGGGACCGACGTGCGTGCGCTCGCCGGCAAGGTCGTTCGGCTGCGCTTCGTGCTCAAGGACGCCGACCTCTACGCGTTCCAATTTAAGGATTAGTTTTTGCGCCAAGTAATCGGGCCAGGCATTTCGCCGGGAGCGACCGATTAAACCCTCACCAAAACTTCCAGATGCGATCTTCCAAACCTGCCTCTTTCCTCCGGCCGCTTGCAGCCGGCGTGCTCTCGCTTTTTTCCGCGGCCGTTCAGGGCGCGACTCCGCCCGCCGCCGGCGTGCTCGACATCGGTTCCCGGCGCGAACTCTTTGTCGACGGGTTCCTCGTGCAGGAACTCAAGGGCAAAGCCCAGCTGCGTTTGCAGCAGCCTGTCCCCCGGGAGGTGGTCATGGTTCATGATGCGGCCTGGGAAGGCAGCGCCACGGCGTACCACAACATCTTTCAGGACGGTGGCCGCTACCGGATGTACTATCGGGCGTGGCAGATTTCCGTCACCCCCGAGAAGGTGAACACGGACAGTCACCCGACGTTCGTGTGCTACGCGGAGAGCGACGATGGGGTGCACTGGCGCCGGCCGGAACTGGGGCTGCATGAGTTTAATGGCTCGAAGGCCAACAACATTGTCATGGTCGGCGGCACGGCCAATGGGGTGACGTTTGATACGAGCAGTCCGGCGGTGTTCAAGGACGAGAACCCGAACGCGCCCGCCGATGCCCGTTACAAGGCCTTCAACACGACCAAGAATCCGCGTGGTCTGATGGCCTTCAAGTCACCGGACGGCATCCATTGGTCGCCCATGGGCAACGCCCCGGTCATCACCGATGGCGCGTTCGATTCGCAGAACCTCGCGTTTTGGGACGGGGCGCGCGGCGAGTATCGGGCCTACTGGCGGTATTTTTCCAAAGGCACCGCGGACTCGCCCTACGTCGGGGTGCGGGCCATCCGGACCGCGACTTCGAAGGATTTCATTCATTGGGAAAATCAGGCGGATCTGACCTATGTGGATTCGCCCCCGGAGCATCTCTACACCAACCAGGTCAAACCGTACCATCGGGCCCCGCATTTGCTGATCGGTTTTCCCGTGCGCTACATCGAGCCGGAACTCGGTCACGCGGCGGCCGACGACGCCCGGACCTCGGTGAGTGCGGAGCAGGCCAAACGCTGGTCTCCCTCCATGCGCGCCCTGCCGGAACTGGAGCACCGGGAAATGCGCGCCAAGGCCAGCGAGCGCTATGGCACCGCGTTGAGCGAAACGCTCGTCATGGCCAGTCGGGACGGCGTGAAGTTCAAGCGTTGGAACGAGGCGTTTATGCGTCCGGGACCGGAGCGCGAAGGCACCTGGAATTACGGGCACCTCTACGCGGCCTGGCACCTCGTGGAAACGAAGTCGTCCCTCGAGGGCGCGCCGAACGAACTTTCGCTGTACGCGACGGAGAGTTATTGGACCGGCCACAGCAGCCTGCTGCGCCGCTACACCCTGCGGCTCGATGGCTTTGTCTCGGTCCAGGCGCCCCTCAGTGGGGGCGAAGTGATGACCAAGCCGCTGAGCTTTCGCGGCCGGCACTTGGAAATTAATTTCGCCACTTCCGCCGCGGGCAGCGTGCGCGTCGAAATCCAGGACCTGGACGGCCGCCCGCTACCGGGTTTTGCCCTCGATGATTGCCCGGCGATTTTCGGCGACGCCATCGGACGTCCGGTGACGTGGACGAAAGGGAGCGATGTTCGTGCCATCGCCGAGCAGCCCGTCCGCTTGCGCTTTGAATTGAAGGACGCCGATCTCTACGCGTTTCAGTTCAGGGATTGAGGGAGGATCATGCCCGATTCTGAGTCCAATTCAGCCGTCTGTGACTTCGCCCGCTCGGCGATTCGCTGGCGGAGCGACACCACGAAGATGAAGCCGCTCACCATGTCGCGGCCGGCAGCGACGACCCTGAACAATGTGCGAATGCCGCTGGAGTGCCTGGCCACCGTCGCGCGCGGCGGGGAGCGCTTTGAATTTGGCCTGGGCGCCTCCTGCAAGACGGAGAATGTTTTTGTCGAGCGTGACGTCTGGATGGCGCCGAATGCCGACATGTGCGCCGTGAGTGGCGCGAACCAGTTTCTGATCATCAAGCGCTGGGACCGAGCGGACAAAGGGGTGATGCTCCATCCGGCTTCCCTTGGCCCGCAGCCCGAGCGCCAATGCGTCGATCCGGCGGCCGCTTTCGAGACCCATGGGTTGGTGATTCGCCGGCGCCTGGCGCGACGGCTGGAGTCGATGGAGACGATCCTCGAAGTGCTGCAGGGTGATCGTGAAGTGGTTTCCCGCACCACCTTTGCCATCGACGGTGGCGCGGTGACCGTGGAGTACCCGATCAAGACGGTGAATTACAGCGAACGTCATCGCTATTACCAGGTGGACACCGGCCCGGTGTTGTTTTTTGGCGAGCCGACGGGCCCGAATCTGGTCGAGCATTTCCATCTCGCCTACGTGGCGCATCTCGGTGGCGACTGGGCGGAGTTTCTGGTCAGCCAACCGACCCGCCTCGAGGGACACGGTGTTTCCGTCCATCATTTCAGCAAAGTCCGCCGCGTGAACGCGCAGAACTCGCTCTGGGTCGTGGGCGGGGGCGCTTAGCGGAACGATGCAGTGGAAAGGTGTTCCCGCTCTGAAAACGACGCCAATGAGCGGTGGAACCCGATGTCCTCATCGGGTTTTGGACCGTACGCTCTTACGTCAGCCCTTTGGGGATTGTTTGGGCTCCACCTTCCACTCTCAAGAAAGAGCGCCTGGTTTGTAGTCCCGCCTTTAGGCGGAAAACTTAAATTGGTCAGATTCCGCCTAAAGGCGGGACTACAAACGGATCTATTTCTTCCCGTCCGGGGCAAAGCGCGTTTTGCGGTGGGGGCTGCAACGTTCCGGCTGTGGGAGGTTTCTCCTGAAGGCGGCCGCGAGTTTGCCTACCAGAGCCGGGGCGACCGGGTTAGGCGATTCGCCCCTTGCCGGGTATTTGGTGGCCTGGACCAGAGGTGTGGCGTCGGCGCACGGAGGGGCCGAACGAGCGATTGCGGAAAGATGCGGGCCTGTTTTCGTTTCGCTTTGCTGATTGCCGGGCCAGCCTGCCCTTGCCTGGCTTCGTCGCCCGCCCTCCGACTTTCATGAGCCCCAAACTTATCTTCGACGTTCATTTGGATCTTTCTTGGAACGCCATCGAGTTCAACCGCGACCAGCGCTGGACCCAGGAGCGCATTCGCCGCCGCGAACTGGGCATGACGGACTTTCCGGGCCGTTCGCGCAACACCGTCTGCTTTCCGGAAATGCGCCGCGGCCGCGTCGGCTTGTGTGTGGCGACCCAACTCGCGCGCTACGTGCCGTATTTTGGACGCCTGCCCGGTTTTGCGAGTCCGGAGCAGGCCTGGGCGGAGACACAGGGCCAGCTGGCCTGGTATCGCGAAATGGAAGCCTGCGGCGAAATGGTGCAGATTCGGAATCGGGCGCAGCTCGATGCGCACTTGAAACTCTGGCTCACCGACTCGACGGAGAATAGGGCGAAACCGCCGATCGGCTATATCCTCAGTCTCGAAGGCGCGGATTCCATCGTCAGCTTCAAGCATCTCGAAAAATCGTACGCCGACGGTCTGCGCGCCATCGGCCCCGTGCACTACGGCCCGGGCGTTTACGGCCACGGTACCGATGACGAGGGGCCGCTGACGTCCCGCGGCCACGAATTGCTAAAAGAGATGGAGCGCCTCGGCATCATCCTCGATGCGACCCATCTTTGCGACGAGAGCTTCTGGGATGCGATGGGCCGTGTCCAGGGCCGAGTCTGGGCCAGTCATTCCAACTGCCGCGCCCTGGCCAATTGGAATCGGCAATTTGATGACAATCAGATCAAGGAGCTGATCCGGCGCGACGCGGTCATCGGCATGTCGATGGATGCGATCATGATGGTGCACGGCTGGGCGCACCTACGTTCCAAGCCGCAGGACTTTAACCTGAAGTTGGAAAAGATCTGCGAGCACATCGATCACATCTGCCAGCTCGCGGGCAACTCCCGCCACGTCGGGATCGGCACGGACCTCGACGGCGGTTATGGTACCGAGCAGACGCCCCTCGACGTCGACAGCATCGCGGATCTGGCCAAATTGGGCGACCTGCTCGCGGCCCGCGGCTGCCAGGCGGAGGACATCGACGGAATTTTCTCCGGTAATTTTGTGCGCTTCCTGAGAACGGCCTGGGCATGACGACGGCCGCCTCCCAGCGGCCGACCAATGTGCGGGCCCGAATCATCGCCGTCAGCATGGCGATGGCGTTCATCCTCTACCTCGACCGCATCTGCCTCGCAGAGATCGTCAAGGCCGCCTCGTTTAACGCCGAGGTGGGTCTGACCAAGCCGCAGATTGGGCGAATCCTTGGCATCTTCTTTTTCTCCTACGCGCTGTTTCAGGTGCCGGCGGGCTGGGCGAGCGATCGCTTCGGCGGGCGCTCGATGCTCACCGCGTACATTGTCCTGTGGTCGCTGTTCACCGCGCTCACGGGATTGGTGAGTTCGTTTCCCGCCCTGGTCGCCATGCGCCTGCTCTGCGGCGCGGCGGAAGCGGGCGCGTATCCGACCACCGGGGCACTGCTGCGGCGGTGGATGCCGCTTGCCGGCCGCGGCCGGGCGAGTTCGCTCGTTACGTTTGGCGGCAGGTGCGGCGGCACGTTGGCGCCTTTCATCACGGCCTGGATGGTGGTCAGCCTCGGACACTGGCGGCCCGTGCTGTGGATCGACGGAGTCGTTGGTTTGGTCGTAGCCGGAATTTACTGGCGCGTCGTGCGCAACAGCCCCGCGGAGCATCCCGCCTGCAACGAAGCCGAACGGGCGCTCGTGGGCCACGCGGCGGCGGAAACCCGCCTTTCGACCCGCGAACTCGGCGGAGTCGTGGCCGCGTTTTCCCGCAGCCGCAGTCTCTGGCTGTGCGCGTTGATGCAGTTCCTGATCAATGTGGGGTGGGCTTTCCTCATCACCTGGCTGCCCACTTACCTGAAGGAACAGCGGCACGTGGCGGATGTGGCGGGCGGGCGGATGGTGACCCTCGTGTTGGCGTGCGGCATGGTCGGCCAGCTGGCCGGGGGAGTATTCGTGGACTGGTGCACCCGGCGGTTTGGTGTCAGCTGGGGGCGACGAATACCCCTGGTGTTGTCCGGCCTCATCGCGGGCGCGGCGTATGTCGGCTGTTTGTTCGTGCAGGCGACGTCGGCCATCATCGCGTGTTGTGCGCTGGTTTCGTTTGCGGTCGATATGGCCAGCCCGGCGAACTGGGCCTTTCTGCAGGACGTGGGCGGCCGCGTGACGGCGGCGGCGGTGGGTTGGACCAACATGTGGGGCAACTTTGGCGCCTCGCTGACCGCGATGATGGTGCCGTGGCTGCTGGCGATTGGCACCTCGAGTGAGGACGGCCAGCGCTACGTTTTTCTCGCCTGCGCCGGCGCGCTTTTACTCTCGGCGGTGGCCGCGTTGGGCTTGGATGCCGCCCGGGTCGTTTGGACGCCCCGAACGCCGACCGGCGCGGTTCCGGGGTAAGCCGCCGGGGTGTCACGTCGCGTCGTGAATCCGCGTGCGTCCCCCCAAGGCCTGTCATTCTGGGCGTTTGCGAAGAATCCACTTGGATCTAAGCCTCCGGCGGCTTGCCCTCCGGGCGCTTTGCAGTGTGATGCCCCGCATGCCTGCCTCGACTTTTGTCTACATTTCCAACGCTGACGACGCCGACATCAGCACGTTCACGCTCACCGCCAATGGTGAACTTCTGCCGGGCCCGCGCGCCCAAGCCGCCCCGATGGTGATGCCGATGATCGTGAGCCCCGATCAGCGTTTCCTCTACGCGGCGATCCGTTCCCAGCCGTACGCGGTCAATGCCTACGCGATCGATTCTCGGACCGGTGCGCTCCAACTCCTCGGCAGTGCGCCCCTCGTGGAAAGTTTTCCGTTCATCGCCCTCGATCAGACGGGCCGTTATCTTTTCGCCGCGAGCTACGCCTCGCACCTGATCAGTGTGAACGCCGTCGGCGTCGATGGGCGGGTCGCCGCGCCGCCGCGCCAGGTCATACCCATTGGCCGGAACGCGCACTCGATCCGGGTCGATGCCACCAATCGCTTCGTGTTCGCCCCGGCCTTGGGCAGCGACCAAATCTTCCAGTTTCACTTTGACGCCGGCACCGGCCGGCTGACCTCCAACACGCCCGCCGTTGCGCGGACCACTCCCGGGACCGGCCCGCGGCATTTCGAGCTCTCCCGCGACAACAAGTTCCTCTACGTCGTCGGCGAATTCGAGGGCGTGGTCACCTCATTTTCCCTCGATGCGCAGACGGGCTGCCTGACCGAAGTCGGCACGGTGCGGGCGCTGCCGGGGACGACGCTCCAGCCGGGCCTGCCCCGCCTGCCCATCGGCACGCCGGGGGCCGGACCGGCGCGCAACCTCGATAACGACATCTGGGCCGCCGATCTGCACCTCACGCCTGACGGTCGGTTTCTCTACATTTCCGAGCGGACGGGCAGCACGATTAGCGCGCTGCGCGTCGACGGCGCGACGGGCAAGCTCACGCACATCGGCACTTATCCGACCGAGAAGCAGCCGCGTTCCTTCGCCATCGATCCTTCGAGCCGCTTCCTCATCGCGGCCGGCGAGAAGTCGGATGTAATTTGCGTTCACGCGATCGACCCGGCGACGGGCGCTCTTACGGTCGCGGGCAAGTACCCGGCGGGGAAAGCCCCCGGTTGGGTGACGATCCTTGGGTTTTGAGCAGAAGCGTTCCGCCGTCGCGGCCGCCCGATCGTACTTGTCCTACTGAAGCACGGGAAAGGTGGGCCGGGCACTCCGTGCGCGGCCAAAGACCGTAATAGCGCATCGTAAAGTATTGGCCGCGCGCGGAGCGCCCGGCCCACCCGGTACGAAGCAAATCTTGTAGGACCGCAGGTTCGCCCTAAGCCAGCGCCCGCTTGCAGTAGTCCAGGCACTTCACGACTTCCTTCACCGCGTCGGATCCCGCCGGCACATCGTACTCCATCTCGATGGCGATCGGCATCTTCCAGCCGTTCTTCTTCACCGTCTGGAGAATCTGCGTTATCGGTGTGTCGCCGGTACCCCACGCCAGGTTCTTCGCGCCGTGGGCGGGCGTGGCCCGATCTTTCAGGTGAAAGCTCGCGATGCGGTCATGGAACTTGTTGAGGAATGCGATCGGGTCGCCGCCAGCGGCGACAAAGTGACCGAGGTCGACGTTGGCCACGTTCCCTTTCGAGGCAGCGAACGCCTGATCGAACGCCGTCATGCTGCCCTGCAAATGCGTGTGATAGGCGACGGAGATCTTCCGCTTCTCGCCCATCGCCCCGAGCCGCTTCAGCTGCGCGGGATCCTCGATCAGCTCCAACGTGACGTGCGTGTTGCCCAGCGCCTCGGCGACGTTGAAGACATACTCGATCTCCTCGTCGGTCATGGACGCGCTCAACGCCTTCCAGGCATAGATGGTGACGCCGGCATCATTGTATATTTTCCGTAGCGCCTTGAAGCGATCCATCGACACGGAGGTGCGCCACGCCCGCAACTTGGCCTGCGCCTCGCGCTGCTGCGCTGCCTGTTCGGCCGTCAGCGCGACGCCGCGTCCGCCGGGACCGATTCGCGGCATCGCCGGTGCGCCCGCAAACGCCTCGACGGGACCGCCCATGAACTCGATTTGGCTGATGCCGGAATCAACGAGGTAGCCTAGGTAGGCTTCGGCGCTCTGGTCCGGCATGGCGCGGTAGCTGTAGGTAATCGCGCCGAGGTTGACGCCGTTGATCACGGAGTTTGGCCGGCGGGTCTGGGCCGCGGCTGTGAGGGGCTGCGCCAGCCAGGCGGCGACCGGAGCGGTGAGGGCGAGCTTGGTGAAATCGCGTCGAGTGAGGTTCATCGGGGGGAAGGTGGGCCGATCTAAGCCGGAAGAATTCAGTTGAGAGTTGAAGGTTGAAAGTTGAAAGCCAGAGCAGGCAAAAAGTTAACTGCGGTGTAGACCGCGAAAGGGGAGTCACTGATCAGTTTACCTCGAACCCAACCCCAAAAGAGCGATTTCGCCCCGGCCTTCATCGCTTTCAACTTTCACCGCTCAACTTTCAACTGCACGAGTGGCCGCTACGGCCAGCCGAAGTGTGCCGCTCTTGCCTAACCCCGGCAACGCCGAACTCCAGACGAATGGTGGGACAGGATGCGGCCAGTGAACACGAGTTCGCGCATTTTGACTGACAAGGAATCCTGTGAATCCTGTACATCCTGTCTCAGCTTGCTGGATTAGACGCCAATACACAGACCCTCTCTGGATCGTCTTGTCCGATCCGCCTCGACTCCCGCGGACGCACGGGAAACCTCTGCCGGCAAGCCGCGTCTTTCCGTCAACTGCATGCTTCGATTCCTCCCCACTGTGCTCGCTGTCGCCCTCGCCGCCGAGGTTAGCGCCGCTGCCCCCGCCAAGCCGGCCCCGACCGCAGTGCTGGTGGTGGCGGATGTCTTTGGCGAGGTCCCGGAAGCGCTCCGTCCGCAACCCGGCAAGCCGATTCGCTATGCGATTGCCGGCAACTACGAGAGCGATATCGGCAGCCCAGTCGCGGGCGAGCCGCGCGCCAACGCCGCGGCCGTTGAAGTCGAAGTGACCAAGGTCCTCGCGACCCAAGGATTCATCAAAACCAAGGTCGGGGAACCGCTACCCGCCATCGCGCTGCTCATTACCTGGGGCAGCGCCGTGCTCGACGCGAGCGACATGGCGGTGCTGCCGTTGCCCGGGCGGATCGGGGGCAATGCACCCGATCCCAACAATCCCCTCGATCCAAACGTCGCCCCCGCCACCCAGCTGGTCTCGTTTAACGGACGGCAAATCTCGCAGCTGGTCGGGGCCGACAAGGCCAGCAACGGGGCGGTCGATCCCGGCACCCTCGCGGAGATCAACTCTGCCGCCGCGGACAACCGCGTCTATATTTTCATTGTCGCGTTCGACATGGAAGCGATGGCCAAAAAGAAGGAGAAGAAAATGCTTTGGCGGACGCGGATTAGTATCCCGTCGATCCGTCACTCGCTGCCGGACTCCCTCGGCGTCATGTTGACCAGCGCCGCGCCTTTCCTTGGTCGCGAGTTGGCCGCGCCGGTGTTCATCGGTGAAGCCGATCGGCGCAAGGCCGAGGTGCAGATGGGCACGCCGTATGTCGTGCCAGAAAAACCCGCCGACGACGGAGGAGCGGCTTCACGCCGCGACGGGAAATAAGAACCGCGGCGTAAAGCCGCTCCTACCTCGAACCTGCGAATCATGACCAGCCTCACCGTGCGCCCGATGACGCCCGCCGACCGGACCGAGGTGGCGGATCTGATCTACACGTCCATCAATACGTGGTACCAGCGGCGGGGCCTGCCGCAGATTTTTCACGGTGGGCCGCAGGTGACCGATGTCTTTTACGAAGTCTACCAGGCCTTGGAGCCCGGCTGCGCCGTCGTCGCGCCCCATCCGGTCACCGGCCGGCTGATGGGTTCCTGCTTCTATCACCCGCGGCCGCACCACGTCGCGCTTGGCATCATGACGGTCCACCCTGATTATTTCGGCCAGAGCGTGGGGCGCGAGCTCCTGCGCTACATCATCGACTTCACCGAGCGCAATGGGCTCCCCGCCTTGCGGCTGACGCAGAGCGCGCTCAACCTCGATTCGTTTTCGCTCTACAACAAGGCGGGCTTCGTTCCTCGCTGCGCCTACCAGGACATGGTGCTCGCCGTGCCCGCCACCGGATTCCAGCCGGCCGTCGCCGGTCGCGAACGCGTGCGCGACGCCACGCTCGCTGACGTGCCGGCCATGGCGGCGCTCGAAAAGGACGTGAGTGGTGTGACGCGCGAGCAGGACTACCGCTACTGCATCGATAACGCATTGGGTTTCTGGCACACGTCGGTGTACGAAAACGCGGCCGGGGGAATTGACGGTTTCCTCGCCTCGTCGCGCCACGCCGCGGTGAACATGCTGGGCCCCGGGGTCTGCCGGACCGAGGATCAGGCGATCGCGCTCATCGCGCGCGAGCTCGACGTGAATCGCGGCCGCTCGCCGGTGGTGCTGGTGCCGGTGGAGCGGACCAGGATTGTCCGGCAGATGTACGAATGGGGCGCCCGCAACTGCGAACTTCACTTCTGCCAGGTACGCGGAGAATTCCAACCCTTCGCCGGAATCAATCTGCCGACCTTCCTGCTCGAGACGGCGTAGCGCCGGCAGTATGGACTGCGGCGACCCGACGCCGCTTTTTTACCGTGAGCCGTAGGTGTTTTCTCCGTTCCGCTGCGCCGTCGCGCGAGTTAATTTGCGGTGGACCAAACCCATGTTCGCGCCCGCTTCGCTCACGACGCCACGGCGCAGAAGGGAGATGAGTCTGTGTTCGACCCGAAGCATTAACCCGGTCGGTCAGGGTTGGGGCGGCCCGGACAGGGTCTGCTTGAAATAGCGCCAAGTTAGGCCTCGCCGTCGAATAGCGGACGACAGGATGAACATGATTCACAGGATGCGGCAGATTCGGTCACGGCTCAGCCGGCACACTCGCGCATCCTGTCCATCTGGTCCCTCCAGTCGAAGGATTGGCCCTGTGTGGTCCGCGGACATTTTTAAGCATCGGCTTTCACTGTGTCCTTGGCCCAAAGTCTCGGGATGCCCCGGGTTTCAATCGGTCGTAACTTCCTATGGCATGTGATGCGCCGGATTGGCCTTCGGCCGATGCGCGCGGGGGCAATCCTTTTGCTGGCCGTGGGCGGGTTTCGTTTCGCTTTGGCGGCAGAGGCCGTCCCGGCGCGGGTCACCACTGCGCCAAGCTATATCCTCTTTTTGACGGCGGACGGATTTCGCTCTGACTACATCGAGCGGATCCAGCCGCCGCACCTGAGCGCTTTGATCGCGGAGGGCGTGAGAGTCACGAACGTGACCAATGTTTTTCCGACCCTCACCACGCCCAACATGGCGTCGTTGGTGACGGGAGCCTGGCCGCGCACCACGGGCGTCGGGGCGAATACCCAGTATGTGCGCGAGGAGGATCGGCTGGTGAACGCCCCGCGGACCAGCGTGGCCACGATTGCCGGGATGTTGCACGAGGCGGGTTGGACGACGGCCGCGGTCGGGCACTTCATGTTGCAGACGTCGGTCGATCACTACGCCGCGCCCGGCTATAGCGACGCGGAGAAGACGACCGACGCCATCATTGATTTTTTGCAGAACAAGCACGCGCACTTTGTCGGCGCGATTTATGGCGCAACCGACCAGGAGGGCCACCGGCACGGGCCGGATAGCGCCGAGGTGCGAGCCGCCGTGCTCGGGATCGATCGCGCGATCGGCCGTTTGGTGGCCTATCTTAAGGGGAGGGGAATCTTCGAGCAGACGCTTATCACCTTCAATTCGGACCACGGAATGTCCGCGTTCGAAAAACAACAGGCCGGAATCGAACCCGCCCAGGCGCTGGCGAAGGCGGGCTTCCGGGTTGCCACTTCCGCCGCGGAACTGAACGCTGGGACGCAAATCGTCGTGCTGAATGCCGGCGTCAGGTTGGTTTATTTCCGTCAGGTGCCGGCCGAAGCGGAGCGCCAAAGGGCCGCGAATGTGCTGCGACAAATCGACGGCGTCGAGGTGCTCGGACGAAAGGAACTCGAGGCCCTCGGTTGCCACGACAACCGTTCCGGCGACTTGATCGTGAGCCCCAAGCCCGGCTTCACGATTAGCAACGCCGGTGGGCCCGGCGGCCTGCACGGGCGTTTCGCCGAGCAGAATCCGATTCTTTTTTTTCGCGGGCCGGGTTTTCGGCGCCAGGCGACCATTGGTTCCGCCCGTACCGTTGATATCGTGCCGACACTCCTTCGCCTGGTGGATGTCCCTCCCGGGTCCAGTGTCGAGGGAACCGTGATTGCCGGTGGGTTGGAGAATTAAATCCGCGCCGACGTTTGGAACCCGTCCGGCTCTCCCTCTCTGGCGACCCGAATTACTGTTCCAAATCGTACACCTCCACCAGCGCTGTTCCGGTGGCGTTCGCCACGCCGGAGACCACCACGCTGTACCCGCCGGGAGGCAGCCGCACAATCAGCGCGGCATCGCCGCTGCCGACGGGCAACGCAAATGCGGCCACCTTGAGGAAAGCCGCATTGATCTCGGCCGAATTGCCCCAGTTGTCGTTCGCCGCGACGGCGTAGTTGGCGCCGGCTGGCACGACTGACAATTGCGGATCGGTCAACAACCCCGTGACGCCAAACTGGCCAAGGCCGGGCCCGACCGCCCGAATCAGGAGCAATTTGGGCGCCGTGCCGCTGATATAAAAACCCGGCACCAATGCCCGATCGCCCGTGCCGACAAAACCCATCGTCGACACATTCACGAGGCGAACCGGGGAATCGACGGGATCAGCGTCGTAGATCTCCGCGAGGACGATACCGGAGTCGATGGTCGTGGCGGTCGTGATGCGCACCGCATAGGCCACTGCGCCGTCCGCCTCCAGGCTGCGGACGATGGCGGCATCCCGGGAGTCGAGCGCCGCATACGGAAAGGCGCCAACGGTTCGGAAGGCAGCGGAGATCTGGGCCGCGCCCTCCCAGTTGTCGTTGTGGGCGATCACATCGCCCGACCCGAGCCGGGTGATATCCAGGATCGGATCCGCCACCCATCCGCTGAGCCCGAGCGTGCGCAGCGTCGGCCCGACGGCGCGGATGACGAGTGACTTTTGGCCGCTACCCTGGAGGACGAATCCTGGAGTTAGCGCGGCGCCCGGTGCGATATAGCCGCGGATGCCGACGTTCGTGAGCCGGCTCCCGCCGCCCGTGTTTACCGTGACAATGGCGACGGTGGAGTTGGTGGCGCTGGTTGGGCCGGTCGCGGTCACCGCATAGAAGCCCGCCCGCTCCGGGACCATCGCGTTGAGCGTGAGCGTGGGGTTGGTCGCGCCAGCGAGAGCCACGCCGTCCTTTTTCCATTGGTAGGTGAGCCCCGAGCCGGTGGCGGCGGCGGTCAACACGACGGTGCTGCCGGGCGCCACGAACTGGGAGGCGGGCTGCAGCGTGAACGCCGCGTTGACGGTGAGCGTAGCGGTGGAACTGGTGGCGGTGCCGGCCGAATTCGAAACGACGACGCGGTAATTGCCGGCATCGGCGGACTGCACGTTCGTCAGCGTGAGAGTGGCGCCGGTGGCGTTGGGGAGTGCGTCGCCGTTTTTCGACCACTGATAGGTGAATGCTGGCGTGCCGGTCGCGGCCACGGTCAGGGCGACACTCGATTCCGCTGCCGCCGCCCGGCTCAACGGTTGCGTCGTGATGCTCGGGGCGACGGACCCGGGAGCGGTGATCGTGAAATGGATCGTTTCGGGATCGGAGGTGCTGGAGGTCGCAAACAACTGGGCATAGCCGGCGAGTGAAATCCAATACTCGCCCGGGACGGTGGGCGTGCCGACGATGCGTCCCGCCGAGGCGTTGAGCACACCGTCGTTCGCCCCCTCCACGAACACCCCGGGTGGCAGCGAGCCTTCGATGATGTTGAATGACCGCACGGGGGACTGAGCGCCGGTCAGCGTAAAAGCCACCGGGGAGATCGGGGTGCCAACCGTGCCGACCACCAGTTCGCTCGTGACCACCAACTGCGTGGCCCCGGCCAGCGTATGCATCGTGCCGAGGGTGGCGCCCCAGGTCACGGTCGAGGTTAAAAGCGAAAACGCCCGCGGCACTGGGGTCGGGCCGTCGGCCACAAACGCCAGGCGCAGCACGGGCGTCCGTTGCAGCAGGACAAGCAGCCACAAGCAGGGATGAGGGAACCGGCGGAGCCACTTCATGCGGGACAAAGCAGGAACAGATGGGTCATCGGCCGACGAAGCGATTTTTTTCTCTCCCGGGTTTCCTTTGCTAGGTTTTGAGTTCGTCAAGGTCCGCCCGGCGCCTGATGGTTAAGGCGATGTCCGACTCTGTGGCGAAGAGTCCGGCTGAATTAACGCGGCGCCGATTCCTCACGGGAGCGGCCGCCGGCGGGGCGCTGTGTTGGTCTCATCGGCTGGGTGGGGCCAGTCCGGCGACGCCCGCCCGATTTTTCTCGCAGTTGGGCATCGTGGCGCCACTCGAGCGCGCGGCGGAAATCAGGGCTTGTGGTGGCGATTATCTGATCGAGGCCGTGGCCCGGATACTCGTGCCGGACAAGCCCGAGGCCGAATTCGCGCCGTGGCGGGAGCGGGTCTTGAATTCCGAACTCCCGGCGCTCGGC